>JAAUQL010000172.1 GCA_012033595.1 Cyclobacteriaceae bacterium | reverse complement strand
ACCCCGCTCGGCGCGCAGGTTGATTTCAAAAGACTTGCCTTTCCGCTCTGCCGAGAATACCGTGCCTGTGGTATTCTTGAAAATGACCTTTCCGGATCGAGGTCGCCTTTGAGTGCTGCCCGTACCTTGTCGCCCTGTACTTTGGGGATAAACTTCCAGGGCACATAATACCCATCGCCAAGCACTTCGAATTCCTTAGCGTGGGGAGTGCCTACATAAAGCTCTGGAGGATTATTGAAGGCGCGGAAGTAACTTCCGCGGTGGAGGGGGGAGTTCCCAAATTCTCCCGGTTATTATTACTACAAGCCCGAGTTCATAAGCGAACAATATCATGGTAATTCTTTGGCTCGTTTAGCCAAAATATTTCAGTTACTCCTGACCCGGGATTACATTTCCACAGTACGTTTTAAAAATGAAAAACAGGTAATTCCGGCAGCCGGAACACCTGTTGTATATTTTATCTTTAACAATTGGGCTATTGGCGATTTAGCCGAAAATGATGTTTACTCCTTTCAAATGGTGCAGGACGAAGAACTACTTCAATATGCCAATGTTTTGTGTAATTAAAATTTCATTTGCTTGTTATTTGTATGGCCCCCAATCAAAGGGGATTTCTTCCCAGTCTTTTCCTTCCAATATTTTCTTCAAGTATTTGTTAGATATTTTTTCAATGTAATCAAGAAAGTACCTTAACTGATAAATAAAATCTCCCTGAATATTTATCAGGTAAAAAGGATTGCTTTTACGTAATTCATTATAGTATTCTTCAGGTGTACTAACACTAACTCTTGTAAAACCTTCTATGTTTTTATATCTCAGGTAGTTTTGTAGATTAATAAAGCTATTAGCATCTTTTATAATATTCAATCTTATTAAATCATGTTCTTCATTTTTTGCATTGAATGGAATAAAACAAAACTCAGCCTCTCTTTCAATGGCTTTATTAATATACACAATATTTACTTTACCAGTTTCATCATCTTTATTGGTTGACAAGTGCTGATAACCGTACCCTTTGACCAAAAAGAAATCCTTTGAAAGTAGGGTATCTTTATAAAATTTTTGTTTGCTTGAAAGATTCATAAACAATTAATTTCCAAAGATTATTTTCATTTCTAAATTATAAAAAATACTTTCACCCTGCTTGAGTGGATTACCAACATCTATTATCTCATAGCCTTCTTTTACTAGCTTTTCAGCCCATTCTCGATTAGCATTAAACATTTCTGATGTTTCATCTAACCATTTACCGGTTTCCAAAGCATCAGCCATTTCTTTTCTTGCATTTGCAGGAATAATATCTCCATCAAAAATTTCAACTTGTTTTCCTGCAGCTACCAGTTCATCTTTATAAACTTTAACCAAGTCCATTTTCCTGCCAATAATTGCAACTTTGCCATTTGAACCAGTTACACTTCTTAATGCTTTAATTGGAGCTATCTTAGCCAACGCTAGAAGATCGGCAGGTTTCTTTGCATCAATATATTTCGTTGCATAGTTTATTTGTTGCAACATCTTTTGTTTGCTAGCACATTTCGCAATTGCTTCCGTCAGCTCTCCTATTTGTGCGTCAGAGAATGAATACTTGGTAAGTACAGAAGATAGATTTTCAAGATTGCTTACCCCTTTTCTGATTATTGGGTATTCTGATAATTTTTCCCAAGCGTCAAGTAATTCAGGCTTTTCAACAAACTTTACAACTAAATCATCATCCTTTAAATCGGATAGTATTTTCTTAAACTTATCAGGCTCAAAATTATCAAGTTTATCTTTTAATTCTTTTGGCAGTTTCTTTAGTATATCGGCAATTTCTTTACCAAATTTCTCACCAACTTCTTCTGCCACCTCTTTGCCCTTTTTTAGGCTACCAAAACCAAGTACCATGCTTTCAACCTGTACTGCATCCTTACCGCCTTCATGCTTTGCGATAGAGCCACCACGTTCATAAACGGCAACTTTGTCTTTTACCATCTTCATTGGCATGTTTTTCACATCTTCCCATGAAATGGATTTTATGGAGTTCCAAAGGCTGGTTCTTATGTCTTTATCAAAAGCAACATCTAAAGCAAGGGTAATGAGTTCCGGTATGCTTTTTAATTCCTCGAATGTTCCATCTCCAACCCCTGAAAGTATTGGTTCAACATGCACAGGGCTTCTGTCATAAGCTTCTTTGTTGTCCATGTCGTTCCAAACTGGCTGCGGAACCTCCATTTTATCACAAATGGTTTTTGTCCACGTTTTGGCTGCAACTACACCTTTAACGGCAGAATTAAACAATGCCTGCATTTTCTCTCCGCCCGATTTCGCATAATCAAGGGCTTTCCCTGCATAAACTTTGCTTAAACCTACAATTTCGTCAACTGTGGTTTCCTGAACTGGTTCGCCAGAAGCGGTAACCGATGGTATCACAATTGCCCCGGCTTTGTAATGGTGGCAAATGATTATTTTATTTCCAGCTTCATCAAAATGTACGGCTATGTTTATATCAGCATTGGAGTTTTCTGGTTGGTTTGGCGAGGCAACTGGTATTTCAGTGTTGATTACAACAGGATAACCGGTGTAGCTGTAATCAATGGTTACACCATTATCCCCAGCAAATTTTAATACCCACTGTTTTACAGCATTTGGATTTAATTCCTTTGCAGAACTGATGCCGAGTTCCTGGTAAGTGAGTTCCAAACAGTCTTCACTATTAAATATGGAGTTATAAGGCAATGCAGCAATTAATTCATCGATAAATGATGTTACCTGTGCTTCGTCAGCTTGGTAAATAGGTTTCCAGTCCTTAAATGATGTTGCACCTTCCAGATTTTTAGAAAATTCAGAACGTATCAGTAAATCCGGCTTTTCTTGCAGTGGAACATTGTTTTCATTTACAAGTTTATGTCCAATCGCTACGATAATGACTATATCCTCATTGGCTTCCTTTAATGCTTTAACCTGTTTATCTACCTCACTTTTAACTTGGTCAACATCTTTAGCTTCCGTGTAGGTAAATAAATCAACGATAACATAAACAGGTTGCCCATTGTCATTTACTGATTTAAGTTTGCTATTTATTTCTTGGGTCAAAGCATTTGAAAACAGATCAATTGTTCCCTGATTATCTACAACAAAATATTCATTCTGCCTTTCTACTTCTCTAAGTTGCTCGGTTACATTATATGTGAATTTATATCTGTCAATTATCATCGCCCCCTCATCCTCCCCCTGAAGCCCGGGGAAAAGTACAAGGCGCGGCTGGTGGATTTGGTCCCATTGGTACTTGGTCAGGGTTTGGCCGCCGGTGTAGTCCATCAGGTTGGTGGTGGTGCCTTTAAGGCCTTCATTTCCGCCACTAAACGGATGGCGCAGATGAAACACGCCATGACCCAATTCGTGGGCTATAGTGTGGATGGCCGCATCGTTGATGTTTTTACTGAAAATATAGCCCACCTGGCTGGCCAATGGCATGTCGCCCAGCAGGTTGTTTTCTTCTTCGGGTTGCTCGGCAAAGTAAAACAGATAGGCTGAGGTTTCGTCATATCCTTTGGATAGGCCATAGGCAGCATTGAGCGCTTTCATCTCTGGCGTGTACTGGCTGAACATATTGGAGCCGGTGCTTTGCAGGCCGGTGCCATCCGCATCCCAACTGCGGTCGGTAAAGGGTGCAAGCACCTCCACCTCCCAATCGACCCCGTAGGGTTGATAGATTTTGTTGAGGCCATCGCGTATTTTGTTGGCATCGGGCGATGAGGCTTGCATCGGCACGATCTTTACCGTGTGCGTGGGGTGAGTAGGGTAACTGGCTGGAAATTTATTAAGAGGATATGCAGAAGCAATTAGCTGGATAAACTGCTTTTAATTAATTCGAGCTCTTTAATCAGATCGTCAAACACTGGTGTCCACTCAAAATTTCCTTCTAGTGCTTCCGTACCACGATTATACGCCAGTTTCATTCTAAAATCCACTATCTTATTTTTTGCATTCTCAGCATCTTCTTTAGAAGTTTTTGAACTGCTATGAATGATTTTTCTGGCGTACTCGACAACTTCTTTTCTTTCTTTGTCTATATCTGTTATTTCACAATCTTTCATCTAAATATTAATTGGTTGGGGGAAAAATTTCTGTTGATATGATTAGTTCTGGGGTTGTCCATTTTGATCTATCCAAAACTAATGATTGGGTAGCACCACCTGTTGTCTTATATCCAGCCTCTGTAGTATTAGCAATTGTATTCTCAAATACATTTACTTGCGCTCCTGGCTTTACTTCAATTTTATAGACATCATATTTTGCACCGTGACTTGACACTGGAAGCCCCATTTTTTGCTCAAAAACTGATGTCGCTCCATGCTTGTTTAGTTCATCTAATTTCCCCCAAAAAGGTGTGCCAGGAGATGGAGCAGCATTACCACGAGGAACAACTTTATACAGTGTGTAACCTTCAGAGGCTGCAATTTTTTTAGGAATACTGCTACCGCTATTAATGACTCCATCTAGATATTGAGGCGCAGAGGCTTCCGAAACCATATCATCATAAATTGATTGTGGGATATCGGACTTGTCTAAACCGTGAGTAGTAAAATTGGCAGAATTGGCATTAGGGTCATATTGTCTTTTTAAGTCATCAACCCAAGAAGTCCGATCCACAAACCTTCCCGGATCAGAAGTCTTTTTCAGATCGTCAATGAAGCCGTCCTTAGTAGGGTTGTTGTCCAGATAGCGGTTGACCTTCGTAAGCTTATCAGGATCACTGCGCAAGGCCTTGTCTAAGCCCGCGTCATCTAGCACCTTCCACGCCTCTACCAACCCTGGATTATTGTCAAATCTACGGAGTAATGAAACATCTCTTCCGAAATCGGCTAAAAATTGATCCCAGCTTTCATCTTGGATATTGCCCTTTCTTTTCAAGCTCAGCAACAGGTCATCCAACGACTTTCCAGCACCTTGCATCACCTCATCGGCGTTTTTTATGCC
>JAAUQL010000076.1 GCA_012033595.1 Cyclobacteriaceae bacterium | reverse complement strand
CTTGGTTCCTGTTGGAAATATTGGCATTTGCATCTGCATATCTATAGCGTTTTGCGACAATGACAATTTACGACTTTTCGCCCTTTTTGCTATATTTCGATGGTCAAGTCAGGAGGTCTGAAATTAAAATTTTTGAGAACTAATGGGAGTGTAAAATAAACTCACTACCTGAGTTATAAGCTCATTCAGATTTAATAAGGGATATTTACAATATTCTTTAGAGACTTAAAAATCATTCAATTTCTTCATTTCTCTTTCCTTAATATCCATGTCCTCTAAGGTTTGACTAGTAATAGAAACGTTAACCCAATACTTTTCAACTGAAGTATTTAAATCGGGTGATACATAGAATACAAAGATGTATTCGTTCCCTGAATGTGTAAATCTCTCTTTATAAACAAATTCCGGATGCCTTTTTTCGGGATAATTAACATTTATAAAAATACCAAATTTCTCATTAAGACCATTCTTAATTAGCTCCACATCTTCTTTAAAAATAGTTCTTCTTTCAACTCTTTTTTTATTAGCCTCTACATACGAGGCAGCATGAGTCTCATTATTGGAATAACTTAGTCCAATTAAGCAATAAATTGATTTTATTTTACCTCGTATTGTGGTAGAGACAGCAAATTCTGATTTTATACCACCTAAAGTGGAAATGTAATAACCTTGTTCCATTTCCTCGCCAATTATAAATTCTTTTAGTCCAATTTGGGAATATGCATTTGAACATATACAAGCCAGCCAAACAAAAAGTATTCTCATGATGTAAATGGTTGATTTATGAATGAACCCAATATAATGAACTTATTAAAATAATGACTCCTCGCAGGGTCAGATTGACCCTTCCCACGTCTAAGCGAATCGCAACATTTGGTGGCCACAATTCAACTCCACATCCCGAGAGCTATTAAAAATGCAGTTAAGTATTCATCTGCTGAAAATAGTTTATGTAAGTTCTTCTTACCTTTAGCCTATCCCATCCAGCCTTCGCGGTCCAGGCTGCGGTATTGAATGGCTTCCGCGAGATGCTCAATTCTGATTTCTTCAGTCCCTGCCAAATCGGCAATGGTTCTGGATACCTTGAGGATGCGATCATAGGCCCGGGCCGAAAGACCCAATTTTTCCATGGCGGTTTTTAGCAGGGTTTTGCCAGCTTCATTTATCGCGCAGACCTTCTTCACCATTTGCGATGGCATCATGGCATTGCTGTAAACATCAGGTACATCCACAAATCTCCTGGACTGGATTTCTCGTGCGTGGATGACGCGTTCACGAATCACACTGCTTTGTTCGGCCTTGCGATTGGCGGTCATTTGGTCGAATGAAACCGGAGTCACTTCTATGTGCAGGTCAATGCGGTCGAGCAGAGGGCCGCTGATTTTGCGCAGGTATCTTTTTACATCCATAGGCGAATCCGGATGGTTGCCATCTTCTGAATAGAACTCACCTGATGGACTTGGGTTCATGCTGGCCACGAGCATAAAATTGGCCGGGAATTGTACCGAAGCCTTTGCTCTGGAAATATTGACGAGCCGCTCTTCGAGAGGTTGCCGCATCACTTCCAATACGGTGCGTTTAAATTCCGGCAATTCGTCCAGAAACAAAACCCCGTTGTGGGCCAGGGAGATTTCGCCCGGTTGAGGATTGCCCCCGCCTCCGACCAGGGCCACATCGGATATGGTGTGGTGCGGACTGCGAAACGGTCTTTGGGAAATCAGGTGGGCATCGGCTCCCAGCTTACCGGCAACCGAATGAATCTTGGTAGTTTCGAGGGCTTCCTGAAGGGTAAGCGGAGGCAAGATGCCCGGCAGTCGCTTGGCGAGCATGGTCTTGCCCGAACCCGGAGGGCCTACCATGATAATGTTATGCCCACCAGCGGCAGCAATCTCCAGCGAACGTTTTATATTTTCCTGACCCTGTACATCGGCAAAGTCGATTTCAAATTCATTTTGTTCATGAAGGAAAATCTCCCTGGTGTCCACTTTGGTCGGGATTATTTCCTTTTTCCCGGCAAAAAAATCTATAGCCTCCTGGAGCGTTTCCACCCCAATAATATCTATGTTGTTGACTATGGCTGCTTCAGCCGCGTTTTCTCTGGGCAAAATGAAGCCTTTGAAGCCGTGTTTTCTGGCTTCTATGGCTATGGGCAAAGCGCCTTTGATAGGTCTTACCAGGCCATCGAGTGAGAGTTCGCCCATGATCACATATGCTTCGAGCCCCGGGGCTTCTATTTGTGCGGTGGCTTTGAGAATGCTCAGGCAGATGGGCAGGTCATAAGCCGAGCCTTCTTTCCTGATGTCGGCAGGAGCCAGGTTGACCACTACTTTGTGCCTGGGCATAAAAAAACCCACCTGTTTCATGGCAGATTCTATTCTGTGCTGGCTTTCTTTTACTGCATTGTCGGGAAGACCGACTACAAAAAATTTGGTGCCGGTTAGTATGTTGACTTCTACCGTGATGGTGGTAGCGTCGATTCCATAGACGGCACTGCCGAAGGTTTTAGAAAACATCAGTTTGCTTTTTGTTCGATCAAAAGTATGAGTATATGGATCGCTTTGATATGAATTTCCTGGATGCGATCTGAGTAGCCCATGTGTGGCACCCTGATCTCGATGTCGGCCAAACCTGCCAGTTCACCACCATCCTTTCCCGTAAGGGCCACCACCTTCATGCCTTTGTCCCTGGCGGCTTTGGCGGCATTGATGATGTTGGCAGACCGTCCGCTGGTGCTGATGGCCAGCAAGACATCGCCGCCCCGGCCTACTCCTTGTACATATTTTGAATAAACATGGTCGAACCCATAGTCATTGGCCACGCAGGTAATGTGTGAGGGGTCGGCAATGGCAATGGCCGGTAGGGCATCGCGATTTTCTCTAAATCTGCCCGTGAGCTCTTCGGCAAAATGCATGGCATCGCAAAGTGAGCCGCCGTTGCCACAGCTCAGTATTTTGCCTCCATTTGCGATGGCCGAGGCCATTATTTGTGCGGCCTGTTCTATTTTTTCCAGGTTTTTTGGCTCCGTAACAAATGCCTCCAACACCCTGGCGCTTTCATTAAGTTCATTCAAAATGATATCTATCACAGCTTATTTTTTATTTTATTTTTCAAATCTTCCAATTGTCTTCTCAGGTCGTTGACTCTGATGATGAGGTCCTCGCGATCGTCTTCTGCATACCTGGCCCGACGCCTCAAAAACCAAATGAGGATATTTTCTGTGATCAGCATTGCGATAAAGAAAAGATTGCCATAGGTGAGCCATTGCTGGAAAAAGGAAAAAAAGTGCAAAAGCCCAAATTTGCTGATCATCTTATCTACATTGAGGCCCATAAAAATGGTGATGCCCATGTAGCTTAAAAATATTATGTATTGCGCAATCCTCAGTTTTTCATGAAATGGCGACAAAATTCGGCCTTAGTCCGCTTTCAAGATATGAAAATAATCGTGATAAATAATTTTCAATTTCAAAAACAAGGTTACAATCCCTGCATGGCTGTCAGTTTCTGATATATGCCATCTATTTGCATCAGTTCGCTGTGGGTGCCTCTTTCTACTATTTTGCCTTCGTGTACCACCAGTATTTCGTCGGCATTTTGAATGGTGCTCAGCCGGTGCGCAATCACAATGGATGTCCTGCTTTTCATCAACTTATTGATGGCATCCTGAACGAGCATTTCCGATTCTGAATCGAGCGCCGAAGTGGCTTCGTCGAGGATGAGTATAGCAGGGTTTTTGAGCAGGGCCCGTGCTATGGTGATCCGTTGCTTTTGGCCACCCGACAGGCGCGAGCCTCTATCGCCAACACTGCGCTGGTAGCCTTCTTTTTCCTGGATGATAAATTCGTGGGCGTTGGCATTTTTGGCCGCAGCAACTACCGCCTCCTCATCTATCTGATCCAGCCCAAATGCAATATTGTTTCTGATGCTATCATTAAACAATATGGAATCTTGCGTTACAATGCCCATATGGTGTCGGACAGATATGAAGTCATAGTCTTTGAGCGACACGCCATCGATGAGTACTTCCCCCTCGTTGGGGTCGTAAAACCTGGGTATAAGATTGGCCAGGGTCGATTTGCCTCCACCGGAAGGCCCGACCAGGGCGATGGTTTTACCTTTGGCCACGGTAAAGCTCACTTTATCCAGTACTTTTTTGGAACCATAAGAAAAGGTGACATCTCTGAATTCGATTTCCTTTTCGAACTGAACAAGTTTTTTGGCATTTTCCTTATTGACGATTGCGGGTTGGATATCGATCACTTCAAAGACCCGTTCTCCTGAGGCAATACCTTTTTGAAAATGTGTCACCGCTCCGGCAATGGCCTTGGCCGGCTGGAGGATTTGGGTGAAAACCGCAATAAAGGTGATGAAGGAGCTGGCATCGAGTGTGCCTTTGTTCAACACCAGATCGCCCCCGTAAAACAATATACCCGATATGGATATCGCCCCCAATATTTCCGATACAGGGCTTGACAATTCATACCTTTTAGAAAAGCCATAATCGATATCTGCATAGCGCTTGACTTCGGCGGAAAATATCTCATTGATATAGCCTACCGCGTTGAATGCCTTAATCACCCGCATGCCGCCGATGGTTTCGTCGAGTATATTCAATTGCCTGCCCAGCGATTGTTGGCTTTCGACCGCCCGTTTTTTGAGTCGCTTGGCAATAGCGGAAATGGCCCACCCGCTTACAGGCAACAATATGAGCGTGAACAGGGTAAGGCTTGGCGAAATTTTAATCAGCAACCAAAAATAGGCAATGATTTGCAAAGGCTCGCGAAACATGATTTTGAGGTTGTGGGTGATGGAGCTCTCAATCTGCTGTATATCGTTGGTGATTCGCGATATGATGTCGCCCTTGCGTTGGTCGGTAAAATAGCCCACATGCAGGTTGCTTACACTTTTGTAAATATCCTGCCTCATGTTTTGGATGGTATCGGCCTTGGCTTTGGCCATGACCACCGCAGACAGATATTTGAAAATATTGGACATCAGAAAAGAGGCGATGATCACGATGCAGACATACACCAGTGAGCCAAACTTGCCATAGGTGTCGATGATGTACTGCATATAATATTTAAAAATGCCCACAAAATATTCTTCTGTAAGTGCAAAGTCAGGTTTGGTCACTACCTGCTCCACCACATCTGACCCTTCGTTGAATATGACTTTGAGCAGGGGGGCCACCAGTGCCATGTTCATTACGCCAAACAATACCGCCAAAACAGAAAATACCATGTAAGAAGGTAAAAAACGGCGCCATGGTCTGGCGTATGATAAGATCCTTAAATAAGTATTCATTGTTTGGTTTTCGAAAACATGGACAAAAAAAGAAAGATAAAGCCAGATAAAAAAATAGCGATGTAATTATGGGATCGTCATGATCGAACCATTTCCTCCCTAAAAATCATGGATTTTGCGTGCGATGTTCCATCGCATGGCTGCTTTCAGGTAGCGGGTGTTGGTGTCATTTGCATCTTGTGCGCTATCGAGCGTACGATAGATGCCGCTTACATCAAAAAACAGGTTGTGTTTCCACATGTAAGACAGCATCAACTGGCCAAAGAGTAGTTTTGTGGCTACACCCTGCCCAATCTTGTTGCCATATTCCATTTCCCGCGTATTGTAGCTTTTCATCACATTTTTGCCCCAATTGCTGTCTGGCGTGTCGTCACCGTAGTTTGCAATATTTATCTGGCCGGTCACAAACAACCTGTTGAGGGGCTGATACCTGATGATCCCCACCAACTCAGTGAAATTGCCTCCAAGCGTATGCCCCAATGGCTGCCGGTAGTGGGCATAGTTGGTATAGATATCTTCGTGCGCATGCAAATATGGCCTGGCAAAATTGTACTCCAGTTGCAGGTCTAAGTTGGGAATGGCCGCCACATTGATGTATTTGCCTCCCATTTGACCTCCGAATTTGTTGGCCCACCAACCTTCTCCGCTTTTAATTTCATCGAGCAGGAATTCATCCAGCACCAACTGACCATATAGCGATAGAGAATGGCCGATGATCCATTTAAAATCCATACCCACCATGGCATTTTCGCTACTTCCGCCCTGGTGCTCCAATGCCCGGTAAAAAATGATGGGGTTAAGGTAGGCGGCATTGAATCGCTCAGTAGAGTCGCCTATGACCACCGATTCGAACACGCCGATGTTGAGCCGCCGGGAAATGTCGATACTCAGGTGGTGCGAGGCTAGAAATTTTTTCGGAAAGGTTCCGTCGAGGCTTCCCGTGGCCGAATATTTTTGATCGGCAAAAGCCTGAGCAAATATATTGGTGTAGTTCAGTTTCCAGATTTTTGTATTGAATTTCAGATAGGTATAGCCGGGGCTAAAGTCGGACAAAATAACGGACCTGTGACCCGATCCGATAAAAGTCTGATCGAAACCAAATTCGGCGGTAACATATTTTTTTACCACTTCAAAGTTGATATAACCCCGGGCTGTGAAGTAATCTACCCCATTGTCTTTGAATTTTTTCCAGAAGCCTTCGCCCGGCACCACCCCATTGCTTTGGATATAATCACGCACATAGCCCGGATTCACTGCTTGCGTGGTGGACATAAAAGAATAAAAACCCAGCCGCCGGGAGATAGCACCTCGCAACTCCAGGCCGCGGGTATTGCGGTAGGTGGTGATATCGCTACCTTGCTCTTTGCCACCACTGAAGTAAATGACCGGATTGAGGTGTAGGTCGAAGTCAGGCACTTCGACATGCAGTAAATCCGGCTTCTTTTTGTAAAAGTACCTGAGCAGGGGCTTTTGGCTGTCGCTGCTGTCGCTGCCTGTCCATTCCCAGCTGTCGTTGGCAAGGTAAACCAGATTGAATCGGTCACGTTCACTAAGCTTTAGCAAGTCGCTGTGGTCATAGAGGCTGTCGATAAATGCGCCTACCCGCTGGCGCTGGTAGGGCTTCACTTCACTGTGGAATTGGTCAGAGAAGTGGCCATTCAGTATTTCATAGCGTTCCAGCAGGTGATAGTAATCGCGGTTTAATGGAACATTGGCACTTTGAGTGAAGCCAAAAACAGGGCTTAATACCAACAAAAACAAAAATGATGATCTATTCATAAAAAATACAAGGTATTTTGTGAAGGATTAATATATACCGCAATACTTCCGATAGTAATTGAGCCCTTTTTTCACTCCCAGGTTGTGGGCCATCAAAAAATCCCTGCAAGCCTGGGCGTTGTTGCCCATCAGGTTGAGGCAATGGCCGCGCAGCAGGTAGGTTTCGGCAAGTACATTTGTCATTATTTCCTTGTCGGCACTGTTTTCCAGTTGCTTGTTGAGCAAGTCGATAGATTTTGAAAAATCCTTGAATGCCTCATTGTAGTTGTTCAGGTTGTTGTAGCACAGCCCCCGGTAGCGGTAGTTGCTTTCTTCGTTTGGACTGATAAGTATCGATCGGGTAAAATCAAGTGTAGCACCCCGGTAATCATAATTGTTCATCTTAATGATGCCCCGCTTAGCGTATGCTTCTTCTTTTTTTGGGGACATTTCTATGACCATATTATAATCTTTCAGCGCTTTTTCCGATTCGCCCATATTGTTCAAAAAGTTGCTTCTGGCCAGGTAAGTTTGATGGTTTTTAGGTTCCAGGGCTATGGCATTGTTATAGTCCTCCAATATTTGAGCATAAGCATTTGAGTCTTTGACAGGCTTAAGCAGTTGTGTTTTGGTTTCGGCACGCAGCAAGAGATACGGAGCCTTTTGGGGATTGATTTTAATGGCCGCATCCAGGTCTTTGATGGCACCGGCCAGGTCGTTGGTGGCAATATTCAATTTGGCGCGATAATAATAGCAGTCAGTTTTGTCATTGGAAAGCATAAAAGCCTTTTCGATATCCTGTCGTGCGTTGCTCAAGTCCTTTAATCCTAAAAAAGCTTTGGCCCTGGCCAGGTAATAGCTGCCGTCTGCTGAGGAAGCATTTCGTTCTATCTTAAAAATATGGTTGATATCCAGTATGGCATTATAGTATTGAGCCAATTTGTAGTAAACTTCTGAGCGGAGATAGTATGCACTGACGTAGGTTGAGTCCTGTGCAATGGCCAGATTGAGAAATTTAAGAGATTCTTCGTATTCGTTATTGTCGTATTTGAATTTGGCAAACTTAAACTGCTCTCGTGGATCCTGCGCCATTACTCCATTGCAAAGCAAAAAGAAAATACCAACGGCCACCGTAAATCTCCTCATCAGGAACTTTAAATAGATAATTTTTGAAACGGACGTTAAATTTATCAATTAATCCATACAATCCCATAACGAAAAAATGGATTACCCATTTCGGAATAAAATTATTATCGAAGATTTTTTAAATCGATCCATCTATGTAATTTTGACCCGCAAATAAGATTAGCGATTATTTGCCATGCCAGAAGACAACAACAAGTTCATTTCTGAAGCCCTCACCTACGATGACGTGCTTTTGATCCCGGGTTATTCAGAAGTTCTCCCCCGAGATACACAAACCAAAACAATGCTTACCAAGAACATTGCGCTCAATATACCTCTGGTATCTGCAGCGATGGATACGGTCACCGAAGCCGACCTGGCCATAGCTATGGCGCTGGATGGTGGTCTGGGTTTTATCCATAAAAACATGTCAATAGAGCGACAGGCTGTGCAGGTACGCAAAGTCAAACGATCGCAAAGCGGTCTCATCCTCGATCCCATCACACTAGATATCAATTCTACTGCTGCCGATGCGGTAAAGATAATGCGCGAATATAAAATCGGCGGAATACCCGTGATCAGCGGCGACGGCAAATTGCTGGGCATCATTACCAACAGGGATTTGCGCTTTCAGAAAAACATGTCGGTGCCAGTGCAGGAAATTATGACCAAAGAAAATCTGGTGACCGCGGTGGACGAAGTGTCGCTCGACAAAGCAGAAGAAATACTTAAACAACACCGGATAGAAAAACTGCCGATTGTAAACAAAGAAGGTAAATTGACCGGGCTGATCACCTACAAAGATATTCTGAAAAACATAGACCGCCCCAATGCCTGCAAAGATGCCTACGGCCGATTGAGGGTAGGCGCTGCGGTGGGTGTCACGCACGACATCACCAGCAGGATCAGCGCACTGGTGGCCGCCGGAGTAGATGTAATCAGCATCGATACTGCCCATGGCCACTCCAAAGGGGTGATAGACGCCCTGAAAAAGTGAAAACGGAATTTCCGCAATTGGACGTAGTGGTTGGCAATATAGCCACCTACGAGGCGGCTATTGCCCTGGCCGATGCAGGGGCAGATGCTGTAAAAGTAGGCGTAGGACCGGGAAGTATCTGTACCACCAGGGTGATAGCAGGGGTAGGAGTACCTCAACTAACCGCCGTAACCGAAGTGGCCAGAGCGATGAAAGGACGCGGAGTGCCAGTGATAGCCGACGGGGGCATCAGGTTTTCGGGAGACATAGTAAAAGCTGTCGCCGGAGGTGCCGACAGCATTATGATCGGCTCACTGCTGGCCGGAACCGATGAGGCTCCCGGGGAAATGATTATATATGAAGGGCGCAAATTCAAAACATATCGGGGCATGGGCTCATTGGAGGCTATGGAAGACGGGTCTAAAGACCGGTATTTTCAGGATACGGAAGACGATGTGTCTAAATTGGTGCCTGAAGGCATCAGTGGGCGGGTTCCTTACAAGGGTCTGGTCTCCGAGGTGCTGTATCAGTTGATCGGCGGATTGAAAGCCGGCATGGGTTACTGTGGCGCCAAAACAATAGAAGATATGAAATCGGCCCGTTTTGTGAAGATCACCGCTGCCGGAGTGCGCGAAAGCCACCCACACGATGTGCACATTACCAGGGAAGCTCCCAACTATAGTAGGTAGCTGTTGGTGGACGCTGGTGCTTTTGGACGCGAGTTGGCCTCTAACAGCACACAGAGATCAACGGTCAACGATCAACTGTCATTTTGTTCCTCATGATTTAGGTTTATATTCGCTTGTGCGAATAATAATAATGGCATGCCTTTAAACAAAAATATCCTGCGTTTACTTACTTTTTCAGGAATATTGTCCTGGATAGCCATGTTGATTGCGGGGTATTTGCACCGTTTTGCAAGCATACATCAGGGCAATGCCGAAACCTATCTGTTTCTCGCCAAGCTCTTCCTCATTGCCTTTATCGTTTCTATTTATTTTTCTATAGAAAAAATTGGCAATCAGGACAGCTTCAATATCCTGGATGTCTTATGGAAAGTGTTCGTTACCGGTCTGGTTGCCACGGTGGTTTCTCTCTCTTCTAACTTACTACTCACCCTGCTCAAAAACCATGAGCATGGCCGCAACCCCTACTTCCTCGACACCCTCTACCTGATCAATGTAGGCCTGATTGTCACCTTCCTTATTGCCACCTTTAGTGTGTGGAAACGCCTGATATTGTACCAAAAAACCAAGTGGCTCATCAGGCTATGGAATATTTTTGAATATGGCTTACTGATCAGCGCCTTGATGATGTTTACCAATATTGAGCTTTTCAATGGCTTTAGTCTGGGTATATGGGGTTCGCTGGCCTTGCTTAGTATGCTCTTGGGCGTTAACCTAAAGTGGGTGGCCTACCTCAATTTCAAGCAGAAATGGAAAAGCATATTACTTATTTTACTGATTGCTCTGTACATCGGGTATTTCTATACCATACTCAATAACTACGGAATAGAATTCGGTTTTTTACCTTATTACAATGTCCTCAACATCATCACCATCAATGGTCTGTACATCTTTACCCTCATTTATTGTGTATTTTCCATACTGGTAGTCTTGTTCAATTTGCCCACTTCTTCTGTCTTTGAGCAAAAGCTGGTGGAGGTGTTCAACTTTCAGAAGCTCAGCCAATCGCGCAATACCGGGCAAAACGAAGACCAGGTGTACGAAATACTACTCGACAGCACGGTAAGTGTGGCCCTGGCCAATGCGGCCTGGCTCGATATTTTAGATGAGCACGAGCAGGTAGCGCGGACACTGTATTTTCACACCGACCAGGAAGAGAAAGAGGAAATATTGAAAGCGGTAAGAAAAAGCCGCCTAAAGCAAATCCCAAGCTCTGCACCTACACGAATGACCTTGCAGAACAGGTTTACCGCTGAGCTTAAGCACGAACTGTACAAATCGATATTTGTGATACCCATATTTGTACAGGATCAAAAAATTGCAAGCCTCACCCTGCTCAGAGATGTGAAAGAAGGTTTTGTAAAAGACATTATCGATATCATCAGAACCTTTGTGAACCAGGCCAGCATATCGATAGAAAACTATCGGCTGATGGATGAGGCCATCATCAATGAACGCTACAAAGAAGAATTGAAAATAGCCAAAAGGGTGCAGGATAGTTTGCTGCCCAAACGCTTGGAAACCATCGACGAGCTGGAAATCAGTGCCTTTTCCAAAGCAGCCGCAGAGGTAGGAGGCGACTATTTCGACACGTACAAGATGAGCGATAGCCGTCTGGCCCTCATCGTGGGCGATGTATCGGGCAAAGGAACCTCGGCGGCTTTTCACATGTCGCAAATGAAGGGGATTTTTCAAAGCCTGGTACAAATCAATCTTTCGGTAAAGGACTTCATCATCATGGCTAACAATGCGCTGGCCACTTGTCTCGACCGAACTTCTTTTATCACCATCACCTATTTGATCATAGATAGCCTTGAAAAAAGGTTTGAATATGCCAGAGCCGGGCACTGTCCTACGCTTTATTATTCTGCAAAAGAAAATATAGTCACCTATTTAGAAGATAATGGTTTGGGTTTGGGTATTTTACGCGATTATCAGTTTAGCGACTATGTCGATGTAAGGCATACAAGCTACCAGCATGGCGACATATGGTTTTTGTATACCGACGGTATCACCGAAGCGCGCAACAGAAACAATGAAGAGTTTGGCTATGAGCGCTTAAAAACCTTTTTAGAAAAGCATGTGTTTTATAGCGCTGAGTACATCAAAGAGGCGATACTGAAAGAGTTACATCAATTTTGTGGCACATCAAATCTGGAAGATGACATCACTATGCTGATAATCAAAGTAAAAGGAGACTAAAAACATATACCTATTAAACACGTAATTACATTATGGTCGAAATCAAAAATTCACTAAAAAACGACACCTACACCATTCATGTCATTGGAGAAGTAGATGCAAGTTCTTCGATCCATCTGGATGAATCTATCAGTGAAGCTACCAGCAAATACAAAAAAATATTGGTGAACTGTGAACAATTGGAATACATCTCGTCGGCAGGGTTGGGGGTGTTTATGTCCTACATCAACGATCTGGAAAAGAACAACATTAAAATGGTGATCTATGGCCTGAGCGACAAGGTCAAGCATGTGTTTCAGATATTGGGATTGGATCAGCTATTGAAAATTACAACTAACGAAGAGGAAGCAAAGGAAATCGTTGATGGTTTATAAATTTAAGGTGCCGTGCAGCAAGAGTAAACTAGGGGAGATCCGCGAATTTTTACAAAGCGTGTTGAGCGAAAACGCTATCCCGGAAGTTACCGTCAATGCCCTGATCTTGGCAGTCGATGAAGTATGTGCCAATCTGATCATCCATTCTCATAACTGCAACCCCGATGAAAACATCGAACTGAAAGTAAAACTAAGCGGAAACTCAGAAATCACCTTCGATATCATAGATCATGGCGATGGTTTCAATATCAGCGAGTACGAGGAGCCATTGATTTCGGATATCATCAAACAGAAAAGAAAAGGCGGTATAGGCTTGATGCTCGTGAAGCGGATCATGGATGAAATTGAGCTGATTAAAGGAAAAAAGAAAAATGTGTATCGCCTTCACAAAAAAATATAAACCCTTCCCGCCCCATTAATCAGCTGCAATGTGCGTTGCCAGCCATTTTTTGCTTAAAATTGCACCTTATATTCACTCAGATGCGATTTTTTTATGAAAATGCTATTCGTCCTTTTCCTCGCGGCAAGTGTCGCTACGTCTTGTACCGTACAACGATCCTCGCAATTGGCCGATGAGGTATTGATGCACATAAACCAGGATACGGTCACGGCAGATCAGTTTATGTATGTTTATGAAAAAAGCTCCGGAACAATGACAGCCTCTATACCGAAAAAGACATTGACAGCTATTTTGAGCTTTTTCAGGAATTTAAGCTCAAGGTGGCCGAAGCCAAAGCTAACGGAAAGGATACCGCAAGGGCTTTTATCAACGAATACAATGGTTACAAAGACCAGTTGATCAGACCTTATCTCATAGAAACCAAAGCACAGCAAAAACTGGTGGAAGAAGCTTATGAAAGGTTGAAACAAGAGATAGATGCCTCCCATATTCTGATACTGGTAGCACAGGATGCCCCGGCAGAAGACACCCTGGCGGCTTACCAAAAAATCGCAGAGATACGCCAAAAGGCCCTTGCCGGAGAAGCTTTTAATCACTTGGCCTCAACCTATTCCGAAGACCCGTCGGCCAAGTCTAATCAAGGCCGACTGGGCTATTTCACCGCTTTTCAAATGCTCTATTCATTCGAAGAAGCAGCTTACCAAACTCCGGTCGATTCGGTATCGGGTATTTTACGAACAAAACACGGCTACCACATACTCAAAGTCAACGACAAGAGACCATCGAGCGGACAGGTAAAAGTATCGCATATCATGTTGCGTAGCGCAGGAGGTGACCATAGTGGGAATGATGATAAAAAGAAGATCATACATGAGATCCACGACCAGCTCCAACAAGGCACCGATTGGAACATGCTGTGCCAACAATACTCCGAAGACCTGCGCACCAAAGATGCTGGAGGGACACTGCCGTTTATCGGCCTAAAGCAAATCAATGACCCAGCTTTTGAAGCGGCGGCTTTTGCACTGGAGAACCCGGGTGATATCAGCGAACCTGTGCAAAGTGGCTTTGGCTGGCACATCCTCAAACTAGAAGAAAAAAAGGGGCTTGCTTCTTTTGATGCTTTGAAGCCGGAGCTGGAACAGCAGGTGAGCAAGGATGAGAGATCGAGACTCAACAAAAAGGCAGTTATCAACAGATTAAAGGCAAGCAACGGCTATCAGGAAAATTCATTGCTAAAAGCCACAATCATCCAAATGGCAGATTCTTCTCTTTTAACAGGAAATTGGAAACGACCAAACAACAGTATCGATGAAGCGGCGGTACTTTTTAGCATCCATAATCAGGAGACCAGCATAGGCGAAATGATGGCAGCAATAGCGCAACGACAAAGAACAAGGTATGGCATGAGCCCAGAGGACTATATGGCCGAACTGATTGAAGAAATAGTGGAGGAAAAATTGTTGGAAAGCGAAGAAAAGCAGTTGATAGCAAATGACCTGGATTTTAAGATGCTTTTGAATGAGTATTACGAGGGCATTCTCCTCTTTGATATAATGAACGAGCACGTGTGGAACAAGGCTTCATCAGATTCGCTCGGACAGCGGCAGTATTTTAAGGAAAATGCCGATAATTACCAGTGGGGGCAGCGTGCTGAGGCGGTAATCGTGACGACCGATGATCCTCAGATTTTAACAAATATTAAGAAATCAATGCATGACGAATCCATTAAATTAATGGAAATTGCACTCGGACTGGAAGGCAACGAAGCACTGGCCAACAACCAGGACTTGGCTGCGCTGGTTAAGCTTTTTCAGAAATATGAGTCAAGCCAAATAGAGATACACGCCAGTGAAGCCATGAAAGCTACCGGGTTGTATCACCACCTGCTGCAGTACCTTGAAGATGTGGGCATGGACGAATATATCTCCATGAAAGAAGGTGAGCCGGGAAATGAAGATAAAATATTGGTGCAACTAAATAGCGATTCAAAAAAATCGTTGGAATACCTATACAATAAGGAATCTGCCTTAACTTTGCAGGTCACCGAAGGGCTGTTTGAAAAGGGTGAAAGGCCGGAGATGGATGCCGTGGAGCCCTGGGAAGAGGGTCTTTTTGAATATGCTAAAAATGGCATCCATTATTTGGTAGGAATTGTAGAAATACACGAACCACAAGCCAAAAGTTTTGAGGATACCCGAGGCAAAGTAATATCCGACTATCAGGAATATCTGGAAAAAAAGTGGTTATCGGAGCTAAAAAACAAATATGCAATAGTCATAAACTATACAACACTTGATAAAATCAAAAAAGTATATAGTAAAAAGCTTGCTGCTAGTCGCTAGTCTTCTAATCATCACATCCTGCGATTTTTTGCAATTTAAGAAAGTAATAAATGGAGATGAGCTCCCCACGGGCAAGCCTTTGGCCAGCGTAGGAGATATATATTTGTACACCAAAGACATAGATGGCATCGTGCCTTCGGGCATATCCAAAGAAGACAGCGCAAGCTTGATAGACCGGCACATTAAAAGCTGGATAAAAAAACAATTGCTGATTGCAGAAGCACAAAAGCAATTGACCTTTGACGAAGTAGAACTTGAGCGCCGCGTGCTGGACTACCGCTATGCCCTCATGATGCACGAGTTCGAAAAATATAACATTGCGCTTAATATAGATACCAATATTACCGAAGAAGAAATCGAGTCTTACTACAAAGAAAACATTGAAAATTTTGAGCTGAAGCAAAACATAATCCGTGGCTATTTTATACAACTCAGCAAATCTGTGCCCAAGCTGGCCAGGTTCAGGTATTTGCTCAGGTCAAAGCGCCCGCAGGATATTGAAGAACTAAAATCATACGCCTTCAGCTATGGCACCAAGGTCCACCTCGATGATTCTATTTGGGTAAATTTCGAAGATGTGATCAACAATACGCCCCTGATGGACATCCCAAATAAGACCGACTTTCTGCGCAGAAACAACCTTTACGAGATACCCGACGACAATTATATTTATTTCCTCAAAATTTCACAATATAAAATTCAGGACGAAACCTCTCCGCTAGAATTTGTACGTGACGATATCCAAAAGATTATTCTGAACAAGAGAAAAGTAAAATTGGCCAAAAAACTGGAAGATGACATATATGAAAATGCAGTCGAAAATGAAGATTTTAAAATATATAAA
Source organism: Cyclobacteriaceae bacterium (assembly GCA_012033595.1). Lineage (GTDB taxonomy): Bacteria > Bacteroidota > Bacteroidia > Cytophagales > Cyclobacteriaceae > JAAUQL01. Next base: position 14,264 of record JAAUQL010000076.1, on the reverse strand, counting down.
CAGGAATAATCAGATGGCCTGCCTGGCAGTAGCCATTCTGCTGAGCACACATACCTTTGGGCAGTCAGAAGATAAAACGGTTATAGACAAAATCGTGGCTAAGGTCGATAACTATATCATTCTGAAATCTGAACTTGAGCGCGCCTACATTCAGGTGCAGGCTGGCGGCGACTACAATACCTCCAAATGCAATATACTGGAAGGCCTGGTGCTCAATAAGGTAATGGTAGCCAAAGCCGAGATAGACAGCGTGGTAGTAGAAGAAGACATTATAGACCGGCAGCTCGACATGCGCATGCAGGGGGTCATAGCCCAGGCTGGTGGCGATCCAAAAAAGCTTGAGGAGGTTTTTCAAAAGTCGATGGAAGAAATCAGGGAAGAACTCAGGGAGCAAGTAAAAGAGCAATTGCTTGTGGAGCAAATGCAAGCTACCATTACCGAAGAAATAACGGTGACCCCGTCGGAAGTGAAACGCTTTTTCAAAAACATACCACAGGACAGCTTGCCATATTTCTCGACCGAAGTAGAGATAGGTCAGATAGTGAAGAAACCGATTGTGAGCAAAGAAGAAAGGGAGCGGATCACCAATCAGCTTCTGAAAATCCGCAGTGAAGCCATCGACGACAAGGTGGACTTTCAAGTGCTGGCAGGGCGATATTCTGAAGGGCCCACTGCCCCGCGGGGTGGAAATCTCGGGGATATAGAGCGGGGACAAATGGTTCCGAAATTTGAATCTGCGGCGCTGAAATTGAAAAATGGGGAGATTTCTATGCCGGTGGAAACGGAATTTGGTTTTCACATTATCCAAATGGTTGACCGGCGTGGCAACATCTACAACGCCCGACACATACTCATAATGCCCAAATACTCTGAAGAGGACTATAAAGTCGCCGCCAATTTTCTGGACAGCATCAAGCACCTGATTGAGATAGACAGTGTGCAATTTAACCGGGCGGCCAAGGAATTTTCTGATGACAAAGAGACCTCGCCAAACGGAGGTTTTATCCGCGACATGTCTGGTGCCAACCGCATTAGTGTAAGCGAACTCGACCCGGGATTGTTCTTTACCATGGACACCATGAAAATAGGCAGCATTACAGATCCGATGCGCTTTACGATGTCTGATGGAAAAGACGCCATGCGCATTATTTATTATAAATCAAAATTACCCCCACATCAGGCAAGCCTCGACCTGGACTATCAAAAAATTTATACCGCTGCACTCACTGCCAAAAAGCAATCTGAAATGAGCGAGTGGTTTGAAGATGCCCGGGGTGAAGTGTTCATAGAAATTGACCCTGAATACGATAACTGCCATATTCTACAGTGACATGATAAAAGCATATAATAACGAAGTGGAAGCTGCAGAAGCGCTGCGTGAAGCCTATAAAAAACTAAAAGAAGAAATATCGAAATCGATCGTAGGCCAGGATGATGTGGTTAAGCTGGTGCTTACCTCCATATTTTGCCAGGGGCACAGTTTGTTGGTCGGAGTGCCCGGCTTAGCCAAAACCCTGTTGATTAAGACCATTGCCAATGCGCTCAACCTTTCATTCAACAGGATACAGTTTACACCCGACCTGATGCCTTCGGATATTATCGGTGCAGAAACATTAGACAACGAACGCAATTTTAAGTTTATTAAAGGACCCGTGTTTTCCAATATCATCCTTGCCGATGAGATCAATCGCACGCCTCCAAAAACCCAATCGGCACTGTTGGAAGCCATGCAGGAATATGCTGTCACTATTGCCGGGGCACATCACGAACTCGATCAGCCATTTTTTGTGTTGGCCACACAAACCCCATAGAGCAGGAGGGAACCTATCCCCTGCCCGAGGCTCAGCTCGACAGATTCATGTTTAACATTCAACTTGACTACCCTACTTACCAGCAGGAGGTGGACATTGTGAAAAATACCACAGGTAAGCAAGTGTACGACATCCAAAAGGTGGTGTCGAAGGAAGAAATCATCGAATTTCAAAAGCTGGTAAAGATGGTGCCCGTAGCAGATAATGTGATAGAGTACGCCGTGAAATTGGTGCAAAAAACCCGACCGGGCACGCCTGCCGCTGCTGATATCAGCAACAAATATCTGGAATGGGGTGCCGGTCCGCGCGGGTCACAGTACCTGATAACCGGCGCTAAATTCAATGCGCTAATCAATGGTAAATTTTCCCCAGACATTGAAGATGTACAGGCCATCGCAAAACCTATTCTTCGGCACAGAATTTTACGCAATTTCAAGGCAGAAGCAGAAAGTATTGGTGTAGATGCGATCATTGAGGAATTGTTGTAGGCGAAGCGCATTGGTAAAACACCCTTTCCCAAGCGAGCGTCTTACTCAACATTCATGTCTTTGCGGTTAAAAAAAGCCGAAGTATTGAGCGTTGAGATTTTCGAGATTTGAAAAATAACACTAGTTGTTTCTTACGATGAGGTATATGCCATCGACATAGGTATCGTACTGGCGCAGCGAACTGGTGGCCGGTCCACCAATAGGATTGCCGTGAAAGTCGTACGATGATTGACAACAATCATGATATATGAAAAGTCCGGAATCATCTACATTCAGGGGATCGCAATTGGCATAGGGATCAAATGCGCAGGCGCGGTCGAAAACCCGATAAATGCCATTGCCTTCGTGGTAAACCAATAGGCCTTTGAATCCGGAATTGTCACCTTGCGGTATGTACACAAATCCGCCCATATTTCTAAGGTTTTGATATTGCACCAGATTGAGATTGATGTCTTGATTGACCAGAGCAAATGGAATTGGGGTGTCATTTTTTTCTTCTCCGCAGGAGGAAAAAAGTAACAATAGCAAAAAAGGGAATAGCCTGATCATTGAAGGCATAACGCTGGCTATGAGTCGTAATTGTCAGTTTACTGATTTAAATTGTTTCAAAAACCGGATGTCGTTCTCGGTGAATAACCTGATATCGTTGACCTGGTATTTGAGCATGGTAATACGTTCTATGCCCATGCCAAAAGCAAAACCTGTATAGACTTCCGGATCGATTTGGCAATTTTCCAGGACGTTGGGATCGACCATGCCACAGCCGCCAATTTCTACCCATCCGGAATGTTTGCATATTTTACAGCCTTTTTGTCCACAAATAAAACAAGAAATATCCAGCTCGGCGCTAGGCTCGGTAAATGGGAAATACGATGGCCTCAGCCTGATGCTGGTATTTTGCCAAAAAATTCTTTGGCAAAATACAGCATGGTTTGTTTGAGGTCGGCAAAACTCACATTTTTATCGACGTAGAGCCCTTCGACCTGGTGAAACACACAATGTGCCCTCACCGAGATGGCTTCGTTTCGGAATACCCTGCCCGGGGACAACGTTCTGATGGGAGGTTTTTCCTGTTCCATTACACGCACTTGTACAGAAGAGGTATGGGTGCGGAGGGCGATATCCGGATTTTTCTCAATAAAAAAGGTGTCCTGCATTTCCCTGGCGGGATGGTTCTCCGGAAAATTCAATGCAGTGAAATTGTGCCAGTCATCTTCTATTTCCGGACCTGTGGACACATTGAAACCGATACGCTCAAATATTTGAACAATGCGCTTTTTGGTGATGGATAAAGGATGCAGGCTACCCAGCGTGTCGGGAATGGCTGGTAAGGTAAGATCTATGGGGGCGGCGGCCTTCTTACTCTTATGTTGCTCGAGCGATGAAATCAATTCATCAAATTTTGCCTGCGCCTGGTTTTTAAGGTCGTTGAGCACCAGACCCATTTCCTTTCTGCCTTCCGGAGCTACCGTTTTTAAATCTGCAAACAGATCGGGTATTACCCCTTTTCTGCTTATGAATTTAAGCCTGAAAGCTTCCAACTCTTCTCGGGTGTTGGCGACATGGCTGGCTATTTCCGCTTTTAATTCTTCCACCTTTGCCTTTATCATAATCCCAAATGACTTTTAATTTTATACAATTTGCACCTAAATCCGGTTTAGTACCTGCGACCTGGCAGATAAGAAATCTGTAAAACCGGCTTTTAAATGATCATTCCCGCTCCAACGGTTTCATTGGTGTTTTCATCGATCAAAATAATGCTACCGGTACCGCGGTTCTTTTTATAACTGTCGTAAAAAAATGGCTTTGTAGTTCGGATATGAATCCGGCCTATTTCATTGAGCCCGAGGCTAAGATCATCTTCAATTTTGTGTAAAGTATTGATATCGACCTTATATCTGATATCCTTTACGATACATTTGGCTTCCTGCGTAGTATGTCTGATGCCATATTTTCCGCCTGGGATCATTTTTTTCGGATTTAGCCAGCAAATCATTAATTCTATATCCTGACCTATTTCGGGCTGGTTATTTGGTTTCACGATCATATCGCCGCGGCTTATGTCTATTTCATCTTCCAGCGTCATGACTACGCTCATCGGCGAAAACGCTTCGTCCAATTTTCCATCCATGGTTTCTATGGATTTTATTTTGGAAGTAAAACCGGAAGGCAAAGCCAATACCTCGTCACCGGGTTTGAATATCCCGCCTTCTATCCTGCCTGCATATCCTCTGAAATCATGGAACTCATCTGATTGCGGACGAATGACGCGCTGCACAGGAAAACGGCAATCGACAAAATTATGGTCACTGGCGATGTGGACATTTTCCAGGGTATATAAAAAGGTAGGGCCATTGTACCAGGGCATATTGACGGATTTATCCACGACATTGTCTCCCTTGAGCGCGCTGATGGGGATGTACCGGATGTCCTGAATTTCCAGCTTAGAGCTAAAATCGTCAAAATCAGCTTTGATTTCTGTGAACACTTCTTCCTTGTAATCTACCAAATCCATTTTATTGACACAGATCACCAGGTGCTTGATTTGCAATAGAGAAGCGATGAAGGCATGTCTGCAGGTTTGCTCCACCACGCCATGGCGTGCGTCAACCAGCACTATGGCCAGGTTGGCGGTAGAGGCTCCGGTGACCATATTTCTGGTATATTGTATATGTCCGGGGGTATCTGCTATAATAAATTTTCGCTTAGGCGTAGCAAAATAGCGGTAAGCTACATCTATGGTAATGCCCTGCTCACGCTCTGCACGTAGGCCATCTGTAAGCAGAGCCAAATTAACCTGATGGTCGCCCATTTTTTTTGAAGCTTTTTCGACGGCATCGAGCTGGTCTTCAAAAATCGATTTGGTGTCGTGCAGCAAACGGCCTATCAGCGTGCTCTTGCCGTCATCTACCGATCCTGCGGTGGTAAACCGCAGCAAGTCCATATTCAAATATTCTTCAGTAGAGAATTCTCTTTCGTTGTTATGCATTTCTCGAATTTCTTTATTAAAAATATCCTTCTTTTTTTCTGTCTTCCATGGCAGCCTCAGAGCGTTTATCGTCTGCACGTGTGCCACGCTCAGTTTCCCTTGCTGCGGCCACTTCCAGGATTATGTCCTCTATTTTTGTAGCATTCGAAACCACCGCACCGGTACAGGTCATATCGCCAATCGTTCTGAAACGCACTTGTTTCTTTTCTACCTGTTCCCCATCGAGCAGAGTGATAAAGGGTGACTGCGCCAGATAGACCCCGTCGCGCTTCACCACATCGCGCATATGAGTATAGTAAATGTTGGGGATCGGAATATTTTCTGTGGCAATATATTGCCATACGTCCATCTCTGTCCAGTTGCTCAGGGGGAAAATCCTGAATTGCTCACCGATATGCTTCTTTCCGTTGAAAAGGTTCCAGAGTTCGGGTCTTTGATTTTTGGGATCCCATTGACCAAACTCATCGCGGTGAGAAAAAAAGCGCTCTTTTGCCCGGGCTTTTTCTTCATCGCGCCGTCCGCCGCCAAATGCAGCATCAAATTTATATTTGGCGATGGCGTCGAGCAAGGTAATGGTTTGCAGCATATTTCTGCTCGGATTTGGCCCCTTTTCTTCCACAGCCCTGCCGGTGTCTATCGATTCCTGTACAGAAGCCACGATCAGTTCCACGCCTAATTCTTTAACTAAATTATCCCGAAATTCAATGGTCTCTTCAAAATTGTGGCCTGTGTCGATGTGCATTAGGGGAAAGGGAATTTTGGCTGGCCAAAATGCCTTCTGTGCCAGTCGCACCATTACAATAGAGTCCTTGCCGCCCGAAAACAGGAGTACCGGCTTTTCAAACTGAGCGGCAACTTCGCGCATGATAAAAATTGCCTCATTTTCCAGTTGGCTTAAATGTGAAAGATGGTATTTGTACATTACTGATTTTCTGGTTTTATTTTTTCAAGAATGTTTTCTACGAGTTGATTGTGGCAGTACTCCAGAGAATGTATTGCCGTATTTATGGTTAAATCCGGGGTTTCCGGTACTTCAAACGGAGAGTCAATCCCGGTAAAATTTTTGATTTCTCCAGCTCTGGCTCGTTTGTAGAGGCCTTTTACGTCCCTTTGCTCACAAACTTCTATGGGACAATCTATATACACTTCATAGTACTTTTCAGACCCAATAATCGACCGGGCCAGGGCTCTGATTTCGTTGGTTGGGCTGATTAAGGAGCAAATCGTGACAATTCCACAGTTGGCGAAGAGTTTCGATACTTCTGCTGCCCTTCTTATGTTCTCCTTTCTGTCTTCTTCTGTAAAACACAGGTTCTTGTTTACACCACTCCTGAGGTTGTCTCCATCGAGAATTTGTGTCAAATGTCCCCTTTGATAAAGTTCATTCTCAAGACTTCTGGCCATTGTGCTCTTGCCCGACCCGGAAAGCCCCACCAACCATACCACCAATGATCGCTGGCCGAGAAGTTTTTGTTTGTCGTGTACAGATAGAAGTGAATTGAAAATCGGGAATATATTATCCACCAAATGAAATTTTTGGCAAAAATAAGACTATTAGGTGAATAATGTAATTAATGTGGGTATTTTTGGCTCCTAGCTAAGCAGAACCAAATCTTTTTATATGGACATTGATATAGACAGGATAAAAAAAACAGCCATAGCAGCCGGCGAAGAAATCCTGCAAATTTACCATGATACTTCCCGGGCTCAGGAGGTGGATTACAAAAGCGACCAATCGCCACTTACCTTAGCTGACCAGGCAAGTAATGAGTTGATAGTTAGTTCTTTAAGTGAGTTTTTCCCCGATATTCCTATTCTTTCGGAAGAGGGAAAGAGCATAAGCTACGAAGAGCGAAAGCATTGGGATACGTTTTGGCTGGTTGATCCTTTGGATGGCACCAAAGAATTTATTAAGCGCAATGGCGAATTTACAGTGAACATAGCGCTGATCGAAGATGGCTTTCCGACTTTTGGCGTAATTTACGCCCCAGTCATGGATCATCTGTATATTGGTGACGGTCGAGGTAAAAAAGCCTGGTGGATAGATGAGAACCAAGTAAAAAGTCCATTACAGGTCAGGCAAAAAACCAGCGACAGAGTGGCTGTTGGCAGCCGCACTCATTCCTCAACAGAAGAAGCTGAATTGCTTCAAAAGTATGATGTAATTGAAACCATGTCGGTGGGAAGTTCGCTGAAATTTTGTATGGTGGCCTCAGGCAAGGCTGATATCTACTACAGACATGGACCCACAATGGAGTGGGACACAGCTGCAGGTCAGGCCATCGTAGAGGCAGCAGGAGGTGCGGTATTGAATATGGGAAGTGGAAAAAGATTTGGCTACAACAAAGAAAATTTGTTGAACGGAAGCTTTTTGGTGTTGGGTTTTTAATCCCTTCCGGATTTCATAGATGGAAAAACACCATCGTAATGAAAGCTGAACAAGACGCCAAGATTGTGGTACATCTCGCCAAAATCATAGGCCAAAGAGGAGGTAAAGCGGGCTCCCTTCCACGCGGTCGGTGCATAGTTCAGTTCCAGTAAGGTGTAGGCCTGTTTCAGCCCGTCTTTAAAAAAATAACTTTTATAATACGCAGGATCTTCCACAGAACCCCAATTGTACCGGCCTTTATTGGCCCCGGCGTACGAGCCGTAATTTCGCGAATATGTCAGCTTGGTGCGGTAAGAAAAGCTTTTGGATAAGTAGCCCATAAATGCCAGATGATGTGCCTCTATTCTGTTATTTACGAAAAATACATCATACTGCCCATCGAAATCAACATCGTAGTTGATCATCATGCTTTTGGTGGTGAACAGGGAATTGCCGAGGGCATTGCCATGATAAGAAAGCCCTGCCGGATACAGATAGTTGTTGTAATGATCGTCGCGACCACCATATTTATAGCCATAATTTAGGTTATTCATCAGGTAGGAATACAAATCATCAACGGTATAGCCATTGGTAGGCTCACCAAAATTATCCGACATAAATTGATCAATGTCCTCTATGTCGGCTGGCAGCACCAAAACTCCATTTACAATGGGGTCTGGTATGCCAGCCCCCCCCTGGTGGGTAGTATAGATGAATTCGTATGTAGCGCTAGCAACCAGGCTGGTTTTAGTTGTCCCCACCAAAACCCCAAGTTTGCTGTCTTTGCTGTTCAGCCTTCTGCCAGAGCCATCGCTGAATGGCTTTTGAAAATATGCCTGAAAATCCACATTTTTTATTTTCCAGTTGAGTCCGGCATCGTACAAGCCAAAATGTGCCCCGGCCACATTGATTTGCTCACCTCCACCAACCTTGGCTGATCCTTTACCAAAAAATGTGGCTAAAAAGTCCACAGGGATTTTTGTGCCATCGGCCTGTGTGCCCCCAAACATAGCGTTGTGATTCAGTCCTAGGTGCGCATTTACCGGAAGGGATTTGCTTCTCAGATATAAAAATTTCTCATGAAAGTAAGGCTTATCCACGCCTTCGAAAAAGCTCCGGTTGTCATCCAACATCCCCAGATTCATAGCGCCTTTAAATTCAAGAAAATTGGTAATAAATGGCACTGCCGTATAGTCATAAAAGCCGGCTCCTAACCTTGGGAGGGGTCTGGCGTTGTTGCTGAGAAATAACGACCCGGAGCTGAGCTCGTCACTGTATTGAGCCAGTGTATATTCTTCTTTACCAATTTTAAACTGAAGCGAATTATAATTCAGATTGAGATACAACTGCTGGAAATAGCTGTTTTTTATGTCTGATTTCAAACTGAATTCGACCTTGGTGTCTAGTGTAAAATGCTTGCCCAAAGGATGCAAATATCCAATTGCAAAAAGACCAACGAATTGCGCCTTTTCATCAAGATCGAAAATGCCATAATGATTGGAGAAGTGCCAATGTGGCTGAAATCCTCTATTGGCGCCAGTGAAAAAAAGATCTGCGGAATAGGTAAGGGAGTCTGATTGGGCAAGGAGGGCACGGGGAAATGAAAATGTCAACAAAAAAATATACCACAACCAGATTTTTTTCATCCCCTTAATTTTTTGGAGTTGCAAAACTAGCAAAAATCCCCGAAACGTTGTGGATCAATCATTATAAGGCTTGGCGCTCAATAGGCATTGTCGTTGCCTTTGAATAAGTGTGTGACCGTAAGCACCAAAATTTTCAAATCGAAAATCAAAGACCAGTTCTCTACATAAAACCTATCAAGTTTTACCCTGTTTTTCATCATTTGAACAGTGCTGGTTTCTCCACGAAATCCTTTTGCCTGTGCCAGGCCTGTAATACCTGGTTTTACGGATTGTCGTTGTAGAAATTTCCGTATTTCAGGTCGATAAAGATCGTTCAGCTTCAAAGGATGAGGACGAGGCCCTATTACCGACATTTCACCTTTTAAGACATTAAAAAATTGTGGCAGCTCATCCAGACTGGATTTTCTAAGTATTCTACCAATTTTAGTGATCCTGGGATCGCCTTTGGATGCCTGCTTGTAATCAGGCTCACCATGCAGGTGCATTGTCCTGAATTTGTAGCATATAAAAGGCTTGTTGTCTTTGCCTGCTCGATGTTGCTTAAAAAAGACAGGTCCTCTGCTGTCCCACTTTATCAGCAATGCGATTAGTGGAAGCAGCCACGAAAGCAAAATAAGACCAATAGATAGTGTAAAAACTATATCGAAGACCCTCTTAATAAAAATATTAATTGCGTCCTCCAAAGGCTGTTCCTGCACATTTAGTACCGGTATAAAATCGTAAAGTGAAACATCTACCGCTTTAAATGGAAACCCGCGAAAATCCGGAATTATTTTCACCTTGATAAGATTGTCGTCGGCAAACTCGATTAATTTTTGAACCTTTTTATAGTTTATATATGGCAAAACGCAATATATTTCATCAATATCCATATTTAAGGAAAAGTCAAAAACTTCATCTATGCTACCACGGATTGAAGTTGATTTTTTTTCATCATCGAAGTAGCCATAAAACTTATACCCATGCTCTGGATGAAAGGTAAAGTACTTTCTGAGCTCTGTTGAAATATCTCCATATCCGGCTATCAATACCCTACGGTAATTGTATCCTATTCTGCGAAAATATTTTAAGAAAAATACCAGTCCGAAATGGAAAGCAGAGATGCCCAGCGAAGTAAAGCAATAGCTTTGAAAAACGAATATCTTTAAATACACATTTTCTTTTAGTCCGATAAAGGCAAATATCAAAAGCAAGTAAAGGCCAAGGGCATTTAGTAATCTTTTGATAATTTTTTCAAAAGAAAGCGCACGGTTAGGATCATGTACACCAAGCAGATAGGCGGAAACAATCCATGAAATGTTGAAGAAAAGCAGAAGCTCAAAATATCTGCTTTCGATAAGGTTGTTAAGAGTTTCAAAAGAAAAAAAGTAAGTAGCCAGGAAGGCCCCATTCAACATGACAATATCTCCTGCCAGGTTGAATTCTTTGAGGTATTTGGAGAAACTGTTATTCTTAATCACAAATTCAGTTTTACAACCAAAAGTAAATATTTACTGAATTATTTTCCAATCTTACTATTTTTCAAATAAACTAAAATGTATCCATGGACTTAAAAGCTGACAAATAATTTGCAAAAAATTTGCATCTTTTAATTTCAAATACCAACAAGATATGCAATAATCCAATTGTTTATTTTAAGAAAGTCAAATCGGGATTTCTCCAACTCTTCAAGCTGAGAATTTAATCTTATCTTTTTTCTTAGGAATATATGAGTCCTTAAGTATTTTAAAAGCTTATTCATTCTGTAAAAAACTTAAATATATTTAAAAAGCTTTAATTGAGTAAACGAAATCAATAACCAGTTACCAAAAACCACCGAACGCAAAGTACAATGCATACGTTTTTTTTTGTTAGAAAGCGGGTATCTGAGCCTTCAGGTACCGAGTAAACCTGATTGCGCTTTCTTCCGTAAGATGTATCCTGTCTTTCGTGGTATATTTTGAACACTCATCTGGTTTTATATAGAAAAATTCATCTGATGGAAAATTTTCTTTTACCATGCTCCTAATTTTCCTGTGAGCCTCTGAATCACATATTGCCTCGTTAACAGGCATTTCGAAGAAAATAATTTGAATATCCTGTTTTTTTAAATGTTCTACATAATCTTTAAGCAATGTAAAGCTTGACTTAAAAACAGAATCATCAGGTATCTCTTCTTCCATCACCAAAGCATTTTCGTTTACCCTAATCTTGTCTTCTTCAATTAACGATGATTTATCTGAATCCGACTCAATAGAATGATTATCATTATGCCTTTTACTTTCTGATATATACATATACGCCATTGAAATTACCAAATTAACCGGTTGGTATTTGGCTCTCTGAGAGGGTATATTACTTTTAATTACTCGATCTATTTTTCCAAAGATATCATCATTAAAAATAGATAGGCTTGGTGGCTTCAAAATCGCATTGTACTCCACCAAAACAATATTTGGTTTGCCTTTTCTATCCATTATAATGTTAAAACCATCGTAGATACTTCTGCCCCTAAATGCTAGGTTAAAAAAACCCTTCAACTGATTCATATCAAGCTTAGCTGCTAATGACGATCCAACGATAACAATTTCAGGCTGCTTTTCAGCAAACAAATACTCTTGAACTTTGATTAAATTATCTTGCGATATATTTTGAGCATATATTTCGATTTTGTCATCAAAGATTAATATTAGATAAAGATTATAAAGTAGTATTAAAGAAACCGCTGTAATAATTGAAATTCTGATCATAACTACTAAAACTGGAAATAAATGAAACTACCTGGTATTCCACTATTCGTGATAATCGAAAAAATCATAATACCGTAAACAATTGGTTCAAATTTTTTGAAATTTGTATTTGGATACTTTTCCCTGTATAAATAGTATAGATGATATGCAATAACAGGAATGGAATATAAGACTATTAGCCCTATAATAGCTAAATTGATTTTTGATGAACCAATTTGAAAATTATTTATAATAATATTTTTAATATAAATCAATGCATGCTCAAATTCCGACAATTTAAAGAGAAGCCAAGCCAACGTGACAAAAACGAAAACAATCGATGTTTTTAGCACTACTTTAATCAGTCGCCAACTTAGAGACAGAATGCTGGCATTCTGATAAGTGACTAAGATCTCTGGTGCCGCACTTCCAAAATTTACATTTTTTTGAAGAAACCTCTCTACTGCCAATGCCAGTCCATGAAAAGTACCCCAAACTGCGTAACTCCAGGCTGCTCCATGCCATAATCCGCCTAAAAACATAACTATAAATAGATTGATGTAGGTACGAACGCTTCCTTTCTGATTTCCACCGAGTGGAATATAAAGATACTCCTTTAAAAAGGACGATAGCGAAATATGCCATCTTCTCCAAAACTCAGAAAACGAAGTGGAAATATAAGGAAAATTAAAATTATCACGTAATCTGTATCCAAACATAGCAGCCAATCCTATTGCAATTGAAGAATATCCGGCAAAATCAGCGAAAATCTGAATAGAATAGCCAAATAGGAGAACAATCAAAACCGTAGAACTATGTCCTTGAAAGTAGGGGTATTCTATCCAAAAAGTTTGCTCCTTAATATTATCAGCTATCACCATTTTTAAAAAATAGCCAATAACTATGGCTTTAAAAGCAAATTCCCAATCAATATCCTTTAAAAATTTGGATTTTATCTGAGGTATAAAATCATGTGCCTTAACAATAGGACCCGCCACTAATTGAGGGAAAAAGCTAATAAACAAAAATGTGCTTTTCAAATGTTCTATTTTATTACCTGAAATCACTCCTCTGAATTTCATTTCATCGCGACTCCTAAAGGTGTCAACTACCAGACTAATCCCTTGAAAAGTAAAAAATGAAATACCTATAGGTAGCGGAATTGAGATTAAAAATTCACCTACCGAATTGCCGGGATTAGAGAAAGTTGAGGAAAATAATGGACTATATTTAAAAAAAATCAATACGATTAAATTCGACACGATACCTGCAATAGCCCAAGAACGCTTCCATTTGATATCGTTTTCAAATTCGACATAATAGCTAGTTATCGAGTTCATGCCCATAGAAAAATAAGTAATAATAGAAGCGAAGGGTTATTGAAAGCGTAAAAAGTAAAACTCGCCAATATAAGAATTATACGTTGATACACACTCAAATATGGTAGATAGTATAAAGAAAAAGTGACCATCACTAATATTAAAAATTCATAACTTGTGAATAGCATAATTGAAAGACTTAAAAATGAGCTTTAAAAAAAAGAAAAATATAGATATATATTATCAATAATTATGATTTAAAAACCTAATAAATATTCCAGCGAGTTTTTCAGATTATTAAGACGTGAGATTTTTAATTGCATCTTACTTCTGTCAAAAAATATTATACAACTAAAATTCATTAATTAAATTAAGATATCCACAGTCAGGTAAATGAATACCTTATTGAGGTTGAATTTACATATTAATTATTCTGCTTTCTTGGAAAATCTAAGATTTATTTGGGTTTTTACCATTAAAAACAAAAAAAATGAATTGGTAATTAAATAACGCTTAAATAATCTTTTTGGTTCTTGTAATAAACGGAATGTCCATTCCAGACCTAATTCTCTCAACCATTCTGGTGCCATTTTCTTGGTGCCTGCATAAGTCTCAAAAGCGCCGCCTACACCTAATAGCACCGCTTTTATCTGTGAAGTATTTTCTGACATCCATTTTTCCTGCTTTGGACAACCCAAACAAACGAAAACTATGCGTGCTCCAGATAAATTAATTTTATCCACAATATCTGATTGCTCAGTTTGAGTTAGTATTCGAAAAGGAGGTGAAAACATTCCGGCAATTATTAACCCTGGATTTTCTTTAAGTGCTTTATTTTCACTAAGTCCAAAATATCCTTGTCAGACCATAAAAGTAAATTGGAACATTCTCTAATGCTGCTTTCTCTATAAGTAAAGGCATAAAATCCATTCCCG
>JAAUQL010000002.1 GCA_012033595.1 Cyclobacteriaceae bacterium | reverse complement strand
TCGCTATGCTGCGCAAGCGCTCCTCGCAATGACGGCTAATAGTGCGAACGGAGCTTTTCGCGTAGTGTGGCAATCTGCCAGCGACTAGCCGGGAACTATGAGGATCATTGCTTTAAAGAAAGCGATTTATAATTTTCACTCAATCCTGCACATCCTGATATCCTGCGCATCCTGATTCAGACAGTTGTCATCCTGATATCCTGCGCATCCTGATTCAGACAGTTGCCATCCTGGTTATCGCCACGGCTGCTGATTAGGGTTGCGCGCGTGTTTCCTTCGACAAATACTCCTTAAAGCCATGAGTGCCCACTTCACGCGTGTTGTATTTTTTCTGATATTCCAGATGCTTTTTATCGCTTGGATATTGCAGGTCTTTCCCGTAAGGGTACGTACCCATGCCGTGGAAGGGCAGTGGCTCTACCGTTTGACCCAGGGCGGTGTTGAGGTCGCCATCTTTTACCCAGCCGACACTGTAGATGAGGAAGTCACGCTTCCATCCCTCGGGGAGCTTGGGCAAGTTGGTGGCATCGAAAGTAATGGTGGTCTCGTCGCCGGCATTGGCGATAATGTACATGTCGTCTGCTGCCTGAAGCAATTCGTTCACCTCGCCATAGCGGGTGTAGGTGCCGGTGAGATCGCGCCACTGCGGGTCGGTGCTCACCTGGCTATAATCAAACCAATGGGGGCCGTAGCGCCCTTCTTTTCTAAAACTTCTGGAGAAACCCCGGAAATGAAAATCGGCCGATGTGGGCGTCATCGTGGTCATGTTTACTGCCGCTTCTTCGTCTTGGGCAAAGAACACATGATCCCAGTATATCTCCATGTTGGTGCGGATGCGCACTTTTCGATCGCGCGAAAGAAATTTGTCGCTCAGATCCACCACCACAGTCTTGTTTTTGCCACTGGGGAAACCAATGCTTTCCATCACTTGCTGCCACTCGCCTTTTTGGTTGACTACTTCCAGTGATGGTTGCCTGATCTGGATGTTGTTCGACTGAGACAGCGCCACATTGATGCTGGCATCTGTCGGGAATATCCAACCGTTGAGAAACAAATGCAGGTTTTCCGTGTCCGGAATATCACCCAAATCGATGACCAGGTCTTTCATTTCTGTGACACCCTGGTATTTGGCTCGTTGGAAGTTCGACACATAGCGGTGGTCTTTTTCTGCGAGCAGGTGCAATAGATCGTTGCCTTTGCCATCGGTAATGCTGCTGGGTATTAGGGGTTTTTTTACGTGGTATAGCTTTAGCGGCGGGTAAGGGGGGGCGGCAAATTTCTCATCCACATAGATGTCGGTGTCGGCATAATGATCCACGGCAATCAGCTTTATTTCATCGCAATAGATCGTTTCCCACAGTTCTTCGGTCATTTGAATGGTGTATCGCCCATCTTTTGGTTGTAGCAATTCACCGGGGATTTTCAGGTATTCTTCCGAAGCATCTGCAAAAGCGTACTTGGCCTTGCCACCCATTATGCCCAGGGGCATGCCGAGTGCGCTTCGCCACATCATGTCTTTTACAAATACATATTCCTGGCCGTTCCAGGTGTAGAGGAAGGGGCAGCTTCCTTTGAGTTCCTGCTCTTCGATAAGGCTGCGGTCGCTGTCGGGAAAGAACATGTTTTGCGGAACTCCATTTGTCCACATGATCCGCACCACATCGGCTTTGGTACGGTTTCCCATACCAAAATGCACTTCCGGCGAACTCACCACCTGCATTTGGTATAGGTTGCCCGCGCGCACTTCCACCTTGGCGCCAATGCCAAAGTGGTTGTTTTGCCGCTGCCGGTGCGCAGCCCGACCAATTTCATTTTCAGGTGGTGGTTGCCATTGCCTCCATCATTTCTCAAAAGTCTGATGGCACCATCCAGACCGGCGATGTAGAGGTCCAGGTCTCCATCCTCATTGTAGTCGGCGGCCACCACCTGGGTGCCCCCATTAAATTCCTGAGGCAGCAAATGATTGATTTCTTTATAATTCCCCCAGCCGTCATTATGAAAAAGCAACATGCCATTTCCTTGTGCATTATTGTTTTCTCCCATCACCAGTATGTCGAGGTGCCCGTCGTTATCAACATCCACAAAGATGATTTCCCGGGCTTTTAAAGACTTTAAGGCGGCAAATACACCGTCGGATGCTTTGTCTTCTTCGAAGGTTCCGTCGCTTTTATTTTTATATAAATGATAAGCCGAGCCGTCAGTAGTGGCGATGAAGATGTCCAGATATCCATCGTTGTTGTAGTCGCCTGTGGCCGCTACACTGGGGCCAGGCATGTCTTTGAGGCCGGTGTCCTTTGCTATGTCTTTAAATTTGCCCTGTCTGAGATTGGAATACAACAGGTGTTGTCCGTCGGCCCTGAGCACCAACCAATCTATGTCTCCATCGTCGTCGAAGTCGCCAAGCATGGCTTTGGTTGTCGTGCTGTGTTGAGGCCCGAATCCGACAGACTCCGTGGTGTTGGTAAAGGTGCCATCGGCATTGTTGCGCCAGAGCTGGTCGTTTTCGCCACCAATAAACAAATCGAGGTCGCCGTCGTGGTCGGCATCTACAAAGAGGGCCGTCTGGCCGGCAATGCCCCCAGCTACCGGAATGGCATCGTCAGTGGTGTTTTCAAATTTGCCTTCTCCTGCATTGCGATATAGCGCCAGCCCCTCTTTTAGCAGCAGCAGCAAGTCGAGATGGCCGTCGTTGTCATAGTCGGCAAAGGTCGCAAATGTTATTTGCCGGTTCACATCCAATCCGCTCGATGCGGCGGTTTCTTTAAACATGCCAAGGTCATTTACAAACAAGTGGGGTACGGCAGGTTGTTCTGCCCGTTTGGCGGTATAAAAAATATCCTGATCGCCATCGCCATCGATATCTGCTACCGCTATTTGGCCACTGCCGGGCACAAAGTCGCCACTGAGTTCCAGCCCTGCTGTAGCAGTCACTTCGGTATAGCGCATGGCATCGAGCAGCGACTCCCCCTCCTGCAAAAAAGAAGCTGTGGACTGGCTGAAGGAGATCATTGGAAATCCGATTAGTGCGCCACCCGGGCCTTTGAGTTCTTTGATGCCTGCCTGGTAGGGGGTGGTTAGTTTGAGGAAGTTATGGAAGATAAGCAGGGAGGTCATGGCTTCCTCAGGTTGGCCATTGTGCAGACCGTCCATGGTTTTTTTGTAGAATTCGGCAGCTTCAGGCGTGAACTCGGGAAACTGCCGGCCAATCTCTTCCAGGTTTTTCAGGGCTTGGTCCGTTTCGCCTTTTTGCAACAGCATTTCTATCAATTGCAGACGCGGGACAATGTTGGTCGGAGATGCTTCGACCACCCTGGCGAGGTATTCCAGGCGCTTATCGCCTGCCTCCGGCTTTTTTTGATAGAGATCGGCAAGTTGATACAGCGCTTTGGCCTCTTCAGGAGCAAATTCAAGGGTTTCTTCCAGTTCTGATATCGCCTTATCGGTTTCGTTGTTGAGTTCAAAGGCTTTGGAGCGAATCAGTCGGATATTAGCGTCTTTGGGGTCGATCTCTACCGCTTTGTCCAATTGTTTGATGGCCTCGGTGTAGTTGTCCATACGCAGATACACCAGGCCAAGATTGGCAAATCCGAGGGCTTCGTCAGGAGCCAGTTTGGTAAGTTTGAGAAATTCCGTTTCGGCTTCTTCCAACTTGTTTTCCTCCAGATAAGCCAGGCCAAGTGTACGAATGGTAATCTTGTCGCGGGCAAGCTGCTTCTCGTCCACAGGCTTTTCTTTGCAAGATTGCATAAGGCTGAAAGACAAAAAGGTGAGTACAACAAAACACGCCAGAATCCCCTGAGGGGTTCCCAAACCTTTGAAGCGTTTTTGGATATAAAAAAAGCGATGTTTTTCCATGGTGGTTTATGGCTTTCAAACAAGATTTCAAAGGGGCAATTTAGTTAAATTATTCTTTGAAAAGCTCAAAATGGGGTTATTTGGACAATATCCACTCATTTGACCTATTGCCCAATTTTCCAAATTTTATCTCCCCCGTCAGGCCCAGGTATGTTATGGATTTAAAATTACTTCTCAGCGCTTCAGGCGATGCTCCGTACGTTCTGATGGCCTCAGCCGCCAGGGATATGCCATCGTAAATGTAGGCCTGGGCAGGGGAGGGCATTTGTCCATATTTTTCCAGAAAGGCTTTTTCGAATGAGGGCCTTTGGGAGTGGGCAGGGCTGTCGGACTGTACAATTCGGATGTTTTTTGGAAATGGTGTACGGGTTATAGCGTAGAAATTGTACATATTAAGAAAAGCATACAGCCGTATTGCGGGAAATGACACGTGGATGTCGTCAACTAGCTGCCGTACGTGCGCGGCACTGCCTGCCAGCACCATGGCCTGTGGTGGGTGATGTGCGATTTTTTGCATCAAGGTCTTTTCCGGCAGGTTTATGAAGCTTTCCGGGGTTTGGAGCCCTTTTTTGACCATCAGCTCTTTCATGGACTCTACAGACATTTTGCCATCATAATCGTCCAGAGACACCAGAACTACCTTGCTGAGCTGCTGCTTCTGATAAATATCTTCGATCAATACTGCTGCCTGTTGCCTGTCGTCGGGCACCATACGAAAATACCAGGGCACATACGCCCTTGACAGGCTCGGATCGCTGGACTGGGTCGATAGCAGTACTACATGCGACTTGGCAGTGACTTGCTCGGCCAGATGGGCATTGCGTCCGTCGAGGGCTGCTACGATCATTGTCACTTCGTCGTCGTACACCAGCTCAACAGCCCGTTTGGATCCCACGCCCCAGGGGCCGTCGCAGGACTTGGTAATTAGTTGCAGCGTCCTGCCCTGAAATCCCCCCGCGGCATTGGCATGTGCAATGGCCAGTTCGGCGACCTGTATCGATGCCAAGTCACGTTTGTCACGGATAAGAAAGCCTATTTTAATCGATTTTTGCCCGTCTTGTGCCAGTATTTTCGATTGGTACGGACATACAACCAATATTGCGGCAAGCAATAACAAAAGAGCATGTGCCCTTGAATGCTTCCTGGCCTCATAGATCCGCTTCATTTAAAATGTTGAGATTATTAACTGCTGTTGTGTCTCGTGAACAGACGCTGTCTTATTTTATACTTCCACTAAGCTTGGGTTCTACCAGTACCACCGGCGCGAATTGAAAATCGTCATTTTTGATTTCCACAAGAAATATCTGGCCTACGTCGTTCCATGTGCCATCGAAAATGATCTCTCCGGTTACCCCCTTATAATTTTGGAAGGTGCTGTTGTCTGTGAGCAAATCGCGGATCAATGTACGGTTGAGCCCGGCTTTTTGAATGGCCTGAATGGTGATATTGGTGCCATCGTAGGCATGTGAAGCAAAAACATCCGGTTCCATTTTAAATCGCTCTTTGTATGCCTTTTGAAAATTTTTCAAACTTGGATTGTCGGCTCGCGGGTTAAATTGCGCCGTAGTGATGATGCCGTTGGCGTTTTTGCCGGCAACGCGCATAAACTCCGGTGTCACCGCCCTGTCGCAGGCATAGATGGGATGTTGCAGACCCTTGGCGCGGATTTGATTGACGATCAGGCCCATTTCTTTGGCATCGCCCCACAGCACTATGGCGTCGGAGTTGTTGGTTTTAATTTTATTGATCTGATCGGTAAAATCTTTGTCACCATCCTCAAAACGCAACTCCACGGCAACCGGAAAGCCCATGCGGGTGGAGGCATCTTTGAATTCTCCGGTACCAACCCTGCCATAGCGGTTGTTGACCCTAAGCAAAGAAACCCGCTTATGGCCATCTTTCTTATATATTCTGCTGGAAAGGGCATAGCTGCTCTGCCGGTCGTCGCTGATTACCCTGATCACCCAGGGAATGTTGGTTTCTGTGAGGGTAGGATCCGGGTCGCCAATGTTGATGACGGGAATTTCGCACTTGAGTGCTACGCGAATGGCCACATGGGTCACAATGTCGTTGATGGAGCCGAGAATGGCCCAAACACCTTCATCATCCATGGCCACGACTTCATTGGCCGCGGCACCCCAAAGCCCCACATCATTGTGAGGCATCAGTTCGAAAGGTGTGCCTTTGTAGCCTCCCTTTGCATTGACCTGCTCTATGGCCAGCAATGCTCCCTGATACATCTGCTTGCCTTTTGGTGTGTCTTTGGAGCCTTCCAGCGGTCCCAAAAAACCAATGCGTACTGTTTCCAATCCTTTGGGCTCAGGTTTTTCCCTCCCCGATCCCAGAAATTCCATCGGGATCAGAAAGTGCTTTTTATAGGCATTTTGAAAATTGGCATAAGGCACTACCTCATCAGGTGTATTGCCATAGTTTTTTCCTTGTATTGGGCATTGGCCACCATGCTGATAACTACAACCAACACAAGTGTCAATTGCCATGCTTTTGAAATAGTATGTTTCATCTCATTATTGTTTTATGTTGAGGCGTGATCAAGTATGGGTGAAAGATGGGTTGCGATTTAGAACCAACCATCGGATCGGCGGTGTAACCACCCCATACCCGGACGCTATTTGTTGGTACATACCGCTATCGCTTCAATTTCCACCAATAGTGTTTCCCAGCACAATCGCGCCTGGATGCCGGTGGCTGCGGGTAGTGGATCGAGTCCAAGCCAGGAATAAAACGTAGTCCTGATTTTGTTGAACTCTGCATAGTCGCGCTCAATGTCGCGCAGATAGTTGGTGGTGCGCACCACGTCGTGCCAGGTCATGTCTTCGGCAGCAAGCAGGTTGGTGATGTTGTTGTATGTCCTCCAAAGTTGCGCTTTGAAATCGCCAATATGTTCGGGCTTCCCTTCTTCGTTTACACTGGCAGTACCAGAGATCAACAGCACCCTGGTCTTGCCAAAATCCATGCGCAGGGCTCTGGAAAATGAAGATGGTTTTTCGTAGTTGTATGCTTCGTTGATGGTATGCGGGGCATGCACGGCATGCTTGGCAATGGGAGGTCGCTCGGCATGTACCGCAGGATATTTATAATCGGTGATATCGTTGGTATCAGAAAGAATACCCAATTTGGCCATCTCTTTGCGTTCGCCTTTTGTCAGATTGTTTAAATCGATCAGCACTTTTGTTTTTGTCTCAATCATCATGTCTCTCAGTCTTAAAAGTTTATAATTTCGATGTTTTTACTTCTGTCTGGCCAACGACCACGCCATGGCTCAAACCATGGGAGGTGGCTACCCAAATGTCATTGTCTTTGAAATCCACGCCAATGGTAAAATTGTGGCTTAGCGAGGAGCTTGCCTTCAGTATGTTTTCTTTTGGGCTTTTGCCATTTACGATCACTTGCCCGCTTTGGTCTGTCCCCAGGTTTTTGTACGTTATCCAGGTTTCGCCATTAAAGCTGCTCAGCCCGTTGTCTGTACACATCCACGCTACCTCTCCGTTGGCTTTAATGTAGTTGATGAAGTTGCTGGCCAGGCCGCTGTCGTGGTCAAAATATCCTTTCCAGCGCTTGCCATCGTACCTGCTGAGGCCAAAATAAGTGGCTACCCATAAGATGTCGTCATCGTAGGTGACCGCAGTGGTGATGTCGTGTACTACGCCATCGTCAGGAAACAAATCAATCTCCATTTCCCCATCCGGGTCTATGTAGTCTCTGAATTCTTTTTTGGCTTTGTTCCATTCGATGACACCACCACCCCATGCAGCGATATAAATATTGCCACCGCCGGCGCAGATGCTGTAAGTCCATGGTTCGTGCATGGGTGCGTTTTGCTCGGTATAGATGGCCCATTTGCCTGTATAAGTGTCCAGCATGCCGGCTCCGCCACCGGTGGCTACCCATACATCTTTGCCATCGCAGATTACCGAATAGATCACATCATTGGCCAGACCGCTGTTGAATTGGGTATAGGTGGTGAATTTTCCTGCCGAGAACCTGTTGAGCCCGCTCATAGTGGCCACCCACAAGTCGCCGGTAATGGGGCTTACGTCCAGGGCAAGCACACTGCGGTGCGCCAGTCCGTCGGCTTCGGTATATACTTTCCATTTGCCATTTTCCAGCAGTGCCAGGCCCTGGTTGGTACCAACCCACACGCGGTCTTCATCGGTTCGCACGCAAAAACTTTATCAGATGGCAGACCATCTTTTTTGGTGTAACTTTTCCAATTGCCGTATATCGGCATACTTTCACCTTTTTTTTCTGCCTTCACCTCCGAACGATGAGTTGCATTTGTTGCAGGACGGTCAGGTGAGTTGAAGCTGAAAAGGCTTATCCCAAAGGAAATGAGCAGGATCAAACCTGCTTTGGATGAATGCTTTAGTAGGATGTTTTTCATAATTGACTTTTGTTTACTTCATAATTGAGTTGATCGCTGGTGTATTCCGCACCTTTCAAAGACTTCAGGTATTCAACCAAATCGTTGAGCTGATCTTTCGTCATATCATTGGCATAGCCATGGGTGTCATTGGGGTTGAATACTGTCCATATTTCTTCCAGTGTGGCTGCACTGCCATCATGGAGGTACGGCGCCGATTCATATACATTGTTCAGGTTGGGCGAGTCGAACAAGGTAGGGTTGTCGGTGTCTTTGAGCGAGCCTACATCAGCCATTTGAAAATTGGAATAGCTGGGACCGTTGTGACAGGTGATGCACTGGTCTTTTTCCGGAATTTCGCGTCCATCAACGGTGATGGTACGCTCAAAGATGGCTTTTCCCCGCTTTTGCGCTTCGGTCAACTCGCCACCGGGCAGGGCATGGATATTTGGCGGATGAGTGAGCTCCCGCATAATATAGGCTACCAATGAATTTAAATCTCCGGGGGAGAACGATTCGGTGCGTGTTACAAATTTTGAAAAGCGCATACCACATTGCATATAGACACTTACATTTTTTCCATTCCATTTAAATGGGGCCGTGCCATTCAGGTCTCTGAGGGTTTGCACGTTGGCCAGATCCCTGCCTGATCCGGTCAGGTCGTATGTGAGGCCATCTTCATGGCCATCGGGATGGCAGGTATAGCAGCTATATTGCTGATGGAAGGTGTGACCTGCATTTCTGAACAGTTGGCCTCCTTTGCGGGTCACTGTGGTACGGGACGGGCCTCCCAGGTCTATCGTTTTTACCACTTCCAATTTTTCTGTGTCAATCATGGTGATGTGGTCGGTCATCTGCTCTACAGCATACAGGGTCTTGCCATCAGGTGACAAGGCCAGCCCTCTGGGGTTCGCCCCGGTTTTAATTCGTTTCAGCACAATTTGATCGCTCATGCCCAGATAGTTTGCGAGGTTTTCCAGTTCGTGCTGGCTTGATTGCGAAACAATGTTTCTGACCACGTCGAGGTCTATGGCCGAGATCATGTCTGCGCCGGCATGGCTCACATAGGCGTATTTGCCATTGGGGTGGATGACCACGTCGTAGGGGTCTGCATAAAAGGCGTTGGGTTCGTCGAGGAGCAGTTGGGCTTTTTTGCCTTCTTTGGTCACAATGCCTATACCATGGTTAATCATCCATCCACGCTCAATTTGTGCCGACGGTACCAGGTTTTTGGGACGAATAAGGGTGGTAATGGCCATATCACCATCCGGACTAACTGCTATGTTTTCCATGATGTGGGCAGAGCGAAAATTCAATCGTTCTTCCACACGTTGATTTTTGCCATTCAATACGGTCACTTCTGTGATCGGTTCTGTTCGAAAAGGTACCGGCAAGGTACGCTGGCTCGACACAAAGACCTGATTATCTAATGGAGATACAGCAACGCCTGTGGGATAATTTCCTCCATAAAGTCTTTTTATCTCGGTGTTGCTGGCGAGGTCAACCACCGAAATATTGTTGGTATAGGTGTTGGCAATATACAGTAATTGGCCATTCACGCTCAAACCCATGCCAGCCGGCCCGGCTCCGGTCAGAATGGTATCGCTCACCGTGTTCGATGCTAAATCAATGACGTAAAGGTTGTTGTCCCATTGGTTGCTTACATACGCTGACTTGCCATCTTTGGAAACCACCACGCTATGAGGTCGCCTGCCTACGGCAATTTGTGTTTCCACCTTATCTTGAGCAGGGTCAACAATGAGCAACATATCAGCGTCTTGCGCGATCACATACAGGGCTGAGCCATCGGAGCTACAAACGGCATTGAGCGGGGAAAGGTAGTCTTCGTTGAGGATATTGGCCAAAATACCATCACGCTCGGGGTAGATATGGCATGGTGCACAATTGATGGGGTGGGGCACACCGCCAGTCATATAGGTGGCGTGGTTTACTGCCCATTTACGAAATGCACTGAAGCCTACAGCAAGAGCAAATGCTAAAAAAAAGAGGCCATATATTAATTTTTTGTTCATGAGACGCGCATCATTTTATTTGATCATTGCAAAAGGAGCCTTTTCTATCGCTTTGGGCACTACATTGGGTGGAGCCATTTCGCGGTCTTCATGACAGCCGACGCAACCACGTCGCTCATTGGGGCGCAGCCACATCCATGAAGATGGCCCGTTGACCACCTCGCCTTTCTCGTTCAGGGTTTGAAACCGTATAGGCCTGTCAGCGCCCACTTCTATATAAAATGAGCCATCCTCTTCAAGCGTAGTTTCTCCCAAAACCTCATCCAGTCCCAGCAATTGCACGCTGGTGGCGCTTGTGTCGATCGCGCCAGGCTCCGATCGCTTTGCATCCATGCAAATGAAATATCCTGTGGAGCGATCAGTCATTACGATAGAAGGAAGTTTTTTAGGAACAGGACGTGACATCACCACTATTGGCTCTATAAAGTGATATTCTTCGTCGTTGTAGTAAGGCTCATCAGTATCAGGTGTGTCACCTATCCGGGTCAGACCATAGGTTTGCGCATTGGTTTGCTTTACAGAAGCAATAAAATTATTTTTTCCTGTCGGAAATATAGACCAAAATGTTCCCCGGATATGATGTTCAACAGTGGCTCGGGAATGCAAAGGACGGTTGAAACGGACTGTTGCCAGTGCCCCCGATTCTACAAATACCAGCCTGTGGTCGTCCGTTTCCCAGGCCTTGCCCATATACTGGAGGCTGTCGCTGGCTTCATAAAACAATTCAGCCTTGGTGCCATCGGGATGAACAGCAAGATATTTTACCTTTCCTTCTTCAGGGTATAGCTGCTTGCTGCTTACCAGCAATCGGCCGTCGTTTAACATGCCGGTATGGAAGTCTTCATGAGGCTGAAAGGTGATCTGCACTTCGTCTGTACCATCTTGCAGGCAGGAAAAAATTGCATGGAACACCAACCCTTTTTCGTTTAGCTGTTGCTTGCTATAGGCAATGCGGCCACCGGGCAACCAGGCAGGGTCGGTGCAGTTGTACTTGCATTGCGTCACCTGGGTCACCGTGTTATCGGCCAGATGGAGCGTCCAGATTTGCCAAATATCTCCTTCGTTTTGTTGAGCCGAAAATACCACGGTGAGGCCATCAAAATCTACCTCCGGGGCACGGGCAGAGAAAAAACCGTGGGAGAGCAACCGTAGGTTTTCCGGCGATGTGCCCATATCGGCAATCACGATTTGCATTCCCGGCAAATACTTTAGGGATTGGGGGTCTGGCGAATTTGCGTTTGCCGATATGGCAGGTATCCTGGTAAAAATCACCTTGCCGTCTTCTTTTTGTTGGCTGGCGCATCCGCTCCATAGTACCGACAGGCTCAAAATCATCGACGCTACAAAAATTCCAAATATATTGTTTGACCGCGACATGCTATAATTCTGTTATGGTAATCAATTGGTTCGCTTTTACCTGCTCCAATTTCTGCACCTTGCCCGATAACCAGGTGATCTCCAGGCTATCCACCAATTCGACAGTACCCAGTCCTACATGGATTCGGGGGTCATTTTGAGATAAGTATCCGCTGGTGCTTTTCTTTTGGAAAAACTGGCATTTGCCATCGGCGCAAACTTTTACTTTGGCGCCCAGCGCGTCTTTGTTACCACTGGTGCCCACAAGCTTAAGCATGATCCACTGTTGATCGTTGCCATGGTCGTTGCGCAATAGCACTGCACGGTCGTGAAGGTTTACTATAAAAACATCAAGGTCGCCGTCGTTGTCGTAGTCGCCAAAGCAAGCCCCACGGCCTACCAGTGCTTCTTTAAAATACTTACCAAGTTCGGCGGAAACTTCATTGAATTTACCATTGCCGTCGTTTTCAAAGAGCTGGTCTTCCTGCCCATACAAATGCTTCAATTCTCCATTTACTTTAAAAATATCTTGATCGCCATCGTTGTCGAAATCGATGAAAGATGACGACCAGCCAACATGCTGCGCTGCTGCCACCGCAATGCCTGAGGGATAGGCCATTTCCGTAAATACGCCATTGCCCTGGTTTTGATAAAGCGAGCAATAGCCATCGTCAGAAACCCAAATATCGAGCAAGCCATCGCCATTGTAATCGCCAAAGTCCACCGCCATACTGATGGTGCCCTCACCCACCTGATTAAATGCCGTACCGGAAGGGATGCCTACCTCTTTAAATCCGCTGCCGCCCTGGTTGTGGTACATAAAATTGACCATGTGGTCATTGGCTACATAAATGTCCATGAAACCATCGTTGTCGTAGTCTGCTGCGCCCACACCCATGGCCCGTCCATTGGGATTGAATACGCCCATAGCTTCGGTTACATCTTCAAACTTGCCATTGCCCAGGTTCTTGTACAGCCGGTCGATCTCGCCATCGAACGACATAGGGCCGGGAAAGCCATCGGGAGCATAAAAAAACTTATAGTCCGGGTCGAAGCTCAGATAATTGCCTACATACAGATCGACCAGGCCGTTGTTGTCAAAGTCGAGCCAGACAGCGCCTACACTACTTTCATCTCCTGCCACACCGGCTTTTTGGGCAATATCCGTAAAGGTGCCATCGGCATTGTTAAGATAGAGTACATTGGGACCATGGTTGCTGATGTACATATCGGGAAAACCGTCATTGTTGCAGTCGGCCACGGTAATGCCCATGCCAAAGCCATCATCTCCCACGCCGGCTTTTTCTGTTACATTTTCAAAGGTGCCATCACCCCGATTTCGGTACAACTGATTGCGCTCCACTTTATCAGGAGTGAATTCCTGGTCGCTCAGGCGCTCGTGAAAGTTGCCGCTTACCGCATAAATGTCCATCCAACCGTCCTGGTCGTAATCCAGAAAGGCAGCGCCACCGCCCACGGACTCAACGATGTTGGTGAGGTGATCGTCGCCGATGGAATGCACGAAGTCGATGCCGGCACTGCTAGTGATATCAAGAAAGTAGTCTGCGCCTGCCGCTGGCATCGGGGGCAGGGGAGTGGATGCATTTTCTGTGCTTTTTTTATCGTTTTGGCAGGCAACCAATAGCAATGCCAGCACAAAATAATAAACATTGGAAAATACGTATTTTCTTGTTTTTGAGGTAATTGTCTTATTCATAGGCATAAAAAGTGTTTAGTGTGCCAATAAAAAATCCTTCTTCATCGCATCACCATCGGGCGAATTGGCGAGTACTTGGTTTATTCTTCGAAAGGATATACACCCCGATGGATATTTACCCCTATCGCTACCTGAATTTTTTATGCCCGTAAGTAGCAACTATTCCTCCATCAAAAAAATGACCTTTGTCAATGTCCTGATACATAAGATGAAGGCACCTGAAGATAAGGAATGAGTCCACTTGCGACGGCTGACACGAATAATACCTTGAAAGGAGAGACCCTTCCTCCAATAAATTGTATATTTATTTTGACGTGCTGATAGGTGAAGCACAACAAGGATGATTTTTTATTTTAAGTAGAATGTAACAACGCCCAACAAATGGATCGAAGAAATAGCTTAAAAGGTTTGGTGATGATGCCACTTGTTGCCGTGCCGACCTGGGCACGCAGTGCGCCACAAGAGGCTCAAAGTGCAAACGTGCCCATTGATGATTACCGTAAGGTGAAAATCAGAAAAGTTAAGGCCTTTATTACTGCCCCTCAGCATATTGAATTGATAGTGGTAAAAGTAGAAACCGACCAGCCAGGTCTCTATGGTATTGGTTGTGCTACGTTCCGGCAGCGAGCCACCACTGTTGCCTCGGCAGTCAACGACTACCTCGATGATTTTTGCCGGGGCAAAGATGTGAACAACATCGAAGATATCTGGCAGACCGCATACGTGAGCAGCTATTGGCGCAACGGCCCGGTACTCAACAATGCACTCAGCGGATTGGATCAGGCACTGTGGGATATAAAAGGAAAAATTGCCGGTTTGCCGGTGTATCAGCTACTTGGCGGAAAATGCCGTTTTGCTGTCGATACCTACACCCATGCCAGTGGCCAATCGCCGGAAGCGGTATTGGAGAATGTGCAGAAATACCAGGAACAAGGTTTCAGAAATATACGCATTCAACTTGGCGGTTATGGTTCCACTCACCTGTCTCAAGAGCCAGCCTATAAAAAGTATCAGTTTGGCCAGGGCGATGACAACACCGTGGACGCCCAGGCCTATATCAGCGGTACATTAAAAATGTTTGCAAAGGTTCGTGAAAAAGCCGGAGCGCAGGTAGAATTGCTGCACGATATCCACGAACGCCTGCAGCCAATGGAAGCCATAGACCTGATAAAGCGGCTGGAGCAATACCGACCTTTTTTTGTCGAAGATCCGTTTTCGCCAGAAAATATGGGATGGTTTGAATTGTTGAGAAAACAAACCAGTGTACCCATTGCCATGGGTGAGCTTTTCAACAGCCCACATGAATGGTTGGATCCGATGAGCAAGCGGTGGTTTGACTTTATCCGAATCCACATCTCGCAGATTGGCGGTATTACCCCGGCAATGAAGGTGGCGCGGCTTGGCGAGTGGTACAATGTACGTACCGCCTGGCATGGCCCCGGCGATGTTTCGCCTGTCGGACATGCAGCCAATGCACACATCGACCTTGCTGTTTGGAATTTTGGAATTCAGGAGGCACCTCGGTTCAATGATGCATTAATTGAAGTTTTTCCGGGCGCCCCTACCGTAAAGGATGGTTTCATGTTCGTGAATGAGGCACCCGGACTTGGGGTAGATTTTAACGAAGCACTGGCCAAAAAATACCCCGCGCCCAAATACAACTATAATTGGACCCAATTGAGGAAAAATGATGGCACGCCGGTACGCCCATAAAAGCTTGCCGGCAGCAGATGATTCGGCAGCCTGCATATTATATTTTTGCAGTCGTCAAACATATTACATATACTAAAAACATATTAACATGAGCAACAGGAGAGAATTTATAAAAAAAGCTACTGCCTTGTCGGCAACTGCACTTTTGTCGCACTGGGCAGTTTCGTCGGGTTCAGCAGACAACATCGGCGAAGTTTTACCCCTGCGTCGCATCACGCGCGATGGCACCAAATCAACGGCATTTGCCCTGGGTGGGTATCATCATGCCAAATCGCTCAATCCAGCCCAGGCGGAGCAATTGCTGGAGAAGTCAATGGAATTGGGCGTGAGGTTCTACGACAATGCCCGGGGTTATCACCAGGGTGTGGCAGAAGAATACTATGGCAGGTTTCTTACGCCTAAATACAGAAAGGAAATTTTTTTGATGACTAAAAGCCACGCCCGGACAGCAGAAGGGGTGAAAGAACACCTCAGCGCCTCTTTGTCGGCAATGAAAACCGACTATGTAGATTTGTGGCAGATTCACAATTTAATGACGGTCGAAGATGTTGATAACCGTATCAAAGCGGGGGTGGTGGATTTTTTTCTTGAAGCCAAAGACCAAGGCAAGGCCAGGTACATTGGTTTCTCTTGCCATACCAACCCCAAAGTAGGGATGTATTTTCTCGAACAATTGGAAGCACGCGGCCTACAGTTTGACACCTGCCAAATGCCCCTTAATGTCTGCGACCCCGGTTTCGAATCGTTCAGGGATGGACTGTTGCCGGCTTTGGTAGAGCGTGAATATGGGGTCATTGCCATGAAAACCATGGGCGGAGGGGGTATGCTGGGGCGCAGGTTCGATCTCACTCCCAAAGATTATAAAGATGAAGAGATACCCGATATAGTTCAAAAAACCGAGCTTACTACTGCACAGCTTCATCAATTTGTATATTCCATGCCCATTTCCACGCTATGCAGCGGATGTGAGACTATAGATGAGCTGGAAAACAATGTGAAAGTGTTACGGAATTTCAAAGACCTCAAAGAAGAGCAATTGGAACGATATGTTTCAACGGCCAAACCTTTTGCGGGCAAATACGCCGAATGTTATAAGCGGGTGCTCTAATATGCGCACCAAGGTGGAATGCATAAAAAAAGGTGGTCATGCCACCTTTTTTTTATGCTTTATTATATAAAAAATTATTTTGCATACGACACTGATCGCATTTCCCTGATCACGGTTATCTTTATCTGACCGGGATATTGCATGTCTTTTTCTATTTTTTGTGAGATATCAAACGATAGCTGTGAGGCCAGGGTATCTGTAACCGAATCGGCATCTACCATCACCCTGAGTTCGCGTCCTGCCTGAATGGCAAAACACTTGTTTACTCCTTCAAAGTTTAGCGCCAGCTCTTCGAGTTCTTTGAGGCGCTTCATGTAGCTTTCCATAATTTCCCGCCTTGCGCCCGGTCGCGATCCCGATATGGCATCACAGGTTTGCACTATAGGCGATATCATGTTGGTCATTTCTATTTCGTCGTGGTGGGCACCTATGGCGTTGCATACCTCTTTGTTCTCGTTGTATTTTTGGCTAGTTCCATGCCCAGCAGCGCGTGTGGCATTTCTGGTTCTTCGGGCCACACTTTGCCTATGTCGTGCAGCAGGCCGGCCCTTTTGGCCAGCTTGGCGTTGAGGCCTAGTTCTGCGGCCATGGTAGCGCACAATTTTGCTACTTCGCGACTGTGCTGCAGCAGGTTTTGGCCATAAGAGGAGCGGAACCTCATGCGCCCTATCAATTTGATCAGTTCAGGATGCAATCCGTGGATACCCAGGTCGATAATGGTTTTTTCGCCTATTTCCACTATTTCCTCTTCTATGTTTTTCTTGGTTTTGCTCACCACTTCTTCAATTCTTGCCGGGTGTATGCGGCCATCGGTGACGAGCCGGTGCAAAGAAAGCCGGGCGATTTCGCGCCTTACGGGGTCAAATCCGGAAATAATGATGGCCTCCGGGGTATCGTCCACGATGATCTCCACGCCGGTAGCTGCCTCCAAAGCACGGATATTGCGACCTTCCCTGCCTATGATTTTCCCTTTGATATCATCGCTTTCGATATTGAACACCGACACACAGTTTTCAATGGCACTTTCTGTGGCAGTACGTTGTATGGTTTCAATCACCACTTTTTTAGATTGCTTGGTGGCGGTCATTTTAGCTTCTTCCATTATTTCTTTTATAAAAGAAGAGGCTTTGGTCTGGGCTTCGTCTTTGAGTGCTTCTACCAGTTGATCCCTGGCTTCATCGGCAGAAAGATTGGCGATTTTCTCGAGGGCATTTACTTGCTCCTGCTTTATTTTGTCCAGATCCGACTTGCGTTTGTTGAGTATTTCGAGCTGTGCGGTAAGATTTTCCTTCAAGCTGTCCAGCTCGTCTTCTTTGCGTTTGTTCTGCTCAATTTGCTTCGAGAGGGTTTGTTCTTTTTGCTTTAGCCGGTTTTCGCTGTTGCTGATCTGGCTCCTCTTACGGTTGCTTTCATCTTCAAATTCTGACCTTAATTTCAACAGATGCTCTTTGGCTTCTATGATTTTGTCTTTTTTGATTGTTTCGGCCTTTAGCTCGGCTTCTTTCAGCAGCAACTCAGTTTTTTCGTTTATTTTTTGTTCTTCTTGGGAATAAACCTTTTTCAGAAGAATTCTTCCGATGATTATTCCAGCAATTAGTCCACCTAGTGCACCAATTAGCAGGGCTATGGTATCCATACTTTTTAGTTTGATATTATTTAAGGTGGGCTCTGAAGCTTGTAAGTTATGGCGATTTTGAGGGAGACGGCTTAGTCTGTCACTTCAGAAATCAGTCTGCTCAGGTAATTTATCTTATCAATTGCAGATTCTCCGATGTTGGAGGAACTGGCTTCTGCCTGTAGTTTTTCATAGAGACTGTCGAAGGCCACCATGGCCAGTAAATCTTGTTTGTCGTCAATGCCAAACTGGTCTCTATAAAGTTTTATTTTCTCATTTATCTTTTTACCGGCAAGCCTTATCCGCTCTTCATCTTCTGCATCAACTTTCATAGGGTACTCTCGGTCTCCTATTTTTATTTTAATAGAAAGTTCTTCCATATGCGATAAGATATATCTATTACTTACTCAATTGATTGATGCATTTATCAATTTCTTTGATATAGTCGTCGATTTTAATTCTAACTTCTGTAGCTTCAGAATCTCCCACAGAAATACTATCTACAATAGTACTAATTTTAATTTTATTTTGAAAGTCCTGAATTTGCTGATCTTTGGCCTGAAAGAGGGATTTCAATTCGACATATTTTTTTTTCAGCTCGTCGTGCGATTTTTTTTCCTGGTCGTATTGAGCCAATAAGAGCCTGATTTTTCGCTCAAGGGTTTGAAGTTCATTATTAAGCCGGTCTCTTTTCATTTTTATTTTCTAATAACAGCTCCCAGGTTAGATTCAAATTTTTCCATGAGCCGGCCCATTATTCGGTCTATTTCCTGGTCGGTCAGGGTCTTGTTTTTGTCTTGCAATATAAAGTTTAAAGCATAAGCTTTTTTGTCTTTTTCTATCTTTTCTCCTACATAGTAATCAAATACGTTAATGTCTTTTAAGATACCCGCAAACTCCTGGTCGGACACTATCTGCCCGATCTGTTCAAATGTCACCGATTTATCTATTACCAGCGATAAATCCCGCCGAACTTCCGGAAATTTAGATATCTCACTTACCGTAAAGCTCTTTGTCATGACAGAAGACAGGAGGGCAAAGTCGATTTCTGCGTAGTAAACTTCCTGATCTATGGAGTGGCTTTTGCATATTTTGGGATTTAAAAGTCCTAATTTGGCCAATTCATTACCATCGATACTCAGCGACATTCCATAGCCAAATAGCCCTTCGTCCAGCATTTTCGTAGTCGGTGCAGCCGCATTGTATTTTTGTATCAATTTATACACTATAGCCGACATATCGTGAAAGGCCACCGATTTGTTGGGGGCAATCCATGTTTCCTGATGATTTTTGCC
Source organism: Cyclobacteriaceae bacterium (assembly GCA_012033595.1). Taxonomy (GTDB): domain Bacteria; phylum Bacteroidota; class Bacteroidia; order Cytophagales; family Cyclobacteriaceae; genus JAAUQL01. The sequence continues at coordinate 93,750 of JAAUQL010000002.1, read as the reverse complement.
GCTGAGCCAGATACTGATTTTCTTCTTTTCTTCATAGTTGCCTATACCGGACTTTTTGTACACGGTGCCAAATTCGAATATTTTCAGGTTAGTTTGTTTTCTGTTGATGTTGTGTGCGATCACCTCCAGCCCACTAAATACCAGGCTTTGCCGCAGCACACCCAGATCTTCGCTGAGTTTATTAAGTATCACCACGCTTTCTGAAGCCTCCAAAAAGTCGGCTTTTTCAGCATATTGTGGTTTGGTAAGCGAATTGGTGCTGATTTCGAAATATCCATTGGAAATAAGCAAATCCGCAGCTTTGAGTTGAATGGCATCTTCGGTATGCTCGGGGAAGCTGGCCAGAAAATCAGTTGACAGGTTTTCCTTCAATTCAATATTATCATAGCCATAGATGCGCAGTATTTCTTCGATGACATCTGCTTCGCGGGTCACATCTACCCTGTAGGGCGGTACGGTGGCCACAAAACCTTCTTTGCTTATTTCATCCGTGGCGATGTCGAGCCTTTTAAGTATATCGAATATAGTGTTTTCGTCGAGTGCTTTACCAATCAGACGTTGAATGTATTTGAACTTCATGGGTACCTTTACAGGCATGATGGCCTCCGGATAAATGTCCACAATGTCGGAGCTGATTTCGCCTCCCGCAAGTTCCTTAATGAGCATTGCTGCCCGCTGCAGGGCGTACACAGTGAGGTGTGGGTCTGTACCGCGCTCAAACCTGAAGGCCGCATCTGTTTTTAAACCATGGAGCAGGCTGGTTTTACGGATATAATCAGGTGAGAAATAGGCACTTTCCAGAAATATATTGGTAGTGCTTTCGGTAATTCCGCTTTCATAACCACCAAAAATACCAGCAATGCACATACCACCTTGTTCGTCGCAGATCATCAGGTCTCCTGCATAAAGTTTGCGAGGCTTTTGGTCGAGGGTGACAAAATTGGTTTGCTCCGGCAGTGTCTTTACAATGACCTTCCGCCCCTGGATTTTATCTGCATCGAAGGCATGCAAAGGCTGGCCAAGTTCGTGCAAGACAAAGTTGGTCGCATCTACCACATTGTTGACAGGCTCTTGGCCAATGGCCAGCAAGCGGTTTTTGAGCCAATATGGAGATTCTCTAATTATCAAATTGGAAATGGAAACCCCTGAATACCGCGGACAGCCATCCGCCTCTTCCACTGCTACCCGGATATTCGAGCTGTGATGATCGACTTTGAAAGCTGACACATTGGGCCATTTGATGTCACGACCCGATACGGCCCTGATGTCGCGGGCTACGCCCAGGTGCGAGGTGGCATCGGCACGGTTTGGTGTAAGTCCAATTTCAAAAATGATATCATCTTCCATATTGAAATAGGTGCTTGCAGGGGTGCCATTGGGTAGGTCGGTGGCCAGCACCATTATGCCCTCGTGCGAGTTGCCCATGCCCAATTCGTCTTCGGCGCAGATCATGCCTTCCGATACTTCGCCTCTTATTTTCGCCTTTTTAATGACGAATTCACCACCTTGCTGTGGGTACAACGTGGTGCCTACAGTGGCTACCAGTACCTTTTGGCCTACTGCCACATTAGGTGCCCCGCATACTATGGGAAGCAGGTGCAGTTCGCCTGCATCAACTTTGGTAATGCTGAGCTTATCGGCATTTGGGTGTTTGCCACATTCTATGATTTCCGCTATTACCACCCCCCGAAGGCCGCCCGGCACCGTCTCTACCTTCTCTATGGTTTCAACTTCCAGGCCTGTCATGGTGAGCAAATGGGAGAGTTCTTCGGGCGTTTCTTGTATATCAATATATTCTTTAAGCCAATTCAGGGAAATTTTCATCTTCCGGTATTTTCGATAGTATTAATTGCTATGAGCCTGGCACGTGCAAAATTCTGTTTTTCTCCGTCGTTTAACAAAATGGCGCCGGGCTGCCAAAACTCTAAAATTGAGCGCAAAAATAGATATTTAGTTCTATTGATTGGTACATCATTTCACAAAATCGGGATTTTTTTCCCCTGCGAGCACCGAAACATCCAGCCGGTTTTCCGGCGGTGGAATGGGACATTTGTAACTGGGATTGTAAGCACAATAGGGATTGTAGGCCAGATTGAAATCGATGATCAGCGCCCCATCATCGGCCAACTCAGGTTCTACATATCGACCCCCGCCATAGGTGAGTTCTGCACTGGTGTGGTCATAAAAAGGGATAAAGAGGTAGTCGGCATCATCCTGAAGTGGCTTGTACACCGTAAGGTTCAACTCTTTGCCTTCGAGGTGCAAATGGGCATGGCCAAATACCAGATATGCTTTCTGGCTGCCATCAGAAATACCCATCTGGATGATCTGCTGGCGTTGACTTAGCTGAAAATCTGATTTGACGCGGTATTTTTCGGCTATCGGAAAATAGTTGAGCGTGGTGAAAGCAGCTTTCTGGGAATCAGTAAGCGGAGAATCCTCAGCATTTTTCAAAAAATCATTGGTCTCGGCTCTTGCCGTCTCTATTTTTTCGACATACCCTTCTGTAATCGGACTGGTGCCTTTGAAAGTATAAAACAGGATTCCTGCCAGGGCAATTCCCACGGCCAATATCAATATTTTCTTGTTCATCGCGTTTGCTTAAACGCCAAAAATACTTGATTTCATGCTTAATTTAAAACCAGCTTGATATCAGATGGATTGGTTTTTCAGGTTGGCGGTCAGAGCAAGCCTTCATCTGCGAAGCTAAGGTACCCTTCGTCGCCAAAAATCAAATGGTCCAAAACCGGTATTTCGAGCATAGTGCCCGCATTTTTCAGTTTATGAGTGATGTCAAGGTCGCTTTTGCTTGGCTTTAGGTTGGCCGAGGGGTGGTTGTGCACCAAAACGATAGAAGAGGCATTGTGTTCCAAAGCAGCCTTAAAGATGATTTTGGGATCTGCCACAGTGCCCGAAATGCCCCCACTGCTTATTCTTATTTTTTGAGAATCCGATTGGCCCTGTTTAGCACTATGATCCAAAATTCTTCTACAGGCATATCCATCAATTCTGGTTTCATCAGGTGATAAATATCCTTTGAGCAACTGATCAGGGGCTTTTCGGTAAATTCCAGTTCTTTCCTTCGCCTGCCCAGCTCAAGGGCACTCACGATCGATATTGCTTTTGCCTCCCCTATGCCTTTTATTTTTTGAAGGTCTTTTACGGTAAACTTTGCCAGCTCATGCAGGTTGTTGTCTGCTTTGGCCAGGATCAGTTTGCCGACATCAACTGCGCTCATCGACCTGGTGCCCGAGCCAATAAGTATGGCGATGAGTTCTGCATCGCTCAGCGCAGCTTTACCTTTCAGTAAGAGTTTTTCGCGGGGTCTGTCTTCTTCTGCCCAGCTAAGTATTTTCAGGCTGTTTCCGGGTTCTGACATCGGGGATTGATTTGGTATAAAAGTCAAAAAATATCCATGAAAAGCAAAGCCTGAAAACAGAAAAAGCCCTGGCGCGATGCGTCAAGGCTTTGTGTCAATGTTTTTATCTTGTTATTGTACAGCAGCCATTACTTTGTGAAGTTTGGCTTTTTTGTTTGCTGCGTTATTCTTGTGTATAATATTCTTCTTAGCCAGTTTGTCGAGCATACTCGAAACTTTCTTGTAAAGTTCTTCAGCCTCAGCTTTGTCTTCGGATTTTTTTAGCTTCTTTATGAATGTTCTGGTGGTCTTGAGATAATACTTGTTTCTCAACCTTTTCGATTCGTTCGATCGTATCCTTTTTAATGCTGACTTATGATGTGCCATTCCTTATTTATTCTTTCTTAAAATTCAGGTTGCAAATGTAGAGGTATTATTTATTATTGGCAAATGCTTGTTGTTTAAATTTTAATAGAAAGCCAAAAACCTGCTACCCGCCCAGGGTGAAGTGGAGAAAAAGTTAAAAGCTTCTATCGGGCATTGCTAAGCAAATGTGGGCGCTTTCTTAAAAAGCGCATTATATACTGTTTGAGAAGCCAAAATCAGATCGGATATCACAAGGGGTCGTGCGGTATACATGATGTGCCGGCCTTGTTTTTACCTTTGATGGTTTCGATTCTATTCTATTTTGTGCCCGGAGTTTTATTTCACATTTGATTTTTTGTTATTTGACTCCTATCCAGATATTTTAAAACTGAAGCTGCAAAGTGTCAAAAATCCATACAAATGAAAATAATCATCGCCCCGAATTCTTTTAAAGGCAGCCTGAATGCCTTCGAAGTGGCCAGGCATATCCAAAAGGGATTGGAGCAAAGCCAACTTAATGCCGAATGCCATCTTTTTCCAATAGCGGATGGAGGCGATCATACGCTGGAAGTTTGCCAAAGCGCCATGGGTGGTGAAATCCGCGAGTCGGAGGTGAAGGATCCTCTGGGCAGGAGTATAAAAGCAAAATGGCTGATGCACTCAGCCACGCATACTGCCACAATTGAAATGGCTAAAGCATCAGGCATAGGTCTGCTAAAAGCGAACGAATTGAACCCGGCAAAGTGCAGCTCTTATGGGACAGGTCAACTGATGGTGGAGGCATTGAATGCGGGTGCAAAGAAGATCATTTTAGGCGTTGGCGGAAGTGCCACGGTAGATGGCGGCATGGGCATGTTGCAGGCAATGGGTGCCCTGATGGTGTGGAATGGTGGCGATATGCCAGGCAATCCATTGCTGGGTTTTTCGGGCATTGATCTTCAGAAAATAGATCACAGATTCCGCGGTGTGGAAATGGTGATTTTGAGTGATGTAGAAAACCCTCTGTTGGGCCCCAAAGGTGCAGCGCATGTATTTGGCCCTCAGAAAGGAGCCGACAACATCCAGGTACAACAGCTCGAAAAGGCTATGGCAAATTTCAATGATTTTATTTACAAACATACCGGGAAGGACTACAAAAACACAAAAGGTGCCGGGGCAGCAGGTGGTATTGCGCTGGGTTTAATGGCACATTTCAATGCACGCATGCTGGGCGGGGTAGATTTTTTATTGGAGAAGATGGGTTTTGAAAAGCAATTGACCCATGCCGACCTGCTCATCACTGGTGAGGGTAAGGCCGACAGCCAGACCATTGGGGGCAAGGGCCCGTCTGGTGTGGCTGTCAGGGCTACAGCCATCGGAATTCGACTATCATGCTCACGGGCATGGCAGCTGATATCGATAAATTGAATGAACATTTCTCGGCTGTATTTGCCATATCCAATGGACCTATGCCTCTCGAAGAAGCCATTCGGCAAACGGGGATCCATCTCGAACAAACTGCCCGGCAGATCGGAAATCTATTGAATTCCTTTCAAAAACGATCATTTCTTTAATTCGCGCAAAAACGATTTGAATTTGCGCGTGTTGTATTTGGCCATGCCTGAGTTATTCACTACTATTTGCCCATTGGGCGCAATCACGTAGGTGGTGGGAATGGCCGAACTTTCAAATACTCCGGGCAATGCACTCGTCAGGTGGTAGATGGGAAATTCATACGATTTGCGATCTACAAATTTTTGGCCTTATCAAAGTCATCGTCTAGTGAAATAAGCACGAAAGCAATGTCTTCATCTTTCATTTCCTGATACAATTCATGAATATCCGGCATTTCTGCCACACAGGGTGGACACCAGGTAGCCCAGAAATTTACAAATACAACTTTACCTTCAAAATCGCTAAAAGGTTGTTGCCGCCCATTGGCATCTACGAGCATAAAGTCATAGTCGGCAGTTTTTCCTCCTTCATGGTTTATGCTCGGTTGTATGATCCCCGTCTTGAGCACCAGGCCTTGCAAAAATCCAAAAACCGGCGTATGAAGGCCTGTAGCAAACAAAAAGCCTATAATTCCCAAAAAAATGCCCCATTCTATGATTTCTCTTTTTATCGATTTTTTCTTTTTCATTGTGTCTTATCTCTAATTCAAAGTGCTATTTTTGCCCGATTTTTTCTTTCAACTTGTGACTAAATACACATTCAAATATAGATGATAAAAAATTATTCAAACATCGTTGCCATTGAGTTGGGCATTAAAGAAAAGCAGGTAGATGCGGTAATCGCATTAATCGAAGAGGGGGGAACGGTGCCTTTTATTGCCCGCTATCGCAAAGAAGCAACGGGTAGTCTTGACGAAGTAGCTATAGCCAATATTCGTGATCGGGTAGAGCAGCTCAAAGAGTTGGATAAGCGGCGCGAAGCGATATTGAAATCCATAGACGAGCAGGGCAAACTGACCCCTGAGCTAAGTGCAAAAATCAACGAAGCGCAAACCATGTCCGTGCTGGAAGATATTTATTTGCCTTACAAACCCAAGCGCAAGACCCGTGCTTCTATGGCCAGGGAAAAGGGGCTGGAACCGCTGGCAGATATCATCTTGCTGCAAAAATCCATTGATCTGACCAGGGAAGCAGTTCACTATGTCGATGCTGAAAAGGGCGTGGCCAATGTAGAAGAAGCGTTGCAGGGCGCGCGTGACATCATAGCTGAAAAAATAAATGAAGATGCCGAAATACGGGCCAAGGTGCGAAAAATTTTTATGAGCGACGGCATCATAAAGTCACGGGTTATCAAAGGAAAGGAAACAGAGGCAGTCAAATACAAAGACTACTTCGAATGGGAAGAATCAATCAGCAAGGTAGCCTCTCACCGATTGTTGGCCATGCGACGCGGTGAGAAAGAGATGTTTTTAAGTCTGGATATCGCACCAAATGAAGAAGATATTTTTTTGGTGATAGAAAATGAATATTTATTGGGTTCCAATGCCTGTTCGGAACAGGTGGAAATTGCCATCAAAGATGCTTACAAGCGCCTGCTAAAGCCATCTATCGAAACAGAAGTGAGGATAGAAACCAAAAAAATGGCCGATCTCGAAGCCATTGGGGTTTTTAAGGATAACCTCAAGCAATTGCTGCTGTCTGCGCCTCTCGGTGCCAAAAATGTGCTTGCGCTGGATCCGGGTTTCAGGACGGGTTGTAAACTGGTGTGCCTCGACAGGCAAGGCAAATTGCTGCATTACGAAACTATTTTTCCTAACGAACCTCAAAAAAATACCAGGCAATCGGCGGCGGTCTTGTTGGCGATGTGCGAAAAATATCAGATTGAGGCCATTTCTATTGGCAACGGTACCGCTGCCCGCGAGACCGAAAGCTTTGTAAAATCCGTAGGCTTGCCCAAGGAGATATTGGTAGTGATGGTCAATGAAAGCGGAGCTTCGATTTATTCGGCTTCCGACACGGCCAGGGAAGAATTTCCCGAGCTGGATCTTACCGTCCGCGGTTCCGTGTCAATAGGACGCAGGCTTATGGATCCTTTGGCAGAGCTGGTAAAGATAGACCCGAAGTCGATAGGCGTGGGCCAGTACCAACACGATGTAGATCAGCATGCACTTAAACAAGGGCTGGACGATGTGGTGGTTTCGTGCGTGAATAAGGTGGGAGTGGAGGTAAACACTGCCAGCAAAGAGCTGCTCAGCTATGTGTCGGGACTGGGGTCGGCATTGGCAAAAAACATCGTAGAATACCGTAATGCCAACGGACCTTTTTCCAGTCGCGAAGCATTGAAAAAGGTACCTCGACTCGGCGATAAGGTATTTGAGCAGGCTGCTGGTTTTTTGCGGATCAAGAATGCGAAAAACCCCCTAGACAACAGTGGCGTTCACCCCGAAACCTACAAAATTGTAGAAGCGATGAGCAGAGACATCGATGCGAGCATCGAAGCCCTGATTGCGGAAAAGGACTTACGCAAATCTGTGAAACTAGAAAAATACATTTCCGATACCATCGGTCTGCCTACGCTCAAGGACATTATGGATGAATTGGAAAAACCAGGACGTGATCCCCGGGAGCGATTTGAAGTGCTCGAATTCGATGACAATGTGCATACCATGGAAGACCTCAAGGTGGGTATGGTGCTCAATGGCTTGGTGACCAATGTGACAAATTTTGGCGCATTTGTCGATATCGGGGTGCATCAGGATGGGCTGGTGCATAAAAGCCATCTTGCTGACCGGTTTGTGGAAAATCCGGCAGACTTCGTGAAAGTTCAGCAGAAGGTGAAGGTGACCGTATTGGAAGTGGACATTCCGCGAAAGCGAATTTCATTGTCTATGAAATCTGATCCCTTTGGCGAGAAGCCTAAGGCATCTAAACAGGAAAAGCGGGAAAAGAAAGAACAGCGTGCTCAGAAAGCATCGGAGGGTACCATGGAAGACAAACTGGCTGAGCTGAGAAACAGGTTTAAGTAGAACCTGCTGAAAAGCGTAAAATTTGTGAATGAATAAGCTAAGGGAAACGAGCACAGGCCTGACAACACAGCGGACGGTGCGCCGGGCAGCGCGCGGAAGCATGGTTTTGTCTTGATTTTCCTTTGCTTACTTACTGAGCATCAAGGAAAAGAAAGTAAGAACCATGGCCATTCAGGTGTAATTAAGCTTTGCGAGTAGCAGATTGATTCAATGCTTGTTTAATATAATTTTTCAATTGCACGCTTTATTATCCTTAGATCCGAATAACCTTTAAAAAAAACAGCGCAAAAAAAAGATAAAATCCTGGTGAACTATCCGGAAATATGATAATTGGGTTTAACCCGGATTTACTGACCTCCGGCGGGCGAGATTTATGTAAATTAGCCTCCCTATTTTTTTTTCGCCACATGGCTAACTGACATCCAAAGGAATGTTGGAGTAGATGATTATATGACCGCATGATCATTTTGGCCGGCAAAGCCAGGTTTGAATGGTGGGATTTTAGCTTTTGGTCAGGCTCTTCCATTCGTTAAATCGCTCTGTCATCCGCTTGCTTATTTTGTCAAAATTTTCCCATGTATCTTCCACATGGTAAATTGTTTTATGCGATTTTACGAGTACTTCAGTATAGTCTTTTTTAAAGATACCTCCTGCGTAATAATAATAGGTGAAAAGGTTGGCCTCTTCGTTGAACAATTCATGGCTTAAAGCCCCGTTCCAAATTTCGGCCAGAATGATGCACCCAATCTCGCGCCTGGTAAATCGATAGATTTCTGTAGAAGCTTCATCTTCAAAATAGTCTGAGAACAATTCGTTTTCGATGATCCAGCCCATATATATGCCGATATGCAGGTATGCCTTTTCGATGGGTAGGGAGGATGGGAAATCACCTAAGAAATGATTTTTAGCCAAATCGTACACCTTATCCTGTTTTTTCTCACCAATCATATCCTAAAGCTAAATCGTATTAAAAATAATGCGCAAAGGTAATAGTTTGAGCCATAAATTTACGGTTCATCGGGTAAAATATCGAGCCGGCTCGTTTTATTGATTCTGGCGTTGAAATAGCTGGCCTTTGGGTTTCAACTTCGATTTCACGGTCATTCCAATGTTAAACTGCCGGGGTAAATTACTCAATGAAAAAATAGATAGCTCAAAAATATGGCCGCGACCACTCCTGCAAAATCAGCAATCAAACCACAGGTAACGGCATAGCGGGTATTTTTGATATTGACCGATCCAAAATATAAAGCCAAAACATAAAATGTGGTTTCGGTCGATCCCTGAAAAACACTTGCCACCCGGCCAGCAAACGAATCGGCGCCGTAGGTTTCCATGGTGTCTATCATCATGCCGCGCGCCCCACCCCCGCTAAGCGGTTTCATCAATGCTGTTGGCAAAGCTGCGACAAAATCGGTGTTGAAACCCAGAAAGCCGATCGTCCACGCAATGCCGCTTACCAGGTAGTCCATGGCTCCGCTGGTTCGGAAAACGGCAATCCCAACAAGAATGGCTATGAGGTAGGGGATAATTTTGATGGCTACAGAAAACCCTTCTTTGGCACCTTCTATAAAATCGTCGTAGAGGTTATTTTTCTTTCTTATGCCCAGAGCCATCATGCCTATGATCAAAGAAAAGAGAATAAGATGACTGGAAAGCTGAGAGATTTCCTGAATCCGGGCTTGGTCTAATGTGGTGAAATAGAAGATGATAAACCCAATGAAAGCAGTAATGCTGCCGAGATATATCAAAATAACCTTGTCAAACAGGTTGATCTTTTGGTAAAAACTTACCGCTACCAGGCCTGCCAAAGTAGAAAAGAACGTAGCCAGCAATATGGGGAGGAAAATATCAGCAGGATTTGCCGCCCCCATTTGAGCCCGGTACACCATAATATTGATGGGTATAATAGTGAGACCGGAGGTATTGAGCACCAAAAACATGATTTGAGCATCGGAAGCCTGATCTTTGTTTGGATTGAGCTCTTGCAAACCTTCCATGGCCTTGAGTCCCAGCGGAGTAGCGGCATTGTCGAGGTTGAGCATGTTGGCTGAAAGGTTGAGCAAAAGAGGGCCAAGAACGGGATGGTTTTTGGGAATTTCGGGAAAGAGTTTGCGGAAAAACGGGCCGACCAGTTTGTACATGATTTTTACCATGCCTCCCTTTTCACCTATTTTTACTATACCAAGCCAGAAGGTGAGCACGCCCGTGAGGCCGATCGAAATCTCAAAGCCCAACTTGGAGGCATCTATGGTTGACTGGAAAATCTCCGTAAACACCTGGGTATCACCAAGAAATATGAGTCTGAAAAAAGCAAGTAAAAAAGCTATTACGAAAAAAGAAACCCAGATGTAGTTTAGTACCATAATTACCTGATCCAATATGTTGAGCAAAACCGACTATACACTGTCGACGAAATTATAAAAATGGTAAAAGATATTGAAAATGCTCAATCGGTGGGGAATGGAATAAAAAAAATGAAGGGAAGGCGTCAATCTTGTTGAAGAGTAAGCCAGAGTACCTGGCCTTCAAAGGCTGTTTTTTCCATCAAGCTCATCGTGTATTCATCGCTGTCTGCGGAGCCGTTCAGTTTGGTGGACAGCAGGTAGCACTCATCTTTGATCTTGTTCCACTTGAGCAAGGGTTTGATGTGCTGGCGGATTTCGCCAAGAGTTTTTTCATGATGCCTCAATACCTCGGTCAGGTTGTCGTAATCATAATCTGCGATGCCTTTTTCCGAAAGGCGGCATTTGAGCCATTCGCTAAAGTGCTGTTCACAGTTGTGGATAATGCTAATGTTTTTTTGTCTTGGACTCATTGTACTTTTTAAAGAAACAATATAACTCGTCAACAATTATTCACGGCCACGTTCAAAAAAGGTAAAATTTACTAATACAAATAGTACTCTTTTTGAAAATGATATGTTTTCATAGGAATTTGAAAGGTAGCAAAAGATTCATAAGAAACAAGGCTTGCTAAAAATATTACTACAATAATCATATTACATATCGAAATAGTCAAAATGCTTTTTTGGCCAATTGTATTTTACTCATATTTTATTGTTCAATTAAAATACCCTTTAACACAAGAGGGAAGGATAGGCAGAAAGCTTTCTGAGTGTCTAAGCCTGGTTCGTGGCAAAAGGTGCGCCTCGCCAGCCTGTTTAGTATAAATGTTGTATTTCTATAGCCATGCACCGCGCTGACCCCAGGCTCTGGCACTCTGCTTGCCAAAGCTATTTATTTTTTGTCCCAATAGTCCCTGGGCGAGATAAGTGAAAACGTGATCTAATCAGAAACTTTTGAGCTTCTCAAAAAGGTTTGCCCTTGCCTGCCATAGAATGAATGCTGCTGTCCCCTTTTATGCTTAAAACAATAAGTGAGATATTTTAAATAAATGATCAGAGCAAATTGAGCGAGAATTGCTTCATGTTGCTTCAAAATAGAAGCAAAAAAGCAATAAACACATGAAAACATAAGAAAATAGGTATGAAACGAATCCTAAAGAATGTTAAAAAGCATAAAAGTATATTTAATAGGATAAAATAGGAACCTAAAAAAATGTATAGCGCATAAAATAAATGTAAAAATGACCTGTATAATTAGAATAGTACAATAAAATATGATTATAATAATAAATAATTTTCAGAGAAATGAATTACACACTGCCTTTTATATTATGATAATGGCAATTAATATGCTTAAAAAGTGAAATAATGTTAGTTCTATATGTCTTGAAATGCAAAAAATGTATGAAATGTATTTATAATTGATAAATATTAAATTGTGGAATAGCTTCATACATTTGCAAAGTAATATTTGAATTCAGGGTGTTGCAAAGCTCATATTTGAAAACTAAGGATCGGATGGAAAAGGTAAGTCGAAAATCCGGCAGCTAGACAATCGATATTGAGTTGTTAGTATAAAAGTAAAATTAATTCATTATTCAAATTTTCTAAACTAATTACAATTATTATGGAGACTCTTTTTACAAGTTTGATTGCCGATCCCGGAATAATTGCCGGAGCAAAAGGCATAGGTGTCTTTTCGGATATTATGTTGCTCGATGTGGCAGCATCGGCAGCCGAAGCGGCAGATACAGCCGCCACAGCTTTGTTTACGGCCAACAATTCATGGATGATCATTAGTGCTGTACTTGTTTTTATTATGTCATTGGGTTTTGCTTCGGTTGAAGCAGGCTTTGGCCAATCAAAAAATACAGTGAATATCCTGTTCAAAAATACAGTCGATACATTGATCGGTATTGTCTCTTATGCGGTCATCGGTTTTGCACTCATGTACCCTGGCGATTTCAATGGTTTTATCGGTCTGGCTAGTTCTGGTCTTGGCCTGAATCCCGGCGATGGATACGATCCCATTGCCTATGCCGGAGGTGCCTATACTTACTGGACAGATTTCTTGTTTCAGGCTGTATTTGCTGCCACTTGCGCCACCATTGTGTCAGGTGCGGTCGCTGAGCGAATCAAGATTAGCGCTTATTTCCTTTTTACCATTCCGTTTGTAGGACTGATTTATCCCATAGTGGGTAGCTGGAAATGGGGCGGTGGCTTCCTCGATCAAATGGGATTCTACGATTTTGCAGGTTCTACCCTGGTACACTCTGTTGGTGGATGGGGCGCTTTGGCGGGTATCATCATCATTGGGGCACGCCTTGGTAAATATGACAACGGCAAAGTAATAGACAAGCCAGGATCCAACATCTCACTGGCAGTAATCGGTACCTTCCTGCTCTGGTTCGGTTGGTATGGTTTCAATGGCGGTTCGGTGCTTTCGGCCGATCCTGAGGCGATCTCCCTGGTGTGTGTCACTACTACTCTGGCAGCTGCTATGGGCGGACTCGGTGGATTTTTGGGTGGCTACCTTGCATTTAGAAGACTTGATCTCGGTATGGTGCTCAACGGTATTCTAGCCGGCCTGGTAGGCATCACTGCAGGCGCAGATCAAATGAGCCCAAATGAAGCCATGATTATTGGTTTGGTATGCGGTATTGTGGTCGTATTCTCAGCCATAGGCATGGACAAGCTCAAATTGGATGATGTTGTAGGCGCTGTTTCGGTACACCTTACCTGTGGCATACTTGGAACCTTATTTGTCGGTATCCTGGGCAAAATGGCCAGTTTTGAGCAGTTTTTTATCCAGCTCAAAGGGGTAGCCATTATTGGAGCCTTTGCTTTCCTATTCAGCTTGCTGTTTTTCTTTATCCTTAAAAAGACCATCGGGGTTAGGGTTTCCAAAGAGCACGAGACCGAAGGATTGGATAGCCATGAGCATGGAATCAGGGGATATACCATCGTGGTAGAATAGAACCTCAAAGTATTTTTAATCTCCCCACAAATCGGGGGATATGTGGGGAGATTAAACAAAACAAAACTTTTCTAAACCAAATATTTACAAACTAAAATTTATTGAAATGAAAAAATTAGCTTTACTATTTAGCCTTTTTATACTCTCTGTAATGCCTATAATGGCGCAAGATGAAGTTGTGGTGGTGGAAGAAGAAGAAACTGAAGGCGGATTGTCGATATCCGGCTCGGTAGATACCTATTTTAAGTACGATTTCTCAGGTTATGAAAACATTCCTACCAGTTTCGCCAACGAGCAAAACTCTGTTTCGCTTGGTATGATCGACCTGGTTCTCGAGCAAACAGTCGGCAAGGCATCGTTTGTTGGAGAAATATCTTTTGGACCAAGAAATGAACAATCGGTATATGGTTTCAATATTCAAAACCTTTATGTTTCTTATGCGTTGACGGATAAATTGTCACTGACCGGCGGTTATATGGGTACTTTCGTGGGTTATGAGGTTATTTCACCTGCTGGTAACTTCAACTACTCCACTTCTTATCTGTTTACCAATGGTCCGTTCCAAAATGCCGGTATCAAGGCAGACTATGCTTTCTCTGACAGAGTTGCTCTGATGGTTGGCCTTTTCAATGACTGGAATGTGACCCAGGATATGAATGGGGTTTCTGATCTTGGCGCGCAGCTTTATGTCGCTCCTGTAATTGGATGGGATGTGTACTTGAATGTGATAACAGGTTCGCGCGATTTTGATGGATCTGTTGGCTCTACGACCGAATTTGATATCACCACAGGATACCAGATCACTGATGCATTTTATTTGGGACTCAACTTCGCTAAGGCTATATCTAAACTTAAGGACAGCGATGACGAAGCTGGTTTTACCGGTTTAGCCCTCTATCCGCAATATGCTTTCAACGATGCTGTGGCACTGGGTATGAGATATGAGAACTTTACCTGGAAAGATGGCACCAACTACAATTCGTTTACATTTACATTACCAATCAAATCGGGACCATTGACATTTATACCTGAATTCAGGCTTGACACTGCCGATGAGGACGAGTTCCTCGATAAAGATATGCAGCTCACCGGCTCGGCTTCACAATTTCTGCTGGCCGCTGTTTACGCATTCTAGTTTAGCATTAAACGCTTATAAAGCTCTGGTCAACCTGTCTGGCCAGGGCTTTATATGTTTATAAAATGTACCAAATCATTTGCTTCACCCGATGAGATTACTCGCTTTTTTATTGATATGTCTGAGCCATTCGGCTTTCGCCCAACAAAATGTCTTTTATCTGGACGAAGACAAAAGGTATTACCTCTCAGAGGTGGAAGAGCTGCCGGAGATGACGCTCGACCAGCTATTTATCAATGCGCATGCTTTTATGAACTCCATACAAGCTGAGCAAGCGCAATATGATGCTGTGCCACAAAGTGATACCCTAAAAGCAATAAAAACCCGGGGAAGCTTTACCGTGTACAACTTTGGCTCGCTAAAAAAGCATATCGATGGGGTGGTGAGCTACCATCTTATCATAGAAATGAAAGCGGGCAAATACCGGTATAAAATCAATGAATTTTATTTTACGCCCTATGCACGCAACCGATATGGGAAATTTGTGCCCCTTAGTGGCAAAGTCATAAGCCTGGAAACCAAACCTTCAAAGCTCAACAATAAAAACTGGAACTACTACAAAGTGCAGGTGCTGCAAAAATCGCATCAGCTAATACAGCATCTCCACGAATCGATGCTGCACCAGGAAACAACAGAGAATGGAAAAGATACCAATATGGAAAAATGGTAGAAAAGAGGGGTAAAACAAGTCGCCTTTTGTTTTTGGGTACTGATATGGTCGATTTTTGTCTCTGTTTCTTACTTTTTTTGCCAAAAGCGAAAGTTTTAAGATTATTCGGATTTGATGTGTAACGTATTTAGCAATAAAGCCTATAAATTTTGTATCCATTTGCAATTCACTGCCATTTTCACCCATATAAACTACCATTTTTGAAATATTTACCTATTTAAGCTAATAATTGTGTCATTTCAATGTCAATATGCATATATTGTGTATTTTTGAGCCGAAATAATTTTTAATAATAAACCTATAATATTTATATGGCAAACCTACGTTTCAACGCCGTCCAGGAAGCAGGAAAAAGACAGCCGCATTTTCCTGAGGTACCCTCCAACAAGGTATCTGACTATTATGGTCAAGCATGTTTTGATCTTGCAAAAATGCAGGCTACCCTGGCTCCCGATGTGTTTAAAGAAGTGAAATTCTGCATCGCCAAAGGAAAGAAAATCAGTAATGAAATTGCCAATGCAGTAGCTGCGGCTGTCAAGTCATGGGCCATCGACAATGGCATTACCCATTATACTCACTGGTTCCAACCCCTCACTGGTTCGACGGCAGAGAAGCATGATTCTTTTTTTGACAGCATGAGCGGTATCGAAAAGTTCAAAGGCAGCGCCCTGGTACAACAAGAGCCCGATGCATCATCTTTCCCTTCAGGAGGTATTCGTCAGACATTCGAAGCCCGCGGATATACCGCCTGGGATCCCAGCTCTCCGATGTTCAAATGGGGAACCACGCTGTGTATTCCTACTGTGTTTGTATCATATACCGGCGAAGCGCTTGACGTTAAGGCTCCTTTGCTCAAGGCCATTGAGGCTGTGGACAAAGCAGCAACCAAGGTTTGCAAATATTTTGACAGGAATATATCGTCCGTGACAGCATCTTTGGGTTGCGAACAAGAATATTTTGCCATTGACAAGGCTCTTTTCAATGCACGTCCCGATTTGGTAATGTGCGGAAGGTCTGTGTTTGGTCATGCTCCTGCAAGAGGCCAGCAGCTCGACGATCATTATTTTGGCTCTATTCCACGAAGGGTGATTGCTTTTATGCAAGATTTCGAATTGGAATGCTATAAATTGGGAATACCTGTGACCACCCGTCACAATGAAGTGGCCCCCAGTCAGTTTGAAGTGGCGCCATTGTTTGAAGAAGTCAACGTAGCCACTGATCATAATATGCTCATGATGGACGTCATGCGCAGGGTTGGCGACAGGCACGAATTGGCGATACTTTTCCACGAAAAGCCATTTGCTAAAATCAACGGATCGGGCAAGCACAACAACTGGTCATTGATTACCAATACCGGGGTCAATCTATTTCAGCCAAGCAGCAGTGCCAGAGAAAATTTGCTCTTCCTCACATTCTTTGTCAATGCCATAGCCGCTGTGCATAGATATGCCGGCATACTCCGTGCATCTATTGCTTCTGCAGGCAATGATTTCCGACTGGGTGCCAATGAAGCACCTCCGGCAATTATCTCGGCCTTTATTGGCTCGCAGCTCAGCGCGGTTCTCGATGAGTTAGAAAACAGCGGGAACATCAAAATAGAGAAAGGCGACAACATGTACATGAAATTGGGCATTGACAAGATTCCTGAGATCATCCTTGACAATACCGACAGGAACCGTACCTCTCCGTTTGCCTTTACAGGAAATAAATTTGAGTTTAGGGCGGTGGGTAGCAATGCCAACGTGGGCTTGCCAATGACGGTACTCAACACCATCATGGCCAAGCAGCTGAGTGACTTTAAAGAAGCTGTAGATGCTGCCATTGACAAAGGCAAAGAAAAAAGGCTCGCCATCATTGAAGTACTGCGAAAACTGATCAAAGAATCTAAAAAAGTGATCTTTGAAGGTGACGGATATTCTGATGATTGGGTAAAAGAAGCAGAAAAAAGAGGTTTGGCCAATATCAAAGACACGCCGGAAGCTTTGGACGCTTTCCTCACCAAAGAAAGCAAAGAAGTTTTGCCGCTTTCAATGTGTTAAGTGAAAGAGAGCTCGAAGCCAGAAACGAAATCCTCTGGGAAAATTACATCATGAAAGTGCAAATTGAATCGCGTGTGATCGGTGACCTGGCATTGAACCATATCATCCCGACAGCGGTAAAATACCAGATGCAATTGATCGATGCCGCCAAAGGCCTGAAAGAAATTAAGGTGGACAACGCATCGACCCTGAGTATGATCACTAAAATCAGCGAGCATATCGATGGCGTGAGAAATGGTGTACTCGACATGATCGAAGAACGCAAGCGCATCAATAAAATCGAAGATGGCCGCGAAAAAGCCATTGAATACTGCAACAACATCAAGCACAAGTACTTTGACAAGATCAGGTACAACGTGGATAAATTGGAGTTGTTTGTCGATGATGAAGATTGGCCATTGGTCAAATACAGAGAAATGCTTTTCGTACATTAAAATCTCATAGCTAAAATCAAAAGAAAGCGGGGGCTCAGTTGAACCACCGCTTTTTTTTCGCCTTAAAATTTGCAATTTGTAGCTTCGATCTAATTGAAAACAATATGGCAGCAAGCGACAAAGAAAATATGCCTCCGATATATGTGGTCTCTGGTGGCAAGGGAATAGCTGGGCATACAATTGTGGAAACCATGCTTATACAATATCCGGACAATAAAATTCCGGTGGTGATAGAAGCTGAAGTAATCAATGAAAAACAGATAGCGGAAATCACCGACAATGTATTGAAAGCCCGTGGGGCCATAGTGCATACCATGGTCAACCGGCAGATGAGAAATGCACTGATTGAGTCCTGCCTGCTCAAGGGTATCCCACAGTTCGATTTGGTAGGGGGCATTTCAGACTATCTCGACCAGACGTTGGACATCAGACCGGTAGAACAGCCGGGTCTTTTCCGCTTGCGCAATATCGAATATTTCAGAAGGGTACGCGCCATCGAATTTACCATGGCTCATGACGATGGCCAAAATGCCGAAAAAATAGAAAATGCAGACATCATCCTTACCGGTGTATCACGAAGCGGCAAAACGCCATTGAGTATTTACCTGGCCATGTTCGGCTGGAAAGTAGCTAATGTGCCCCTCGTACTGGGTATCGAGCCACCGGAGTCGCTTTTCAAGGTCGATCCCAATCGTGTATTTGGCTTGAATATCTCCATTGTTTACCTGATCGCCCAGCGTGCCAGTCGTATATTAAAGTTTAATATGGACAGTGACTCCGATTACATCAACCGCAGGGTGGTGCGCGACGAGCTTGATCATGCCTTGCGGATTTTCGAAAAAGGTGGATTTACCGTTTTGAATGTCTCAAACAAACCAATAGAATCTACCGCAAATAATATCACCACCATACTAACCGATCGGTTTGGCGCCGATAAATGGCAGCGCGATGAGGTGTAGATGGCGCCACTGACTATCCGGGTTCCATTTTTTCTTTTTCCATTTGCGGTACCCGGGGTGTGCGTGTAAATGCCTGGTGACCTGACTCCGTGAGCCTTTCCTGTAGCACTAAATGGAAGCCTGAACCCGACGATCTGGAAGTTCCCACAGCCTGCAAGCACGGCACAATCCAGTTTGAATGTAGATTTTTGCTTTGATGTAGGGTACCCATCGGAGGGTAGACCGACCATGAAGCTTCGTTGCTACGCTCCAAGTCTGTGTTTTTAGCTTATATTTGACTTTTTCCTATTTTTAGAAAGTGTTCATGAAACTACCCAATATTGCGAGCTGTCTATTTGTTTTGTCGGTGCTTAGCTTTGCGATGCTTCCTGCCCATCTTTACGGGCAGGGCTTATCTACTGAGGGTAAGGATTTTTGGGTGGGATATCTCACCAATTGGCTACAAAACACCAATAATCCGGTGATCCTCGAATTGTATATCAGCGCCGATGATACCACCAGTGGTGTGGTAAATATGCCGGGTCAGATTGCTTTTTCTTCCATCCCTTTCGAGGTTTATCCCAATGTTACCAAAAAGATTCAGATTCCAACGGCATTGGGCATGGCCAATGGAAGCGGTCAAATAGAAAACAAAGGGATCCATATACAAACTGAAAAAAATGTGAGTGTCTATGCCATGAACAAGCGCCAATACAGTGCAGACATGTCATTGATTATCCCAAGCTACTCGCTGGGAAACAACTACTTTGTACTGTCGCACTGGGAAGATGGCAACCGCAACAACAATGAAAATTCGGATGCCGAACTACTGATTGTGGCCATAAACGATCAGACAGAAATCGAGATCAACCCTACCGCTGCGACGGTGAATGGCAATCCGGCCGATGTGCCCTTTCGTGTCATGCTAAACAAAGGCCAGACCTATCAGTTGCGTGCCAAAGGCGACCTCACGGGTACGCAGATCGCGGCCACTGACATAAACGGTTGCCAAAATTTTGCGGTGTATTCCGGCAATATGTACACCCAGGTAGGGGAGTGCGGTGTGGACAATGGTCACGACCACCTCTATGCCCAGATGTACCCGGCCAATACCCTTGGACGGGAATTTATCGTGGTGCCTTTGGAAAACCGCATTGGCGGAGATATCATTAAAATATTGGCCACAGAAAACGATACACACATCTCGGCCAATGGCCAGGACTATGTGCTCCACAAAGGGAAATTTGTAAAATTGCTGTCTGCGGCCTTGTTGCAAATCAAATCGGACAAGCCAATTTCTGTTGGTCAATACAGCCGCACCATGGGCTGCGACAATACCCTGGGCGACCCATTTCTGATTCCGATCAGTCCCAATGAACAGCTTTTGCAAAAAATCACTTTCAATGCCCCCGACATTGCTACCCTGTCCAGGTATTCGCTCAATATCATCACCAGAAAGGATGAAATATCCGATATCACCTTCGACGGACTAAATATCGGTGCTTCTTTTTGTCTGTTCCCAACAGCGACTATGCCTACGCCCGCATCAATACGGTAGGTGGCAACCATACCATTAAGGCTGGTGGAGGCTTTATCGCCTATGTTTATGGTTTTGGCAACAATGAATCTTTTGGCTATGCCACTGGTGCCAGCCTCGGTAATTTGAACATCGATTTTACCGTAAAAGACCAAAACGACAATACACCCATTGACAGTCTCTGTCTGGGTAGCGATATCACGTTTAGCCCACAGGCAGATAGCTTGTTTACAAATTTTGAATATGATTTTGGTGACGGCCAGCAATTGTACACCGATAGCGACACAACGGTCGTGCACCGGTATGCCCGGTCAGGCGAATATCTGGTGACGGTAAGGGCAAGTACCGGACAAAGCAATTGTGACAAGGGCAATGAAGAAGTAGCCCGAAAGATCATTCGGATTTTGGAGCCTGACACCAGGGTGCTTGGTCCCAGGTCGGTGTGCCCGAATACCACCGATGTAGTCTATGTGCTCGAAGATGCATTTGCCCAAACCTACCAGTGGTTTGTGCAAGGCGGAACCTTTGCCATGCAGGAAAATAAATCGGCCAGGATAGACTGGGGAGGCACAAACAGCGATGCCAGGATTCAACTGTTGGCCACCAACCGGTATGCCTGTGTGTCGGATACGATCGAATATCCCGTAAAGGTAAATGTGCAGCTCGATCCGGAAGCACCCTTTGGGGCAGATACCCTTTGTTCAAACCAAATAACAGCAGTGCCCTATACTACTTACTTTACCACCGGGTCAGTCTACAATTGGGCAAGCGATTTTGGTCAGGTCTCCACTGGGCATGGCACCAGCAATATTGATATGGATTGGCAGGGGCATGGTGTGGGCAAGTTGTGGTTTGTTCAGCAGAGTGTCACCGATACCGTATGCGATGGGGTTTCCGATACCTTGTTGGTGTACATCCAACGAAATCCGTCTCAATCGGGCGAAATTTTGGTTCAACAAGACACATTTGCATTGGGAGAAGCATTGCAACCCGGTCTTGCAGTTGACGAATTGTATCGTTTTGCCAATTGGTCGTTTGGAGATGGCGATGTACTTGATACGATAGGCGTAAACCAAAACCTGTCGCACATTTTCCGGTGTCCTGGCACCTATACCCTTGCTGCTATTGCCTACGATACGGGCACGGTTTGTAGCGATACCAGGGTGAGTCTGGTGAAGGAAGTGGTGGTGCTGCCACCAAAAATAGAACTGGTAAACGTTACCAAATCGACCTCAAAACCCAATGCATTAGATATTCATTGGGAAATGTCGCAAATTGATTTTTATACCAAAAACCTGTTTTTGTATAGAACCAAATTGGGAGCGGAAAATTGGCAACTGATTGCCACACTGGTACCTCCGCAAAGCAGCTACACCGACGAAGCGGTGGACATCAACCAGCATAGCTACGAATATAGGCTGGAGACCAATAAAGATTGTGAAGATGGATTGGTGACGGCGACACATCAGAGCATTTTATTAAATATTGAAAAAATAGATACCCTGGCTCATTTGAGTTGGAATAATTACCCCGACTGGCCTAATGGGGTCGATCGATACGAAATATGGGTAAATGTTGACAGCAGTGGGTATAAACTAGTGGGAACTACTTCCGATCTGTATTACACATATGCTGACAATGATGCAGGTTTTGATCATTGTTTTGAAATCAGGGCCATCGAAAAAGACGGACATGGTGCCATGTCGGTTTCTAACAGTACTTGTGTCGATTTTGTCCCTCAAATCATGACCTATAATATCTTCACCCCCAATGGTACAGATAGTTTCAATCCCCACTTTGTTATTTCCAATATTGAACATTATCCACGAAGCAGGCTTACCATCCTGAACCGAGAGGGCAAGGTAATCTATGAAAAAACCGGCTACAAGAACGACTGGGACGGCAAGTTACGAGACGAACTGCTGGCCTCGGGTACCTATTATTTTGAATTGCAGCTCAACGAACCACGCAATGAGATGAAAAGCGTTAAAGGATATTTTACCATATTTTATTGATGCGATGGGAGTGAAGTTATTCAAGGAAAAAATAGTGTTTTGTATTGTGTTTGAATATGAGCGCGAAAGCGAAAAGTGAGTTTGGGGCTACTGAGCTTCCGGATAATTTTAGGCACAACTTTTTTATAAATGCGATCGACAAAGACTAGCCCGGGGTCGAATATCATGGTTGCCCATTGCACCAAAAGCCCCAAAATTTTTTCTTTTCATAAAGAAATATCAATTTTATAGGTCAACTTTAGTTAACACATATCTTTTCACCACTACCATCACCGGGCAATCAATGGAAAGAACCAAGGCCTTACTTCCGTCTTTTACATTAATCGAAAATTTTATCGCCAGCAAATGCCAGCAAAAGGCAGCAGAATTAAATGATGTCATCAAATCCCTTGCTGAGGTAAACCGTCAGATGCGAAGCGAGTTGGAGCAATTGACCGAACCGGCAGGTAGTGAGGATTTTTTGAAGACAGCCAGAGATTATCAGGCCCGAAAGATTGCTTTGTTGTCCAGGTATTTGTCAGTAAAGGATGAGCCTTTGTTTGGGTTCGATTTAGATAAGCTTTACATTCAGTTGGACGCATATCTAAAAACTGTGCCTGCAAAAATTTCGCTGGAGCAAGACCAGGCTCGATTTTTTATAGAACCGCAAGATGCGAAATTCACAAAGTGGGTAAAAGCCTATAAGCTTTCCTTTTATCGGATCAGCACAGTTCCCTTGCTGCTTGCCAATGTGGTATTAAAGATTTTTGGGAGGAAGCAGATCAGGGTTCCTTTTTGGAAATACCGGCTTCCCTTGCGCCTGCTCACGGAGCAGTTTGTCAAAACAGTGATCATCAGGGAAATAGATGTTGAGGTAGAACGCTTTTCGAAAGCGCTGATATTGATATTGAAAAATGCACTGGACAAAGAGCAAGAGGCCAACAAAATGCTGATACAAGGGCAGGAAGATCAGCCCGACCATAGTCCCACAAGATCTGACTTTGCCATCGACCTGTCGGAAGAAAGTACCCAAATAGCGCAGCTTGTAGCCACATTTGGCGCTAATATCAGTTCGCTCCACAGTAGTCAAAGTGCCGATTTTCTCAAACAACAGGAGATTGCGGGTACGCTTGAGCTTCCATTGACGGTGATTAGATTCCGAAACCGCAGCCAAAAACAGCATCACATAGCCCGAATGCTTGAAAAAACCGATGAAGGCTGGGGACATACGGCCTTTGGGCTAATGGAAGATTGGAAAATAGATCAGGAACTCTTTTTACTTATTTTACAAATCAGGATTGAGCTGCTGTGGTTAAAAGCTATTCTTCACCGCAATAAAGAGATTTTGCTTGACTACCTCGAAAAAAGTATCAAAGTCATCAAAAAGATCAAAACGCGCCTGCATAAGCGACTGTTGGCAACGGGTGCCGATCCAGCAAAGGAGATAAAGAAAGAATTGAAAGCGCTTGACTCCAACCTGGTGCAGCCATTTATCAACCCTGCCCAAGAAAAGTTGCTAAGCCAGGATTTTATCAGCAGCATCAATGCCTTCGAACTAAAAATAGAAGAATATGTAAGCCGCATCTCCGAAAAAAGGTGGTTGACCAAATTTACCAGCTACGACAAACCCTTGAGAAGTTCAGATCTCGATTCGTTTTCGCCATTTGAGCTGATCAGTTACAAATACCTGCCCGAATTGAGAGAGGCTTCGGCAATCACCAAATCGAGAAATACCCGACAGGTAGGGGAGCTCAATCAGGAAATTGGCAATATTGCCAATGTCATTGCCTTCAACATCAATACGATACTGGAATCGAATGAAATAGAAGACACCAAAAAGGAAGCACCCAGGCTGATGGAGGAGGGAATGGATCGATCAAGGAATAAGCTTGCCGCCATTATGGAGTCGCTGAAGACCTACGAAAAGGAAATTCTCGGCGAATTTGACACGATCGTGACCCGATTCATCGCCTCTACACTGGAGCTCACCAGCAACGAAAATGCCTTCAATCTCCGCATTATCGTGACCAAAGCCAAGGCCATACAGCGTACTGTTGATGTCAAAAATTTTTTGCAGGACAAGGCCAAATGGCTGTATGCCGGTTCCAGACAAACCTATAAAGCACAGCTCAAACGGCTAAACCAATATATCCTTCCATGGAAGCGGCGATTTGGCATTCTTGAGCACAGTAACTTGATAGCAACCGAACTATCAGATTTTCTGTCAGAGGCTTTCAACAAAATCAACAGCCTGCCGGTGGTATATCAGCGGCTATACCGCATACAGCCACTTACGGAAATGAATCTTTTTACTGGCCGCAAAATGGAGATGCTCAGCCTCGAGAAGGCGTTTACCAGTTGGAAGGATGGCAAATATGCTCCGACGGTGATTATTGGAGAGAAGTGGAGTGGCCAGACCTCATTGATCAACTTTTTTATAGACCGAAAAACCAAGGGCACCAAAGTGATCTACGAAAACCGCCGTGAAAACCTATGGAGTGCGGAAGACTTTGTGGCGGCCTGGCGCACGATATTGAAGCAAGACGATCTTGCTACCATCGATAGCGTCATTGCGCATATCAATGAACACTGTAAAAACACCATGATCATCATAGAAAATATTCAGAATTACTATTTGCGGTCTATCAGAGGATTTGAAGGCCTGCACTTATTTGTAAAACTGATTTCCAAAACCTATCGAAACGTTTTTTGGCTTTGCTCGGCCAACATATACGCCTGGGAGTATCTTGACAAAACCATCGAATTGTCCAACTATTTTGGCTACCACATCAAGATGACAGCCTTTAGCGATGAGGAACTGCGGCAACTCATCATGAAAAAAAACAATATAAGCGGGTACAAGATTATTTTTGAAGTAGGACGGAAAAATCTGGAAAGCAAGAAATTCATGGCGCTGGATGAACATGACAAACAAATTTTTCTTCAAAATCAGTTTTTTAACAGGCTCAACGAATTTGCTAAAGGCAATATTTCTCTGGCACTTTCTTACTGGTTGTTGTCCACCAAAAACATCAATGAACACAGCATTGAGATCAGTGATTTTGAGCCTCAAGACTTCTCATTTATCAGCCTGCTCAATGCCGAAAAGGTCTTTCTACTTTATCTCCTCATCATGCACGATGGACTTTCGCTTCACCATCTGGAGCAGATACTCCATAAGCCTGCGGAGAAAATTCATTTGCTGGTCATTATGCTGCTCGACGACGGATTGCTGGTGGAACAAAATGGGTGGTACGAGGTAAATCCATTGATTTACAGGCATTGCATCAATATGTTGAAATCCAGAAATCTGATATATTAGCCTTTGCCTGTGGATGCACGATGATTGTCAATACTAAAAATAAATGGACACTGTAGAGGAACACGATTTTGAAAAGTGCCGCTATCGGCATGTGAGAAAATGCAATAAAATAAACCAATGAAAAGAATCCTATTTGCTTTTGTGCTACTACTACTTGCCAGTTCCGTGCAATTGTCTGCGGAAACTTTACAACTCAGCAAGGGCGACTCTGCCCTGGTAGAGCTAAGCGATTCGTTAAAGACAATCGTTGCCCGCGATACCGCAAATACAAAATCCAATGGCATAAAACCCCTGGCGCCGGTTTATGAATTTCTTTCCACCACCAAGTTTATTTGGGCAGCCATCATCCTGGCCATGACTTATTTTGGTATCAAAATCACCATCAACCTCATTAGTTTTCTTGCAGAAAAAAGCACCCGGTACCGCATTACCCTCAAGGGACTCATTCCCCTGGTTCGTATTCTGTCTTGGGTCATCTCCATTACCATCATTATTGTCGGAATTTTTTCACCTTCTATCCCCACTGTAGTTGCTTTTTCGGCTTCGATAGGTGTGGCGGTAGGTTTTGCTTCTCAGGATATTCTAAAAAACATTTTTGGCGGGGTCATGATCATTTTCGATCAGCCTTTCAAAGTCGGTGACAAGATTGAAATCGGCAAGTACTACGGGGAAGTGACCGAAATCGGCCTCCGCTCCACACGCATTGTCACTGCTGACGACAGCCTGGTGAGTGTGCCCAACGCTGAGGTAATGAACCAATCGGTCTCCAACTCCAATGCCGGAGAGGCCAATTGCCAGGTGGTGGCGGAGTTTTATCTCCCCCTGGAAATCAACACCGAAAAAGTGCGAAAAATCGCCATCGAAGGCGCACAGGTTTCCCGATATGTTTACCTCAAAAAGCCTATCGTGGCCTTGTTTTTTCAAGAAATGGAAGGACGGAGGAGTTATATTAAAATGCGACTGAAAGCCTATGTCATGGACATCAGGTTTGAGTTTGCCTTCAAAAGCGACATGACTGAGCTGGTGCTGAAGGCGCTAATCGAAGAGGGGATAGTGAAGTCGGAGGATTATTTCTGAAAACGGCCTTTAGCCTGAGCAACATATTTCTTATTTGATGCCTCATGCCGAAGGTGTGCTTTGCATGCTGTGAATATATGCAGCAGTGGATCTGGCGGAAGTATTGGCAAAAAAAGTCCCCGCCAGTAGCAGGGACTTTTTATCATAAATGTTTATAGTTTTTAGACTATGCACGTCTAACATTAACCGCATTTAATCCTTTTCTTCCTTCTTCGAGATCAAAAGTCACTTCGTCATTTTCTCTGATGCTTTCTTTCAGACCATTTGAATGTACAAAATACTCTTTTGATGATTGTTCGTCTTTAATAAAACCAAAACCTTTCGCGTTATTAAAAAATTTTACTGTTCCTCTATTCATTGTTTAAATAATTTTTTCTACAAGGTAGTTTTTTATTATTTGTTTTCTGCCTAATATCAATTTTTTTTTAATTCATCCGTGTGTAAACTATGCTGAGCCGATATTTCTCAGCGAAAGTTGAGGTTTACGCCACCTCCAGAAGTAGATAGCTGTACGAGAACCCCGCCACCATTTATGGTGCCTTTTACCCGGTCCGATTTGGACTCCCCACTAAAGTTGTTGAGCGAAGTGTTAACCCTGTTGCCCCGCAAGTCGAGATCGAGACCCATGCCCGAGGGAATGGTGACATTGACACTACCGCCGCTGGTCTTCAGCACAAGTTGCTTTTCCAGTCTCGATATGTCTGCCTTGATGCTGCCGCCGCTGGTAGAGGCATTTACTTCACCTTTTACATCTATAATATTTATACCCCCACCAGAAGTGTTCGCGTCGATATCGCCTGTGATATCTTCCAGTTTGATGGAGCCGCCACTGGTGTTGGCATCCAATCTGCCCTGCATGTCGTTTACCGTAATGCTTCCACCAGAGGTTCGGGCCAACAGTTCGCCTGCAATGTCAATTGCCGTTATGCTCCCCCCGCTGGTTTTCATTTCGTGGTTTTTGGCCTTCACGCCAGAGAGGTTTAGCGAGCCTCCGCTGGTGATGAGCTCACAATTGAATGCGCTGGGCGTATAGACCACAAACGAAATGCTGATTCCGTTCCAGGACCATCCACTGCCAATGCGTTCGGCGACGGCTTCTATCCGTGCTCCGTTTTTTTCGATGCGAATTTTGTAGTCTTCATCTAATATTTCCCTGATTTTGGCATCGCTGTGCTTCATCGATTTGGCATACATCTCTACCTTCACCTGACTGCTGTTGCTGCCTTTTACCTGTATGGAACCACCCGAAGTACTTACGAAGAGTTCGCCAGATGATAAGTCGAAAGTTTTGGTGATCACCGGGTCGTCATCAAGTCCGGCAGGAGCTTCGGCATATATTTGAACAAAGGCTGTTAGTATTAGTGCTACCGTTGCTGCCACATTTAATAAGGAAAATTTCATTGGAATTTTATTTAGGTCATACATATTTCCAATAATGATGCAGGCCTGCCGGTAGAGGTTGCATTTTTATTCAATTATTTTAAACGGGTAATTTATTGGCGGAAGCAGTGCTAAACCCTATCCTGGAGCCGCATCATAAGTCCAGGCCAAATGGCTTCAGATCGCGACTTTAGCCTTGATGTGCGGATGTGGGTCGTAGTCGATCAGGCTGAAGTCTTCATACTTAAATTCAAAAATATTTTTTACTTCCGGGGCAATTATCATTGTGGGCAAAGGACGGATATTGCGCGAGAGTTGTAATTCGGCTTGCGCCAAATGATTGGAGTAGAGGTGGGCATCGCCCAGCGTATGTACGAAATCACCGGCCTGTAGGCCACAAACCTGGGCGATCATCATGGTGAGCAATGCGTATGAGGCGATGTTGAAAGGAACACCCAAAAAGATATCGGCACTGCGCTGGTATAGCTGGCACGAAAGTTTGCCATCGGCTACATAAAACTGAAAAAAAGCATGGCATGGAGGCAGGGCCATTTTGCTGATTTCGCCTACATTCCATGCACTTACGATCAATCGACGCGAATCCGGATTTTTCTTGATTTGCGCTACCACATCCGATATCTGATCCACTTCCCCGCCATCGCTGGTCGGCCAGCTTCTCCACTGGTGACCATAGACCGGGCCAAGTTCGCCATGTTCATCGGCCCATTCGTCCCAGATGGTCACGTTGTTTTCTCTAAGGTATCTGATGTTGGTTTCTCCCTTCAAAAACCACAGTAGCTCATAAATGATAGACCTCAAATGCAGTTTTTTGGTGGTGACCACCGGGAAACCTTCGCTGAGGTCGAAGCGCATTTGATATCCAAAAACACTTAGCGTGCCCGTGCCGGTACGGTCTTCTTTTTTGGTACCATGGTCAACTACGTGTCTCATCAAATCGTGATACTGTTTCATAAGCTGCTTTTTGGCAAAGTTAAGATGATTCGGATTGAAATAATAATACCATCTGACAAGGTGGCAATTTATACCTTGCAACGGGACACTAAAAAAGGAAATAGATTGAAATATGCTTGATTCCAGAATTGGTTTTTGCATCAGGTAAAAGGGATCCACCGGAGTGTGTACGATATGCGTATTTTCTCCAACAGCGTATTTGTACAAAATATGTATATTCACCGCATGAGTTTGTTTACAAAATTGCTCAAAAAATCTCTTAGAGATTTTTTTCATAGATGGAAAAAACAAATTATGGTGCTGCTGCTACTGATTGTGGGGCTCCTCGGTATCAACCTGCTTTTAAACCATTATATCAATAAGGTAGTGGGTACTTTATTGCGCGAATTTGTGCAACAACGATCCGGAAGCTTTTATGAGGTGGATTTCGATCAAATCGTCTATGTCGTCAATGATGGCAAGCTGTACATCAGCAATTTTGAGTTCAGATTGAATCAGCACTATGTAAATGATTCTACCGATATCAACAGGGCATACACTTACGAAGCGGCCATTCCGGAAATGCGTTTCGAAATCGAATCTTACTGGGCTTTGGTGGCATATCGGCAATTGCAAATAAATGGCATCGAAATTATTTCACCCGACATCCACCTCACCAATCTGCACGCAAAGCACCGAACGGATAAAATCTCCTTTGAGGCTGGAAAACTCTACCAAATATTATCCGGATACCTCCGCGAGCTTCAGATCAACGATTTTTTGATTTCCGATGCTTCGTTTCATTACAAAAGCAGGCAAGGCGCCTCCACAGGGGTGTTTGAAATGGACGAAGTCACTTTCGAAGTGAGAAATTTCAGAATAAATGAACAGGAAAGCGGGCGAACCGACAAGTTGTTTTATACAGACGATATTTCGCTCGATATCAAAAATCAGATTGTTTACCTCAAAGATAGCGTTCATCAGTTAGCCTTTGAGAGGTTTTTTGTTTCTACCAGAAAAAATGAAATCAGGATCAAAAACCTGGAGCTTTCACAAAGAAAAAATGTATCGGAAAACCACCGGCACAACCAGTACAATATTTCCGTACCGGATCTTCATATGAGCGGGGTCGATTTTGTAAAAGCTTACTTCGATAGCAATCTCGTTATCGACAGCATTTACGTGGCCGAGCCTGTGTTGATGGTCAATAAAAGAACGAACAAGCTCAAGGGCGACAGCGTGCGCAACAACCTGATGGATATGCTGTTGATATACAATGAAAAATTAAACGTCAGGCATTTTGAGTTGAACAATGGCCATATCACCTATCTGGATGAAAGCGGTCAAACTCCGGTAACATATGCACTTGAGCAAATCTCGGCCAAGATCAATGACTTCGCTATTGACAGCGGCCGCAACGATGGCTACGGCTTTAGCTTTGGGCAAACCGACCTCGTGATGCTCAACTACCAAATGAACCTGCCGGACAATAGGCACAAAGTGTCATTTGGAGAGTTTTCCATTTCTTCGCCCTCCAATCTAATAAAAATAAAAGATATGGAAGTATGGCCACTTGCCACTGCCGACACAATAGCTGCCGACAAATTGTTCCATATCAATATTCCCTTTGTGGTACTTTCGGGCCTGGATATTCCAAAAACCATCAATAGCGACACACTATCCCTGGATGAACTTTACCTTGAAAACCCCATTATCAGGATTGACCTCAAATCAGTAGTCAAAAAGGAGAATAGTAAGGCTTTGGCCGGACTGTTAGGCTATACCGATAAGATCAGATCGATGGTCGGTGCCTTCGATATGCAAAAGCTTTCGATGACCAATGCCTCCGTCGACGTGAGCAATAAAGCCCACGGCAGCACACAAAAAGTAATGGCAAGTCAGGTGGGTTTTCAACTCGAAAATGTAAGAATAGACCAAAACAGGGCAAGCGACACCTCTGTTTTGGCTGGAGCCAGGCTCAGCGTGCAGATGGGTACGGGCGACTTCTGGCTGGCTTCCAATACGCTTCATTTAGAAGGCTTTGATTTTTCTTCTTCCCATCAAAAACTACATGCAGCTAAGGTGCGTTTTGTGCAGCAGGATGACACCGGTGAAGCTGACATGGATATCAACCTGTCGCAAGTAGTGGCGACCAGTCTCGATTTAGACAAAATTTTGCGTAAAAAGGAATACATCATCGATACCCTGCAATGGTCAGCAGCACACCTACTATTCGATGTGCCAAACCGACCACCGGAAGAAACAGATAAAAATATATCGTGGCCTTCTATCCGAGTTGGGCATATGCTTGGGAAAAATAGCGGGTTGATGGTGAAAAAGGAACATTTGCCCGTTTTTGGGTTCGACTCACTAAATTTTTATTTAAATGGAATGCGCGTAGATTATAAAAGCGCAAAACAGGCATTTCTTCCTCTGGATTTTGATGAAGTGAAATTTATGTCGCTGAAAGGTTGTTTTCTGAACATGCCTGAAAATGGTCATCGGCTCTCTGCCCGCTCTTTGGCATGGCGCCATGACGAGGCAGTGCTGGAGACAGAAAAAATACAGTTTCGCCAGACAAACAACCAAAGTAATTGGTTGGATGTGGATGTTTCGGGCATCTATATCGCCGGGCTCCAGTTGCAGGATTTGCTGAAAAACGACAGTTTTACAGCAGTCATATACTTATGGACGGCCCCCACATCAGCGCGCGCCTTCACAAAGGCAAAGAAGGTAATTTTCGACCCCTGCGCCTCGACACTTTACCTTCTTTGCTCAAAGGCAAGTTTGGCAGCATAGCCTGCGATAGCCTGCAGATTGAGCGTGGTAAAATAGAGATATGGCAAAAGACCAACACTGATTCGCTCATTGTAGAAATGGAAAATTTCGACTTGCTAGCTAGAGCGATACAGTTGGATAGCGGATCGGTCATGACGCCTCAGCGTTTTATGTTTGCTGACGATATTGCCATCAGTGCAGATTACCTTTCGCTGTTTGATCGTGGCAAAAGCGATTTTTACAATATCAACCACCTGTCTTTATCTACTCAAAAGGGTGATATCAGCGTCAATGGATTGTATGGCGCTACAGCTACCCAAGGCGCTAGACCACAAAGAGATAAAATCAAAGGCACTATCGACAACCTGGACATATCAGGTCTGGATTTTTATCAGCTTTTGCAAAAACAAGTGCTGAATGTAGCAGACATACAAGTATCAGGAGCTGCCTTTGTGCTCAACAAAGGCCTTGCCGATAGTACCACAGTGACTCCGGCGCCTCCTGACGTGGTACAGCAGTCTTCCGACCCCCAAAGTTGGGTGGTCAGCAAGGGCAGCATTGGTCGTCTGCTGGTTTCCGATTCCAAGTTTGACCTGGTGAATGAAAATGAAAACACAGGCAGTTTTAGCCTTCCCGAAGTGTGGCTGCTGGCACAAGGCATGTCCTACGATCCGGATATGACCAATGCCGGGGGTCGTTTGTTTTATTCCGACCACATTTTGGCCAGAGTTGCGCATGTCAAGTATGTATTGCCAGACAAACTATCTATGCTCAGTGCAGAAGAGTTGACGATTGACTCAGGCGATTCCAGTATCGTAGCCCAACATTTCACATTGCAACCATTGGTGTCGCGGTATGATTATGGTGCTGCCCGCGGTTATCAATCTACCTGGATGAACATTGAAAACGATAAGATTGCGCTTAATAAGGTTGATATGAACCAGCTTATCGGCAAACAACAATTGAATGCGCAATCGTTACATGTCTATAAGCCGGAAATTACAGTTTTTCGAGACAAAAGAATCCCGTTTCCCGAGTGGCAACGAAGGCCTCTGCCTCAAACCATGCTTCGGCAACTCGGATTCCCATTGGCCATTGATACCATCAAAATGATCGATGGATATGTTAATTATCAGGAACTTGCAGAAAAGGCCTATGCCCCGGGCGAAGTGTTTTTTAGCGATCTCAACGCCGCAGTGTACAACCTGAACAATGATTCTATTCGAGCCCTCACACATCCGCATTCTACTATTGAGGCCGATGCCAAAATATTTGGGAAGGGGCAGGTGAGGGCATTTTTTACCTTCGACCTGAAGAGCATGGAAAATATCCACAGTTATGGCATAGAGGTAGACTCATTTGACCTTACGGAATTTAACAGGATATTGATTCCAAGTGTTTCGGTGCAGATTAAAGAAGGCAAAAGCGAGAAAATCATCATGAATGCGAAGGCCAATGAGCAATATAGCATTGGTGAAATGCGCTTTTATTACCAGGATCTCAAAATAGCGCTGCTCGACAGGGAAACGGAAACTACCCGGGGACTAGGCAACGTGTTGGGGTCATTTTTTGCAAATACCTTCATCATCAAAAGCGATAACCCCAAAAATCTGGTGCTGCGCAAAGGGGACGTGTTTTTTGAAAGAGATGAAAAACGGGCTATTTTCAATTATTGGACAAAGTCCTTTTTGAGTGGGGTGGTTAGTAGCGTTGGGGCAGCCAACAATAAAAGA
This sequence comes from Cyclobacteriaceae bacterium, assembly GCA_012033595.1. Taxonomy (GTDB): domain Bacteria; phylum Bacteroidota; class Bacteroidia; order Cytophagales; family Cyclobacteriaceae; genus JAAUQL01. The sequence goes on along the minus strand of JAAUQL010000002.1, from coordinate 60,255 downwards.
AAAATCCGTAAAATGCAGAAAGATAAGACGGTGGCAGAAGGGAAGTAGATGGACTTAGAACGCAGACCGTCATGTGCTGATTGCTGAGCAGAACAACATCATAAATCATCGCCCCGACCAGGGTAATATGATCTAGTTTTAGCTTCGGACTATTTATCGACATAAACCGTTTTCGTTGAAGCCACATATCATTCCTGCTTTTGTGCTTTTTTATGCCTGCTACATAGCTGCGCTTCATGGCCATGCGCAAGATGAGCCAGATGTGGATAAGCAACTGTGGATACAAGCCAGCTTTAACTGGCGCTTAAACGAAAAGTGGACGTTTAACCAGGATATTAGCTATCAGCACATTTATACATCGCCTTTCACTACCCGGTTTTTTGTAAGACCACAATTCAACCGACAAATTACAGGTGCATTCAGCCTTCATGGTGGTGCTATGTTTTTCTATAATTTCAAAAAGGAAAACAACAATTCCATCGAGTTGAGACCATGGCTGGGAGCTAAACTAAATTGGTTGAGCTTTTGGCGTTTAGATTTCAGTCATTACCTGCGTTTGGAGCAGCGCTTCGAGCACACCAACGGAATAGCCGATTGGAAAAATGGCTTTAGAATCAGGTACAGGATTGGGTCAGACCTGCCTATCAATCATGTGTCACTTACAGACCATACTTTGTATGGCATTTTGTCCTACGAATTTTATGCGGTTCCGTTCGAAAGTTCCGGATCCGGGAAATTCGCCTTCGAAACCACCAACCGCTTTGATCTGGGCTTGGGATATTGGCAGCATATAGATAGGCGATACGAGATCGTATTGGTGGCATTTGAACAACCAGGTGAAGATCAGGGCAAATTTTCTATCAACAACCTGGTGCTTTTTCTCAAATACAAGAAGTATTTCAATTGGGAGTGATCATTTTTAGCATTTTTGGCATTATCCTTACCGACACATTGCTTACTTCGCCAATTACCTCTCCATCTACCTGCAGCGTTTCTGGTTTCCTGAGCTGAATTTGAGCCTTGCGACAAGAAATGATTTGCAGCAAGTCTTTTCTTTGCCTGAGATCTGGCTTGAAAATGCTCGACAGCGCCCTGAGCATGGTGATAATGCTCGCTTGCCTCAGCAGGCATATTTCAAACAAGCCATCAGACAGTTTGCCAACCGGGTTGATCACCGCACCGGTGCCGTACATGGTGGCGTTGGCGATCACGATCATATAGGCTTTTCCTTTGTAGGTTTTGTTATCGGCAACCAGCTGGTAATGAACCTTTTTTTTCTGTCTTAATTCCTTGAACAGCAATCGGGCATAGCCAAAATAACCACGAATTTTTTCCGCTTCAAAGCGCTTCACAATTTTGGCATTTAAGCCAATATCACTCAGATGCAGCGAATAGTGTTGGTCGTTTATTTCCAATAGATCTATTTCTCGCACATGACCTTTTCGGATGATGTTCCAGGCCGCGTCAAACCTTTCGGTCTGGTTGAGGCTGAGTTTTATGTCGGGGATTTTTGGAATGGCCAACTCCCTTGACATCCCATTGGCCGAGCCCAAAGGCATAAGTCCAATTTTTATAGGAGAGTTTTTGGCGACTTTTGCCACCAACAGCAAGGTACCGTCACCGCCTACCGCCACCATTACTTCAGGACGTGACTTTTCGACCAACTCGGCAAGTTTGCTTTCATCATCTTTGCCTGTAGTAGTGAAAATGTGGCATCCAAGCCCTTTTTGTTTTACTTCTTCATCAATATATCTAAAAAGGGGTGCTTTGTCATGGCCGCCGGAGATAGGATTGACGACAAAAAGATAAGTTGGTGACGACATAAAGGAGTTAATTCGAAGGTTGAAGCAATTTTGCGAAAAGATACTCAATAAGGTGTATAAAGTATCGATTTTTTTTTCGCCTTGTGGCTAATGCACCACGTGGAGGCCATTTGCCCGGGTTGTAAGAAAAAACAGGCAAAATGTGCAAAAAATTCCATAACTTGCCAATCCTTTCTGATTTGTGGTTGCAAAGCGATGCTATGCCACGTGTACTCATTAGGGGTTGTCCAAATTATCCACTTAAAAAATGTATGGCCAGATCTAAAGAAACTTTCAGCAAAAAAGAGATAGAAAAGAAAAAAGTTCAGAAGAGAAAAGAAAAAGCGCAGCGCAGAGAAGAACGAAAATCAAGCGAAGGCAAATCATTTGAAGATATGCTTGCTTATACCGACGAATATGGCAATATCTTGTCGTCCCCACCAGATCCTGCTAAAAGAAAAGCCGTAAAAAAAGAAGATATGGTGATTGGAGCAAGAAACAGCGGCGATGACGAGGAGGAAGTCGATCCGGTACGCAATGGCAAAGTCACATTTTTCAATACCAGCAAAGGTTACGGTTTCATACGCGATCTCAAAACCAATGAAAGTATCTTTGTACACAGCAATGGCCTGATGACCAACATCATGGAAAATGATAAGGTTTCGTTCGAAACAGAACGCGGACCACGTGGCCTCAATGCCATCAAAGTAACAGTGATAGAATAAACGGAACTCCGCTCTTTTATGACAGTACCTGACCTTGTACGCAGGACGTGTCAAACCCCGGCTCCGGTCTAAAATCCCTGCCCAACATCACCAATTCAAGTCTGACCACAGCATTTGCTATGCTGCTTGTGCCCTAGCATTATGGCGGCAAAGCATCTATTTAAAGCCTGGCCATATCGAAGAATTATGTGAAAATGCAAATATGCCAGACTTCAAGTGTCAAGTGTCAAATAAATTCCAATGTCGTAAAATTCAATATCCAAGAGGCTTTTGAGCATTCGGTTTTTGGGTTTTGATCGGTTTTCGGTATTAGATTTTTGTTATTTGGTGCTTTTGCGGCCATTGTGGACAGACACAGCCAAACCCTGCTTCTAAATGAAAAGCATGGCCGATTTTTTTTTTAGCTATTTTTATAAATAAATTTCCGGGGATTTGTGAACGTGCCATTTCAAGACATTTTTTAAATAATGCAATCGACAGATACTCGCAACGAAGAATTGTGGCAACAATTGAGGGGGGGTAGCCAGAAGGCTATCGAGGAGTTGTATAGGTTTAACTACCAGGTGCTATACAGTTATGCGTTCAAGATTTGCCGTGACAAGGACTTGAGCAAGGACTGTGTGCAGGAGCTTTTTGTGCATTTGTGGGAAAAGAAAGAAAAACTCAGTGATGTGTCCAGGGTAAGGTCATATTTGCTGCAATCCATATGGCATTCGGTGGTCAAGCGCTTAAAAAAGGATAATAAATTGCTTTCAATCGATGAAAATGCGCACTATGGTATTGATATCGTCTTCTCACAAGAGCATTTGATTATTAAGAAACAAACAAAAAAGGACAATATACGCCAACTGCACGATGCCTTTGGCAAATTGTCTGTCAGAGAAAAGGAAATATTGTTTATGCAATATTACGAAGGCCTGACTATAGACGAAATCCAACAAATCACCGAGTTGAAATATCAGTCCATCAAAAACCTCACCCATAGGGCTATGACCTCCCTGAGAGATTCATTTAATGTTAAAAAAAAATTAGCAATAAATGAGTACCGTATCCAAACAGCGATATCTATAAGTTAAGTAATAAAAAAAGACACTGGATGTTCAGAGTTGAAGATTTATTGGTCAATGACCGATTTAGAAAATATGTATTGAACCCCAATCAGGGAGATCAATTTTTTTGGGATGAATGGAAAAACGAGAGAGAGGAAAATAATTTGGCCTTTGAAGAAGCCAGGGCTATTATATTAAATTTTTATGAACCACTCTCACCAGAAGAATTCCAGACCGAAGCCATCAACTTCAAGAGGAAGATAGATATCACCCGCACCGAGAAAAACAACATCATCAGTCTTTACGAATCGCGCCGACCCAAGAATTCCAATTGGCTGCTCCGTATTGCAGGCTCGGTACTGCTTATCGCTACTGTGGGTATGGGTATATATTGGTTGAGCTCTGGCCCATTCAACAATCATTTGGCAGATATTACTTCTGAGACCAGGATGATCAAGAAGGAGACCGGCAAAGGTCAGAAAATGACCATCACCTTTCAGGAGGGGACGGTCGTGAAATTAAATTCAGAAAGCTCCATCATTTATCCTGAAGAGTTTGATGGTGGTACACGCAAAGTTATGCTGCAGGAGAGGCTTACTTCGATGTGGCTCACTACGATCAATGGCCGTTCATTGTTGACTCAAAAAACGTTCAAACCAAAGTATTAGGTACATCATTTAACATTAGTTCCTATCCTGAAACTGATTTTATCAATATAGCACTGGTGGAAGGAAGTGTGGAAGTGAACACGCCCAACAATCCTGCATTCATTCTGGAGCCCATGAAAATGGCCAAAATCAAAAGCGATCTTCGATCCATCGAAGTCGATCAATTTGAGTTTAAGAAAATTGCGGGATGGAAAGACAACTTTATTGTATTCGAGAAGTCATCATTCGACGAGGTGCAAAGCACACTGGAACGGTGGTACGATGTGAAGTTTGTTTGCAATCGTACCCCATATTTTGATGGCGGTTATACCGGTGAGTTTGCCGACCAAAGCCTCGATGCAGTGTTGGCGGGTATGAGCAGTGGAAAATTCACTTACAGGATAGAAGGAAAAAATATTATTATCAACTAAACCGACAGTATGGAATAAATTAAAACCTATTTAAACGAAAACCCCCGAGCCGGGCTGGTTTGGCGACTCGATCCCGGCTCAAGAGTAATTCTTAAATCAAGGAAAATTAAATTTTCACTTAATCACTTAAAATTATGAAATGGAAACTATTACCGCAACTGTTTTTTATGTCTAAGCTATTGTTTTATGGCCTGGTATTGCAAATTTGTTTTACAGGTTTGTTGCTGGCCAGCGATGGCCTGGCACAAGAAAAAGTAAGTATCGAAGAGGTGTATCTCTCGATTGATCTCAAAGAGGCCTCCTTGGAGCAGACCCTTAATGCGATCACCCAAAAGACCAAGTTCAAATTCGCATTTGAACAGGGCAATATAGAAACAAGTCAGTCTATCACCACTCAGGTCTCCAACCAATCGTTGGCAAGTGTGTTGAGAGAGATTTCCAAATCGACGGATCTTACCTTTAAAAGGGTGAACGACAACATTTTTATTTCGAAGAAAAAATTTCTAGGCAAATCTGTTGAAGAAGAAATTTCAGGTTTCGGAATGTTGCAAAGTGTGTCTGTATCAGGAAAGGTTTTATCGGGCGAAGACAAATCTGAGTTGCCCGGTGTAAACATAGTAGTTAAAGGTACTTCCATCGGAACAGTAACAGATATAAGCGGAAATTATTCCCTCGAAGTTCCGGGCACAGATGCTACATTGGTCTTTAGTTCAGTAGGTTATATCACTGAAGAAATTGCTGTAGGCAACCGAACGGTCATTGATTTAACATTGAACCCTGATGTCACCGCGCTTTCAGAGATTGTGGTGGTAGGTTATGGAACGCAGGAAAGAGCGAAAGTAACAGGTGCCATCAGTAGCGTTTCAGCAAAGGAAATTACTCAGACCCCTGTGGTGTCTTTCGATCAGGCTTTGCAAGGTCGTGCTCCGGGTGTATTTGTGACCAACAGCGGCTCGCCTGGCAAAAACCCTATTGTAAGAATCAGGGGAATTGGTACCACAGGAAACAATGATCCGCTTTATGTGATCGACGGTGTACCTGCTGGTGGGTTAAATACCATCAATCCCAACGACATTGAGTCTATCGAAGTTTTAAAAGATGCTTCTACCGCGGCTATTTACGGCTCACGGGGAGCAAATGGCGTAATTATGGTCACTACCAAAAGAGGCAAGTCAGGAAAAGCCAGCATTCAGTTTGATGGATATTATGGTGTTCAGAAAGCCTGGAAACAATGGGATTTATTAAATGTGGATCAGTATTTGGCCTATGGTCGCGATTTGCAGACCAACGGAGGAGGGACAATTCCTGATAGGTTTGGAAATTTAGGGGAATTTGCTGATGTGGAAACGAATTGGCAAGATGAGATTTTTACCGTAGCTCCTGTTCAAGATTATAATCTATCAGTTTCTGGTGGTAGCGATAATGCTACTTTCATGGTCTCCGGGGGGTATTTCAACCAAGAAGGAATTTTAGTTGGAACAGGATTTGAAAGGTACTCTTTTCGTGCAAATTCCGATTTCAAAATAGGGCGGTTGAAAATTGGTGAATCCTTGACAGTTTCCCACATAGATCAGCAAGTCGAGTCCGTGCCCGGTGGACGATCAATTATAGAACATACTATAAAAATGGCTCCATATATTCCAGTATATGATAAAAATCGTCTTGGAGGATATAGAGGTCCTGATGGTGTTGATGGAAACGATGCCGAAAATCCGGTTTTGAATGCAAAGCTCAGGCAAAACCATAACCTGGATTTGAAACTTTTGGGCAATGTGTATGGTGAATTTGATTTTGGCGCAGGATTTAGCTATAGGCTGCAATTAGGTATTGACTATAATCAAGGGAATAATTCAAACTTTATGCCTCAGTACAATGCTGGTAGTTTCCATCAAAACCAAACTGCCGACATATCGGAAAACAATTCGAGGTTTTTTAGATCCATGATTACCCATCAATTAAACTATAACAATACTTTTGGAGATCATACCATTGGAGCCAGTTTAATTTATGAAGTAACCCAGGATAATTTCAAGCAGTTTAATGCCTCCGGTGAAAGCAGTATTACAAGCGAATTGCAAGTGTTGACTGGAACTGAGACACCAAATGTAAGCGGCGATAAATGGGAGTACGCCCTTATTTCCTATTTGGGCAGATTAAACTATGATTATAAAGGAAAATATTTGCTTAGTGCGTCTTTGAGACGTGATGGTGGTTCGCGATTTGGACCCGGAAACAAATGGGGATCATTTCCTTCTGTCTCTCTAGGATGGCGACTTACCGAAGAAGATTTTATGAGTAATGCAAGCTGGTTGAGCGATCTGAAATTGAGGGCAAGTTATGGAGAGGTTGGTAATGATCGAATTGGGGATTATAGATATGAAGCTACTATAGATGGTAATTATAGGTATAACTTCAATGGAAATACTACCACAGCGAGTACCATCAGTGCATTGGCAAATGAGCAGGTAAAATGGGAGAGTACCAAAATGACCAATATTGGTCTCGATATGGGCTTTTTCAATGACAGGTTGCGTGCTAATGTTGAGTGGTTTCAAAATAATTCTGAAGGTCTTTTGTTGGATGTGCCCATTCCTTTTTCTTTTGGATATGATGGTGCACCAGTAGCAAACGTAGGTACGGTGTCTAATAAAGGTTTTGAATTTGCATTAGGATATCAGGACAACGAGGGAGCATTTACCTGGACGCTGGATGGCAATATGTCATTCGTAAAAAATGAACTTGTTTCTTTGGGTATTGGAAAGAGTATATTCGGGCCAGGTTTTGAAAACAATCCAGTCACTTTTACTGAAGAAGGACAGCCCATAGCATATTTTTATGGTTGGGAAGTGGACAGATTATTCCAAAGTTATGATGATATCAGAAACAGTCCAGATCAAGGCAAGTCACCTTTTAACTCAGATGGAAGTCTTAAGGCCGACGCAGGAACAAAAACCACCGCACCAGGTGATATAAAATTTAGAGACATTGCCGGTCCTCCCGATGAAAATGGCAACCCGACAGGTCCTGATGGTAAGATTGACAACAATGACCGCACAAACCTGGGACACTTTCTGCCAGATTTCACGTACGGATTAAATTTCAATGCTAATTGGAAGAATTTTGATCTGGCGTTATTTATCCAAGGCGTATCAGGCAATGAGATATTGAATACCAACTTATATGACTTAGAAGGCATGTCCAGGTTATTTAATTCTGGGACAGCAGTGTTGGATAGATGGACACCTCAGAACACGGACACCAATATTCCCAGGGCTGTCACCAGTGATCCAAATAACAATGCCAGGATATCTTCTCGCTATGTTGAAGATGGTTCTTATATGAGGGTGAAAAACCTTACTGTTGGATATACCATACCGTCAGAAGGGCTTAATTCTTTTGCAAATGGAGCGATCAAAAATGTACGTATATATCTTTCTGCAAATAATTTGTTGACTTTTACAAATTATAGTGGCTATGATCCTGAAATTGGTGCTAGAGACAATGCATCTTTGGCAACAGGCGTAGATTACGGTCAATACCCACAGCCTAGAACAATATTAGGCGGAATTCAAATAGGATTTTAATATTGCTTAACTCAAGAAAAATGAAAACGATTTATTATATAAAAATAGCATCGCTTGTTTTTACTGTTTTTCTGATAGGAGCGTGCAGTTCCGATATACTGGAAAAAGTAATCCATCACAGCTTACTAAAGACTCGTTTTTTGAAAACGATGCTCAAGCTAATGCAGCAGTTATTGCTACTTATGCAGGTCTTCAGACAAACAATTTATACATAAGGGAATATTTCTTTTTACATGATTGTTTGTCAGACGATATGCAGTCTGGGGGAGCCCAATTGGAAGCTCAGCGTGCCAGAGTTTTAAATTATGCCTTTAATGCCTCTAATGGTTTGGTCAGTTCGAACTGGAGGGGAAATTATAGAACGATAAACAGGGCGAATTTCGTTATTGCCCGAGTGCCTGAAATGGTGGTGCCTGTTCAAATTGAAGAATCAAAAAAGAACCGATATGAGGCAGAAGCTAGATTTTTAAGGGCATGGAGTTATTTTGAACTTGTCAGCCTTTGGGGGCCTGTTCCTGTAGTTACCGAGCCTATCACAACAGAAAATGGTGTGCCTGGTTTGCCAAGAGCAGACAGCGAAGAAACGATTTACTCGTTGATTTTCGACGATTTAACAAAAGCGATTCCCAATTTGCCTTTAAGGAATGATCTGGCTACTAACGAATTAGGCAGGGCGCCTAGAGAAGCTGCTCAAGCTTTGGCAGCCAAGATATACATGTTCAGGGGTGAATATTCCAAAGCCAAACCATTCCTTGATGAAATTATTGCAGGTAAAGCTTTTAAATTGGTCGACAGGTTTCTTGACAACTTCCAGGAGGAAAATGAAAACAACGCCGAGTCTCTTTTTGAAGTGCAATTCAGTGAGGCCTTTGGAGATAACGGGGCATGGAGCGCTCAAGGCAATGGTGCTGCCGAAGTTACATTCAGGGGTCAGGAATATGGGCCAAATGCGTGGAGAAACCTTATCCCTTCCGATGGATTAGTGTCAGAATTTGAGGTGGATGATCCACGTAAAAATTATACTTTTTATCAATTGGGAGATTTGTATAACGATGGTAAGGACACCCTCAAAGCCTCAAATGTCCAAGGTGATTCTCAAAAACCAAGCTGGAAGAAATATCAGACTATTTATAAGCGAAAGACAGAAAATGTTCGTTCAGGTATCAATTTTAGAGTAATCCGATATGCTGATGTATTGTTGATGGCTGCTGAATGTGAAAATGATGCAGGTAATATCCCGGAGGCGATCGCCTATATGAATGAGGTTAGGGACAGAGCCGACGTGATGATGCCGCATTACCCAACCGCTGAATATCCTTGTAATGATAAGACTGAGACCTTACGTGCAATAATGCACGAAAGAAGAGTGGAACTTGCAGGGGAACAAATCAGGAATAGGGATATCAGGCGATGGAGAAGACAAGGCAAATTGACCACGGAGCCCATAAGCAATTATGTGCCGAAATATGATTTGTTACCAATTCCTACTGAAGAAATAGACAACAACAGCGCGTTAACTAATGCGAATCAAAATTCAGGATTTTAAAATTAAATTTCTTTTCAATCAAAAAAAGGCTGTCACCACGACAGCCTTTTTTTGTATTTTTATCATTCACAAAATCCTGCTGACCTTAAAAATTCCAATCTATTATATAATGCAAAGAAGGAGCATCCACTTGTTTTTTTTATTTATAATATTTTCCTGCGATCCGTTTTTTAATGCTCAAGACCATCAGAAATTGTTCAACCTTTTGTCAAGTTCCCACACCGGCATAGATTTTTCCAATGATATTTCCGAAAGCCGGGAATTCAACATTATCAATTATCAGGATTTTTATAGTGGTGGAGGGGTAAGTATTGGCGATATCAATAATGACGGTCTGGTTGATGTTTTTTTTACAGGAAATATGGTGCAAAACCGGCTTTACATCAATAAAGGTGAAATGCATTTTGAAGATATTACTGAAACATCCGGATTGTTATCAAAGGATTATACATGGTCAACCGGAAGCACCATGGTCGATATTAATAATGATGGGTGGCTCGATATTTATGTGTGCTATTCAGGTCTGGTAGATGTAGAACAGCGAAGAAACAAGCTTTGGGTAAACCAAAAGGACAATACATTTATTGATGAAGCGAAAAAATATCATATAGATGATGCCGGGTATGCCGTTAATGCCAATTTTTTTGACTACGATAAGGACGGCGATCTGGATATGTACCTGGTGAATCAGGGGCCTGAGAAAATCCGAATTTTAATAAGAGTGTTAGCCGATTGGAACCAAACGAGTATTGCGGTGATAAATTATATAGAAATGACCAGGGATACTTTACTGACATTACGCTGGAAGCAAATATCTATAGTTCGCTGATTGGGTTTGGTCACGGTGCAGCGGTTGGCGATGTAGATAATGACGGCTGGGATGATTTATTTGTATGCAATGACTTTTACGAACATGATTATTTATATATCAATAATCAGGATGGAACTTTTACTGAAAGCTTGAAAACATCTATTAGTCATACTTCCAACTTTTCGATGGGTAATGATTTGGCCGATTTCAATAATGATCAGTTATTAGATATCGTAGTACTTGACATGGTGGCTGAAGATCATCGTCGTCAACAATCTATGCTAAGCGGAATGAGGCCGGATTTATTTTGGAGGGCTTACCAGCAGGGCTTTCATTTTCAATATATGGTTAATACTCTTCAGTTGAACAATGGAAATCTGAACTTTAGCGAAATAGGACATTTGGCAGGCATTTCCAATACAGATTGGAGTTGGGGGCCGTTGTTTGCCGACTTTGACAATGATGGTCACAAAGACTTGTTCATTTCCAATGGTTTGCGCAAAGACATCCGCAACAGGGATTGGGCGAAGCGGTATAATGAACTGCTGAATATATATTCAACATATGAGCTGTTTTCAGAAAAAGAATGGTATGAAATGCTCAATTCATTGCCATCTGAAAAAATCCCAAACTACATGTACCAGCAAAGTAGCTCGCTACAATTCACCAATGTGACCAGCAAATGGGGTTTTGAAACCCCCTCGTTTAGCAATGGTGCTGCTTATGGAGATTTGGATAATGACGGTGATCTGGATTTGGTAGTAAATAATGTGGACGATGTAGCCTTTGTCTATGAAAACCTTGCAAATCGAATTAAGCAAGCAAACTATTTGACCATTGAGCTAAAAGGAGCCGATAAAAATGTACTGGCCTTAGGCACCAAGGTGTACATCACAATGTCCGATGGCACGAGCCAAATGCAGCAGCATTATCTTACACGTGGATATAGATCTAGTGTGGCGCCAAACCTGCATTTTGGCTGCGGTCAAGACACCGTCTTACATAAGTTAGAAATAATATGGCCTGATGAGACCACAAGTGAGATTTTTGAGGTAAAAACAAATCAAAGATTGACTATTGACTATAATAAAGTTGATCGCCACTTGCCGGTCAGGCAAGTCACACCGCCTAAACATTTTGTTATTGCCCCAGAAAATTATGGGATTTCCCACTACTACCAAGAAAATAATTTCGATCCATATCAATACCAACCCTTGTTGCCCTATAAATTGTCCGAAACCGGACCAGTGTTGGCAGTTGCCGATGTGAACGATGATGGACGCGATGATATTTTTATTGGCGGCGCTTTTGGATCTGCGGCTGTCTTATTTGTGCAAGGGGTGTCTGGTGAATTTGAAAAGTCATCTATGACAACCTGGAAAATGGATGAAATGCATGAAGATACCGGCGCTGCATTTTTAGATGCTGACAGTGATGGGGATAAGGATTTGTATGTGGTAAGTGGTGGTTTTGAGTTTGCCAAAAATTCCAATGAGCTGGCGGATAGGCTGTATCTAAATGATGGAAAAGGCAATTTTCAAAAATCCACCGGAGTCATTCCCGAGATGAATAATTATGGGAGTGCCATAGTCCCCGCTGACTTTGATCAAGATGGAGATATGGATATTTTGCTTACTGGCAGAATGCTACCTCATCAATACCCATTGCCTGCCACTAGCTATCTGTTGTTAAATGAAAATGGCCAATTTAAAGATAAAACAGATTCACTTGCTCCTGAGCTCAAAGCTATAGGCATGGTAACAGATGCCCTGTGGAGTGATATTGATTTAGATGGTGATTTAGACATTATGATGGTGGGAGAGTGGATGCCTATTACCGTTTTAGAAAATCAAAATGGTCTGTTTAAAAAATTGAATGGACAAAATGGACTAGAAAATTCTTCCGGGTGGTGGAACACCCTGGAAAAGTTTGATGCAGATGGGGATGGAGACGATGATTTTGTGGCGGGAAATCTGGGTTGGAATCATAAATATAAAACCACCGAGGAATATCCCTTAGAGATATTTACCAGCGATTTTGATGGCAATGGTCGCCAGGATATTGTTTTGGCTTATTTTCAAGACAAAGTCCAATACCCTGTCGAAAATTTAGATCGCCTTGGTATGGAATTCCCAGAATTGAAGGATCGATATAAATGGCATGATCGGTTTGCAGAGTCATCCTTACTGGATATTTATGGTAAAAAGATATTGGATCAGACCCAGAAATACAAGGCAAAAACGTTCTCCACCTCTTTCATTGAGAACTTGGGAGATCAAACTTTCAGATTGAAAGAATTGCCACCTGAAGCTCAAATATCTCCAACCAACACTGTGATTTGTGATGATTTTAATCAGGATCAACATATGGATATACTTATTGCCGGCAATTTATATGGAACTGAAGTAGAATCCATACGCATGGATGCGGGACATGGGTTGCTTTTGCAAGGAAATGGGAAAAACGACTTTGAGGCTGTTTCAATGCTTGAATCTGGCTTTTTGCTGGTGGAGATGTGAAAGTCATGAAAAAAATCGCTATTGAAGGAAATGATTATATTTTGATAGGTAGAAATAGCGCTGAAACATCGCTTGTCAAATGCCTCGTAACTAACAGTTCTATCAAGGATTAATTGGCTGAGGTTGTGTCTACACGATGAACCTAAGCTTGCTTTTTTGCTGTGTCGAAATAGATTGGATGGCCATAAATATAGCTTTCAAAGCATTCATCTTCTGCTAATTTTGAGCAAACTTTCGCATTATGAACACCGAAGAATTCAAAAAAAACGGCCATCGTCTCATCGATTGGATTGCCGAATACTACGATAATTTAGAGCGATTGCCTGTGAAATCGCGGGTGGAACCAGGGAAAATCTTTGCTTCCCTCCCTGAGCATGCTCCCGAAGCGCCTGAGGCATTTGATACCATCATGCAAGATTTCGAAAAACACCTCTTCAAAGGGATCACCCATTGGCAGCATCCTTCTTTTTTTGCTTACTTCAATGCAAACTCCAGTGCATATTCCATACTTGGCGAGTTGCTTACGGCTGCCATCGGAGCACAGGGTATGATCTGGGAAACCTCACCGGCGGCTGCCGAAGTCGAAGAGAAAATGTGCGATTGGATGAAACGGGCCTGCGGATTGCCAGCCGACTGGCAGGGGGTCATTCAAGACACCGCATCTACGGCCACCCTTTGCGCCTTGCTCATGGCACGGGAGCAGCACAGCAATTTCATGATTAATAAATTCGGCTTTCATGCCGGCAGCAAATACATAGTATATTGCTCGACAGAAGCGCATTCATCTATCGAAAAAGATGTGAAAATTGCTGGTTTTGGTAGCAATCAACTGCGTAAAATCCGTGCCGACTCCCGTTTCGCGATGATGCCCGATGTGCTCAACAAACAAATCGTTGACGATCTCAATGAGGGGTTAATTCCGCTTTGCGTAATATCAGCCGTCGGCACCACCGGGTCTCACGGCATCGACCCCATCAGAGAGGTAGCCGGAATTTGTGCCAAGTACCACCTATTTCATCATGTCGATGCCGCCCACGCCGGCAATGCCACCTTGTTGCCAGAGCACCGTCACATTATAGATGGCTTGGAACTGGCCGATAGCTATGTATTCAACCCGCACAAGTGGATGTTTACCAATTTCGATTGCTCGCTATTTTATATAAAAGACAAGGCAACACTTATCAAGACTTTTGAAATACTGCCGGAGTATTTGAAAACCGGAATGGAAGATCAGGTAAACAACTACCGCGATTGGGGCATTCAGCTTGGGCGCCGTTTCAGGGCATTAAAGCTCTGGTTTGTCTTGCGGGGCTTTGGCTTAGACGGTATTCGCAGCAAATTTAGGCTTCATATACATCTGGCCGGTACACTTGCCAAAAAACTGCAAGATGATAAACGGTTTGAACTATTGGCGCCTGTACCGCTCAACCTGGTTTGTTTTCGCTACCTTCCAACTAAACAAATGGACCTGGAAGAAGTAAACGAGCGAAACAAATCCTTGGAGCAAATGATCAACAACACGGGCAGAGCCTACATCACCCATACCAAATTGCTGGGAAAATATACCCTTAGAGTGTGTATTGGCCAGACCGATGTGGAACAACGCCATGTAGATGATTTTTGGCGATTATTAATTGAGCAAACCAATTTGCTGGAAAATGAATGAATGAAGCTGAGAGCTACCAGATGCCCGGCACATTGGGTTTGAGGATCCGCGAAGTGGAGTGGGGTATAATAATCAAAACTCCGCCGGTTCGCCCACGGCTTCATCTCTTTCCCAACCCTCATGTTGCAACACCAGCCTCTCCAGGGCAGGTTCATTGCCAGTGGCATCAAGGGTGCTGATGGGCAAATATTCTGAAACCCAGCACCGGTAGATATGATATGACTTTACCACCGATCCCTGAAGGTTGAGCAATTGAATGATAATATCTTTGCGGTAATTCTTCAGTGAGGTGCCTGCGTCACCCTGAATGGAAAATACCAAATTGGCCCAATCTTCAAATGCCCGATCGTGGGTAAGACCTCTTTCCAAAACTATCGGTTCGAACCTGGTGAGCCCCGGACTGGTGCGCATCTGGCTGGAATCTCCACCATCGCGGTAGTCGATCACCTCGGTAATACGGTGCAAACCACCAATGCCTGAAATGCCCGCAATGACCGATCCATCCCATATAACGCGAAATTTGAATGTTTTGTAAGGATCGTGCCTATGCGTGTTGACGCTAAATTTTGCCATAATGTACCTGATTATGCGATGAAACATGAGAAAAGGAATTTATACGATCAATGTACAAAAAAGCCAATGGTTTGCAGTGTCTGTTGTAGAAAAGAGCTAAGATTTCAATTTAAAATCAGATTCTTTTTTTACTTTATAAATATAAAAACACCCTGAGACAATGAAAACATACCTTCCAGCTTTAGTCCTGCTTATGAGCCTTTTTAATATTTCCTTTGGTCAGCAAAATGACCTCGGTATTTTTCCCTTTCCGAAGATATTGGAAATCCTGCCAAAGGTGGTTCATCAGTCTATGATGCCACATCCCAGGTTTATACCATCAAAGGATCGGGCTATAACATTTGGTTTGAGCGCGATGAATTTCATTATTTGTACGATAAACTCGCTGGTGATTTTATTCTTACCGCCAATGTGGAATTTGTGGGTAACGGAGTCGATCCGCACCGCAAAGCAGGCTGGATGATCCGTGAATCCACCGAAGAAAATGCATCGCATATCAGTGCCACCTTACACGGAGACGGGCTTACCGTATTGCAATGGCGCGAATTGCGTGGTGCATTCATGCGTGATCCGGAAGATGAGATATTTGCACCTAAAAGCCACTATACCATCCTGCAACTGGAACGCTCCGGAACCAAGATCATTTTCAGAGCGGCGCATCCCGGCGAACCACTGCAGGAGATTGGCAGCAAAGTGTTGCCAAATTTAAGTGAATCGGTATTGGCTGGTATATTTGTCAATTCGCATCATCCTGAAGTTATTGAAGCGGCCAGATTCTGGAATGTGCGTATCGACCATCCCGTGGCGGACGGATACAATCCATATCAGAACGGGTTCATAGGATGTCGGCTGGAAACGATGAATGTCTTTGACGGCAAAAGAAAAGTAATTTTTGAAAAAGAGGGGCGATTTGAAGCCCCCAACTGGATGCCCGATGGGGAGAGGCTACTCTTTAATATGGATGGCTTATTGTTCACGATACCCATTGATGGGGGAGTACCCATGCAAGTGCAAACCGGAAATGCCAATGAGATCAACAATGACCATGGCATTTCGTTCGATGGCAAGTTGCTAGCGATCAGCAGTGGTCACAACAAAGACTTGCCTGGCAAAGCTTCGGCGATATATGTATTACCACTTCATGGTGGAGCACCTAAGCTGGTGACGCCGAAAACCCCGTCGTACTGGCATGGCTGGAATCCCAACAACAAAGAAGTGGTATATGTAGCCAGGCGCAATGCGGATGAGCCATACCATATTTATAGTGCGGACATCACCACGGGCAAAGAAACGGCCCTCACAAGTTTTGATGCCGGCCATGTTGATGGGCCGGAGTTTTCGCCAGATGGCAAATACATATACTATAATGGGAGCCAGTCGGGCACCATGCAGATTTGGCGCATGAAACCTGATGGCACCGGCCACGAACAACTCACCTTCGACCAATACAACAATTGGTTCCCTCATGTTTCTCCCGATGGCAAATGGATTGTGTATATCAGTTTTCCCGAAAGCATTCCCGTCAATGATCATCCATCATACAAGCCGGTCACACTCAAGTTAATGCCTGTTTCTGGCGGTGCACCCAAAGTCATCGCCTGCATGTATGGCGGCCAGGGTACCATCAATGTACCTTCGTGGTCGCCCGATAGTAAGCAAATTGCGTTTGTGAGCAATTCCAAATAGCGCACCGGGCAGATGAAGGCGTATGGGATTACTGTGGTAAAGTAAGTTGACTTTTCCGGCCATTATCAATTGTGCATCAGGAGCTTGTTGGATTGAGTGGCAGCTTTGAGGATGCTTGCAATTCAGTGAAAAAAGGACACAAAAAAAGGCCATCATTAGATGGCCTTTTAATTTTTTAATGGAAATACAACCTTAGTCGATTACCCTTACGTTAACGGCATTCATGCCTTTTTTGCCTCTTTCCATGTCGTACTCAACCTGGTCGTTTTCATGAATGTCATCAATAAGACCTGAAGAGTGAACGAAGATGTCTTCACTTGAATCTGATGGTTTAATGAATCCAAAACCTTTGGTTTCATTAAAGAATTTTACTGTTCCTTGCATTGTAAATTTTATAAAATAATAAATATAATTGATAAAGGCCTCATAAGCTCTCCGCGTTATTACCAGTAATTATCCTATTAATTTTGATCCCGATGAAGGAATGGCGAGTAATGAATGATTGGAAGTTAACAGACGTGATTCTTATTATTGACACTTTAACAATTCAAAGGTAGAAATTTATTTTGCAATCCTAAGGAATTTATTGATTTATTTAAAAATCCCGTATTTTTTATACCGCCCCTTCATTGCACTTTTAGTGCTATATCAATTAAAAACTCCCTTCTAAGTAGAAACTGCCGGTGTTGCAATAGATCGATGAGTAAAAATTGTAGTCCTGGCGGCTGGTAGCCATTTTTCGCTCCAGTTTCAGTATCGGGTCACCGGCATGGCAATTGAGGTGGCTGGCGATTTCCGTACGTGCCTTCAAGGCCATTATTTTTGGTGGCCACCGATCACTTCTATGTCGTAATAGGTGCGCATCACATCAAATAGTGATTTATTTTCGAAACTACGCTGAGTAAAGCGGGGAATATTGATGTTGGGAATATAGCTGAGTTCGTAAAGCACTGGTGCACCATCCACTATACGCGATCGCTCCAGTACAAGGCAGCCTGATTCCAGCTCGAGTTCACTGAGCTCAAAAGGGAAGTCGACAGGCCATTTGCTGGCGAAAGGTTTGCGCAACAGGCGCGTTTCGAGATTGTGTTTACCAACGCCCGTAGTGGTACCCTGCAACGATAAAATGCCTATGCCTTTGGGCAGCGATCGCACGATGCTTCCCTTGCCCTGATGTTTGAGTATAAATCCTTCTGCGGCGAGACGCGATAGGGCCTGGCGCACGGTAGGCCTGGTGACCTCGTGGGTGGCACATAGTTCGTTTTCCGATGGCAGCAGGCTTCCTTCCGGATACACAGATTCAATGATGTGCTTCCTCAGTATTTCGTACAACTTTCGGTGTTGTGGGATTTTGTTTGCTTCTGTATCGGCCAATTGGATGTTGAAAATTTTACGAATAAAAGCATTTATACATGTAAATACAAGTACTGCCGATTTTTAGTGAAAGCGCCCAAATGAATAAAGCTTTATGAAGTTGCCTCTTTGGCAGGGATTTTACACTTGCGATTTTCACAAGTGAAAGCAATTAGGCAATCTCCCTTTTTTCAACGAGGTCAAATGGGATTCGGAAAAATGAGTAATAGGAAAGCTCTTAAAATTTAGTTTTACGAACTATATGCCAAGCAAAAATCATTTTTTAAAATTAACTTGTAATTACAAGTTGTGCTATTTACCTTTACAAGCAAAACAAGGATTTTTAATCATAATCTTATGGCCGAAGCGGTAATTATGCCCAGGCAGGGGCAGTCAGTTGAGAGTTGTATTTTTTCAGAATGGTTCTTCAAAGTAGGGGATAAGGTGAGTAAGGGCGACATGCTCTTTACATACGAAACCGACAAGGCGGCTTTTGAGCAGGAAGCGCTTGTCGATGGCGTATTGTTGGCCACTTTTGCCAAAGAAGGAGATGAAATCCCTGTATTGGAAACCATAGCCGTGATCGGGGCTGAGGGCGAATCGATCGATGAATTCGCCCCGGGAGGCAAGGCTACTGTGCAGACGGCCTCAGACCCACATGACGAAGTAAAGGAAGATAAGGCACCGGAGATACAGCAGCCGATAGCAGAAGTATCTGCTGGAAAGGATAGTGCTATTTCGCCCAGGGCCAAAAACCTGGCAGCAAAAGAGCATGTATCTATTGAACATCTGAAAGGCACCGGTCCTGAAGGCAGAATCATAGAACGTGATGTAGAGGCTGCCGCCAAAAACCGGACAAAAGCCACACCGCTGGCCAAATCTATTGCTGCTCACGACCATAAGGAATTACCTGCTACCGGCACCGGATTTGGAGGGAAAATACGTGCAGCAGATGTCAAGCAAATGCCATCGGTAACGCTGGCGAATGATTTTACCGACAAAAAAATATCGAATATCCGCAAAATCATTGCGCAAAATATGTACGAGTCCCTGGCCAATACGGCACAACTCACGCTGCATACCAGTGCAGATGCGCGAAAAATGCTTAGCATTCGTAATGCCATGAAATCAAAAATGGCTGATGGCTATGCCTACAATATCACCATCAACGATATGGTAAGCTTTGCCACAATTCGGGCGCTGATCGTAAACCCTGAAATCAATATTCATTTTATGGGCGATAGCATTCGCTCTTTCAGCAATGTCCATCTTGGTTTTGCGGTTGATACCCCGCGCGGGCTAATGGTGCCGACAGTAAAAAATGCCAATCATCTGACCATAGAAGGTCTGTCGGCCACCATGAAGGAGCTGGCAGGGGCTTGTCAGAAGGGCAGCGTAAATCCTGAATCGCTTCAGGGAGCCACATTCACCATGACCAACCTCGGGGGCTTTGGAATCGAGATGTTCACACCGGTACTCAATCCACCGCAGGCGGGCATTTTGGGTGTAAATACCATCACGCAGCAGGCTGCTCAGCTGGAAGGAGGCGCATTTGGCTTTATTCCAAAAATTGGTCTGTCGCTCACCTTCGACCATCGCGCCCTCGATGGCGCCCCTGCTGCCAGATTTTTGCAATCAGTAGCACATCATATTGAGAATTTAAGTATTTAATAAATAAAGGTGATAAGCACCAGCAACAAGAACCTGGCGCCGAGTACCTAGCACGCAGAACCTTAAAAAAATGCCAAAAATAGAATTTATTGATCCCAAAGTTGAGCGTCAATCCGGAGAGATTAAGCTCGATCCCATACCAGTTAATCAGTACAGCAAGTCCATTGAGGATGAGAAGCTCAATTTCACCAAAGATGAATTCATCAGGATTTATCGAGATATGGTGATTATTCGCGAGTTTGAAAACATGATTAATGACATCAAAATCAAAAGCGAGTACAACGGCATCGCCTACAACCACCCCGGCCCGGCGCACCTTTCTATCGGACAGGAGGCTTCGGCGGTGGGCATGGCCTATCATCTCGATGCGGAAGACTACATTTTCGGATCGCATCGCAGTCATGGCGAAATATTGGCCAAGGGTCTCTCAGTCATCAACAAGTGGAATGACAGCCAATTGATGGAGGTGATGAAGGGATATTGGGACGGAGCGACCCTTCGCCCGGTAGAAAAGGGCATCAGGGCACGGTGAATGATCTGGCCATTGACTTTCTGCTTTATGGTACCCTGGCAGAAATTTTCGCCCGCGAAAATGGGTTTAACAAAGGGCTTGGAGGATCAATGCACGCCTTCTTCACCCCTTTTGGCGTGTATCCAAATAATGCCATAGTGGGCGGGTCGGGCGACATCGCCGTGGGCGGCGCCCTGTACAAAAAAGTGAATAAAAAACCGGGGATTGTCGTGGCCAATATTGGCGATGCCTCCATGGGCTGCGGGCCGGTGTGGGAAGGTATGGTATTTTCATCGATGGATCAGTTCCGCTTACTATGGGAAGGGGAATTCCAGGGTGGATTGCCGATCATTTTCAATTTCATGAACAATCAATATGGCATGGGCGGCCAGACCCGGGGCGAAACCATGGGATATGACGTATTGGCCAGGGTAGGGGCAGCATTTGCTCCCTATCAAATGCACACCGAGCGTGTCGATGGCTACAACCCATTGGCGATGATCGATGCCTGTGGCAGAAAGAAAAAAATATTGGAAGAGAAAAAGGGACCAGTATTGCTCGATACGCTGACCTATCGATTCAGCGGACATTCACCCTCCGATGCCTCTTCTTACAGAACAAAAGAAGAAATAGAAGCCTGGCAAAATGTCGATAGCATTATCGATTATGGCCAATCGCTGGTCAAAGCCGGTATTTGTTCGCAATCTGATCTGGACGAAATCAAAGCCAACACGGTAGGCAAAGTCGAAAAAGTACTGAAGTTGGCATCGAGCGATGATATTTCGCCAAAAATGAACCTCTATGCCAACCCAAGAGCGATAGAGGAGGTGATGTTTACCAATGGCTCAGTCGATAGTTTTGACGACCGTGAGCCTGAAGTGAACATGCCGATGGAGGAAAACCCCCGGGTACAACAAATTGCTAAAAAGGAAAGATTTGGACTGAAGGATGGCAAGGAAGTGTCTAAAATGAAAGCCTACCAATTGCGTGACGGCTTGTTTGAAGCTATCGTAGACCGCTTTTACAAAGATGCCACCTGCATTGCTTATGGCGAAGAAAACCGCGATTGGGGCGGCGCATTTGCCGTATATCGCGGGCTCACCGAGGCATTGCCCTATCACCGCCTGTTCAATAGTTCCATTTCTGAGGGGGCGATAGTCGGTACGGCAGTGGGTTATGCCCTGTGTGGCGGGCGAGTCATTCCCGAGCTTATGTATTGCGATTTTCTTGGCCGTGCAGGTGATGAGGTCTTCAACCAGATGTCGAAATGGCAGGCCATGAGTGCTGGATATTTGAAAATGCCGATTGTCATGCGCGTTTCTGTCGGGTCGAAATACGGTGCACAGCATTCTCAGGATTGGTCTTCGCTGGTGGCCCATATTCCTGGCATCAAGGTTATTTTTCCAACTACCCCTTACGATGCCAAAGGTCTGCTCAATGCCGCCCTGCAAGGCACCGATCCGGTTATGGTATTCGAAAGTCAGCGACTGTACGATATCGGCGAACTGTTTCACACAGCAGGGGTACCGGAGGGGTATTACGAAATTGAAATTGGCGATCCAGATGTAAAAAGGGCAGGAAAGGATATTACCATACTTACCATCGGATCGACCCTGTACACTGCCATCGAAGCAGCAAAAACCCTGGAAGAAAAATATGGCTTAAGTGCCGAGGTGATCGATGCGCGGAGTATTGTGCCTTTTAATTATGAAAAAGTAATCGAATCTGTAAAGAAAACCGGCAGAATTGTGCTGGCCAGCGACGCCTGCGAACGTGGATCGGTATTGAAGGAAATGGCGCAAACCATATCTGAAACAGCATTTGACTACCTCGATGCGCCTCCGGTGGTGGTCGGTTCCAGAAATTGGATCACACCCGCATACGAGTTGGAAGAATTTTTCTTTCCACAGAAACAATGGATTTTAGATGCTATTCATACCAAAATATTGCCACTGGAAGGGCATGAGCCAAAGCATGATTTCTCGAGCAAAGAACAATTAAGAAGAAGTAAACTTGGAGTCTGAAAAGCTTGTACTTTTTGGGGCTGGGAAAGTTGGACGATCATTTATCGCCCAACTTTTTAGTCGTTCGGGCTTTCAGGTGGTCTTGGTAGATGTCGATGAAACCATTATTGCTGCCCTAAATGTACATCGCAAGTATCAGGTCATCATCAAAAGCGATGATGGAGATGAGTCGATTTGGATAGAAAATGTGCGCGGGGTGTTGGCCACTGATGTTGACAGGGTAGTGCAGGAAATCGCATCAGCCGATATGCTGGCCACTGCGGTCGGACAACAAGTATTGCCAAAAATTGCCCCGACCATTGCTAAGGGTTTAGCGCTACGGTTTGAAAAAACTCCTGATCATCCATTGGATATAATCCTCGCAGAAAACCTGCGCGATGCTGCGGGGGTCTTTAAAAAGGAACTTCAACAACACTTGCCTGAGATCATGCCGCCAGGCTGGGATTTTAGTCAATTTGTCGGTCTGGTAGAAACGAGTATTGGCAAGATGGTGCCCATCATGCCGGTAAGTATGACGGACAAAGACCCATTATTGGTCTATGCCGAAGCCTACAATACGCTGATACTGGACAAAAAAGCCTTTAGAAATCCGGTACCCAATGTCATCGGATTGTTGCCAAAGGACAATATGGCTGCCTGGGTCGATCGCAAATCATTTATTCATAATCTTGGCCATGCGGCAGCGGTATATTGTGGTTTTGCAGCCTATCCGAAACTCACCTATCTTCATGAGCTTATGGCGCAGCCCGATATTTATGAAACGACCAGGGCCACGATGGTGGAGGCTGCAAATGTCTTAATGAAACACCATGAAGGTGAGTTTACTTATGAAGAAATTGTAGCACATATTGATGATCTCCTGTTCCGCTTTTCGAACAAGGCGCTGGGCGACACCGTTTATCGTGTCGGACAAGATCTGTTTAGAAAGTTAGGCCCGGAAGACCGGCTTGTGGGAGTTTTGAAACTGGCCATTGAGTATAGACTTCCATTTCACAATATATTATTTGCCATAGTATGCGCCATGGAATTTATGGCCGTTGACGAGCATGGCCAGCGCACCAAAAGCGATGTGCAATTTACAATCGAAGCCAGGCGTGGTATTTCACATATTTTGGAAACGGTCTGTGATCTGTCAGTGAAAGATTATTTTGAAATACATGACAAGGCCAGGGGATTGTATGCGAGGGATTTGAAATGAGGGTAGAAAAAAAACAGGCATATAGAAGCCACCCGTTGCGACAAGCGCAGGGCGCATTTCAAGGTGGTATGGGGCACACCTGCTTCTTTCCTCCACATTCATCTTTAATGGTTTGACGTCAGCAATTATTAATTTAGAAGAAAAAATTAAATATGAACTTTCTATCCACATTTCCCGATAAGGAAACCTTACTCAAAAAGTACCAAAAAGCACCCTTCGACCTCAATGGTCATATCCATACGCCCTATTCCTTCAGCGCATTCGAAGATATCGATCAGGTTTTCGCTATGGCGAAAAAAGAAAACATCAAGGCGGTGGGCATCAACGATTTTATCGTGACAGACGGGCACAAGCCATTTCACGACGCAGCCAAAGCTGCCGGGGTTTTTCCACTATTCAATATCGAATTTATGGGGCTACTCAAAGAGGAGCAGTCCAAAGGCATCCGCGTCAATGACCCGAGCAATCCGGGGCGCACATATTTTAGTGGGAAAGGGCTCGATTTGCCAACCAACCCTGATGGAGCAACGAAGCAATTGTTGCAGCAGGTAAAGCAAGAAAGCAACAAACAGACCGCAGATATGATCGAAAAACTCAATGATTATCTGCGTGTCGTCGAAGCTCCCTTTGGATTGACTTATGAAGAAGTTAAAACCTTATATGCCGAAGACCTCGTTAGAGAGCGGCATATTGCCAAAGCAGTCCGACGCAAAGTGTTTGAAGCTTTCAAAGACAATGGCGACCGCAGTGCTATGTTGTCCATTCTGTTTTCGGGCAAGCAGGTGCAATCCGCTCTTGACGATATCAATGGTCTTGAAAATGAAATCCGGGCAAATTTGTTAAAAGCCGGAGGTCCTGCGTATGTCGAAGAAGATGAAGCGGCATTTTTGGAGATTGATAAAATTATGGACATCATCGTGAAATTGGGCGGTATTCCCTGTTATCCGGTTTTGTTAGATGATAAAAAGGGGGGATTTACAGAGTTTGAATCTGACTTCGAAAAACTAAGAGATACACTGGCCAAAAGAGGGATTTTTTCAGTCGAGCTCATTCCCGGAAGGAACGACCTGCAGATACTTAAGAGATTTGTTCAAATTTTTCATGAGGCTGGTTTTGTTATCACATTCGGAACAGAGCACAATACACCGGAATTGATTCCCCTGAAGGTAGATACGCGTGGGCAAATCGATTTGGACAATGAACTAAAGGAGATATCGTATTTGGGTGCCTGCGTTATAGCTGCACATCAGTATCTGCGTGCCAAAGGTGAAGAAGGATTTGTCGATGACAGAGGAAATGTGAAAAAAGACCAGATTGAGCAATTCAGAAGCCTGGGCGCCGGGGTATTTAATTATTATTTCGCCACAGCGGCAAATTGAAAAGGGATCTATCTCAGGGTTTTTAAAACCCGGAGGTCTCAACATATAATGAGAAAAAAACCTGTAATAATACATGGAACAAGCACTCAATGAACTTATAGAAATATCCCGCTTATACGGGAAAAATAAAGATTTTACCATCGCAAGCGGAGGCAACACTTCAGTGAAAAACGATGAGGTGATGTACGTAAAAGCCAGCGGGTTTGAACTGGGGAAAATCGGCAGAGAAGGTTATGTAGCCTTGGATCGCAATATGCTCGATCGACTGAAAACAAAAGCATATAGTAAGACAGATACAGAGCGGGAAGCCCAGGTAAAGTCTGATCTGCTGAGAAGCCGCATCCATCCGGAGCTCAACCAGCGGCCATCGGTAGAGGCATCGGTGCATCATGCTATCCGCTACAAGTTTGTTATCCACATGCACCCCACCATGGTCAATGCCGTGACTTGTGCCAAAAATGCCCGACAAACCATAGCCGAGCTTTTCGGAGATGAGGTGGTTTTTGTGCCATACATCACCCCGGGCTATATTTTATACAAAGAAATCGAAGATCAAAACGAGCTGTACAAGACCAGATATGGCAAATATCCACAGGTGTTTTTTCTGCAAAATCATGGGGTGTTTGTTGGAGCGGAAAGCACTGCGGAGATCAAAGAAAAATACGATTGGATCATCAATTCCATACAATCAAAGATTACCAATAAGGTGGAAATAAGTCCGCTTGCTGTCGATGGGCGATTTTCTGAAATTATTCCGGCTATTCGGGCGGCTTTGTCCACCTCTACCTTGAAAGTAGGCAAGCTACGCAACAATACGCTTATCGATACTTTCTTGCGTAGTGATGAGAAAATGTCGCATTTGGTCAACCCATTTACGCCGGATGGCATTGTGTTTTGCGGACCCCGGCCATTGGTAGTGGAGGCATTTGACAATCCTCAGGATACGCTTTCCGATTTTCAGAGCAAATTGTCTGCGTTTCGCCTGGCTTCGGGTTATGATCCTAAGGTGGTGATGATCCGGGGATTGGGTGTATTTGCGCCCGGCGACAACATCAATGCCGCCAATGTAGTGATCGATGTATTTGAGGATGTTCTTAAAATTGCCCACTATGCCATGAATTTTGGTGGGCCAAATTTCATGAATCCTGTTGATGTCAGCTTTATTGAAAACTGGGAAGTGGAGTCGTACCGCAAAGGGTTAATCGATAAAGGAGGATCGTCAGCGACGATTAAAAATAAAATCGCCGTGGTCACCGGTGGGGCACAAGGTTTCGGAAAAGGAATTGTGGAAGGATTGCTGAAACAGGGAGCCTATGTGCAATTGATCGATATGAACGACGAGGTAGGCCATCAAACGATCTCTGAATTAGAGACTGCGGGTTTTGAGGGCAAAGTAGTGTTTTCAAAGGCCAATATCACCCGAAGCGAAGATTTGAAAAAGGCCGTTGGAGATGTGATCTGTGCCTTTGGCGGTGTGGATATGCTCATCTCCAATGCCGGTGTGTTGCGCGCCGGTCCACTTCACGAGCTTGAGGAAAAGGACTTTGATCTGGTTACTGAGGTCAACTACAAGGGGTTTTATCTATGCACAAAATATTTCATGGAGCCCATGAAATTGCAGTATGAGAGCAACCCCGGTCTATTTATGGATATTGTCCAGATCAATAGCAAGTCGGGTCTGGTGGGTAGCAATAAAAATTTCGCCTATGCAGGAGGTAAGTTCGGCGGCATCGGACTCACCCAATCATTTGCACTTGAGCTGGTACCCTGGAATATCAAGGTAAATGCCGTTTGTCCGGGCAATTTCTTCGAAGGACCGCTATGGTCAGACCCCGATCGCGGACTATTCGCACAGTACCTCAAAGCCGGAAAAGTACCGGGGGCTAAAACTGTAGAAGATGTAAAGAAATCGTATGAGAGCAAAGTGCCGATGTCGCGTGGTTGCCAGCCCGAAGACGTTTTGAAGGCCATTGCTTATATCGTAGAGCAAAAATATGAAACCGGGCAGGCGGTGCCTGTCACTGGCGGCCAGGTGATGCTGTCTTAGGTGGCGCTGGGTGCTGGGGGTTAGGTGCTAGGGACTAGGTGCTGAGGTCTGGTAATTGAAAATAGATATAAAGTTTAAAGCGTAGCTTAAAAAGGGCTAATCAGAGTTGATCAAATTTATCTATGAAATGACATTGGAGGTGATAGCCTGACAAATGAAAAGGCTTAGTTATACTCTTTTTAGTATTTTCTTGTCAGGAGAAAATCACTTAAACACAAAAAGTGGAAAACCTTTGGAAAAATCAAAAAAGCTCAAATTTAGCTACCGTACTGGAAACAATGACTGAAGTTGAATTATCGAAAAGAAAACGAAGGAGCCTGAGGGGAGACTTATTAAGAAAATTAAATTTAAAGAAGTAACTGGAGAAGCATGTAACTGAAGGAATAAGTAAAACAAACATTAACAAAAAGTTAAGTTAAGTGGCAAAGGCATAATAATTTAAGATAGCAACAAAGTATTATATAAATGAGGTAAGGCCAAGACAAGGGACCAAGAACCCAGTTCCCAGTTCCTAATCCCTAGCCCCCAAAAACAAAAACGAATATGAAAACAAAAGCAATACGCCTTCATGGCAAAAACGACCTCAGATTAGATGAATTCGAACTTCCTGAGATGGGTGATGATGAAATATTGGCCAAGGTGGTAAGCGACAGCTTGTGCATGTCGTCGTACAAAGCTGCCAAGCAAGGTGCTGAGCACAAGCGTGTACCCAACGATATTGAAGAAAGACCCGTGATGATCGGGCATGAATTTGCCGGTGAAATAATAGAAGTAGGCAAAAAATGGCAGGGCAAATTTACACCCGGTAAAAAATTCAGTATTCAGCCGGCACTCAATTACAAAGGCAGCCTCGACGCCCCTGGCTATTCATACCACTACATTGGGGGTGATGCCACATACATCATTATTCCCAACGAAGTGATGGAGATGAATTGCCTGTTGGAATACGATGGCGAAGGTTATTTTCCAGCTTCGCTGAGCGAACCGTATTCTTGTGTGGCGGGCACATTTCATGCCCATTATCATACCAAATATGGTTCATATGTCCATCAGATGGGCATAGTAGAAGGGGGCAATATGGCCATTCTGGCAGGTGCAGGGCCGATGGGTCTGGCTGCTATCGACTACATAATCCACTGCGACCGCAAGCCAAAATTGTTGGTGGTGACGGACATTAGCGATGACCGGCTCAACAGGGCAGAGGCCTTGCTGGGCGTAGAAGAAGCAGAAAAAAATGGCGTTGAGATAAAATATATCAATACCGCAAGCATGAGCGACCCGGTAAAAGGCTTGAGGGCATTTACCGGAGACAGAGGCTATGACGATGTGCTGGTATTTGCTCCGGTGAAACAGGTGGTGGAGCAGGCCGATGCGATCCTGGGTTTTGACGGATGTCTTAATTTCTTCGCCGGCCCTTCCGATCCCAATTTCAAAGCTGAATTCAATTTTTACAATGCACATTACCAGTTTACACATATAGTTGGAACAAGCGGCGGCAATACAGAAGATATGATAGAGTCGCTGGACATGATGTCCAGGGATTTGCTGAATCCAGCCCTGTTGGTGACGCACATCGGAGGATTAAATTCCGTGCCGGAAACCACCCTAAACCTGCCGACCATTCCCGGTGGTAAAAAATTGATCTATACCCATCTCAAATTTGACCTGACGGCGATTGAAGATTTTGCTGAAAAAGGAAAATCAAATGCCTTGTTTGCCGAGCTGGATCAGATTTGCAAAAAGCATGAAGGTTTATGGTCTGTAGAGGCGGAAAGCCATCTTTTGGAAAATGCAACAAAGCATGGCATGATGTTATAATTATTATAGTTGACACAAAGCTAAAGGCCTACAGATGGATTCCCGTTAAATCTACAAGGCTGCAGCCAATATCATTCCTGCTATGGATTGGGATCGGGAATGGTTACATTTTGAACCCGAAAATGATGTTGTTTGTGAATTGATCAATAATTATCAGCATGTAGTATGCTCATAAGAGCAATGTCTTTTGTCCTAGTTGAATCGTAAAGGAAAAATAGAATGTATCTATATGTTGAAAAGGTAAAGTCGATTGACAATAATAGGCCTGACTAAACTTTTGCAAATGGCGAAGTCCGGCTTTGGGTTCATGAGGCTGACCTCGATCCATAGATTTTTATGAAAAAGTGTAAGCTCATAAGGCCAATTTCAAACTAAAAATTGTAAACAAGGAGAAAGTTTGTCCGAGGCCTTCAAATAACAATTTCCGATCTAAGTGTGATTGTTTTCACACCCAAAACAGGAAAAAAACCAGGAAATCCATCATGAAAAATTATTGCATAGCTGTACTCGATATTGGCAAGACCAACAAGAAAATCCTGATTTACGACCAGGATTTGAAAATCGTTGACGAAAAATTTATTAGAATACCAGAAATCGAAGAGGACAATGTTCAATACGACGATGTGGAAAGCCTGAAGTCATGGATTTTAAGCACATTTTCTGAGCTTTCTGGCAAATACGATATTAGGGCAATCGCCACTTCGGCTCATGGGGCTACCTATAGTTTGGTCGGTGAGGAAGGAAACCACGCAGTGCCTCAGGTAGCATATACCACTGACCCGGGCGAAGCCCTACAAAAACAATTTTACAACCTTTGTGGCGATCCCATCGCATTGCAGTCTAGCACTGCGACGCCCAATTTCAATTTGCTGATCAATCCTGCCAAAGGGATTTACTTTTCGCAACAAAAATTCCCTGAACAATTCGCGCAAGCGAAGCACCTTTTGTTCTATCCGCAGTTTTTTGGCCATTGGCTTACAGGCGAGGTTTGCGCAGACCCGACCTATGCCGGCAACCATACTTATCTTTGGGATTTTGAACAAAGTGATTGGTCGCAGGTGGCAGATAAACTTCATATTAGAAATCTCCTGCCAAAAGTCATCAAAAACCCATGGGATGTGATGGGCACCATTAAGCCGGAGATAGCCCTACAGACCGGTTTGCACGGCGACACGCTGGTTACCGTTGGCATTCATGATTCCAATGCCTCCATGTTGCCGTATCTCATTTCCGAGCAATCGCCATTTCTGCTCAATTCGACAGGAACCTGGTGTGTGATTATGAACGAAAAGGATCAGGTGAGATTTGAGAAGGATGAACTGGGGAAAGTGGTTTTCTACAATTTGAATGCCTTCGGAAGACCGGTAAAAACAGCCATTTTCCTCGGGGGCATGGAGTTTGAATTTTATGCAGAAATATTACAAAAAATTCATAAAAGAACCGATTTTCCTGCTTTTAACGAGCAGCTGGTTCAGCAAATCATAGACGATAAAACTAAATTTATTTTGCCCAGTGTGGCCAAAGGGATAGGACAGTTTCCGGAATCAGAGGCTCGTGTAGTGGATGGGGATCAGGTGTATGCTCTAGAAGATATCCGGAGTGGAAGGCTAATCCCCGGTTTTTTTCATCATTACGAAGAGGCACTGGCGGTGCTCAACCTTTCCCTTGCCATCCAAACCAAAGTATCGTTTGACAGGGCCGGCATCACCCCGGGCATGAATGTGTTTACCGAAGGAGGCTTTGCCAAAAACGACAGTTATAATGCCCTCCTGACTGCTTTCTATCCCGATTCTCAATTTTTTCTCACCGATCTGAAGCAGGCCTCGGCTTTTGGTGCTGCCATCACCGGCAAGGCGGCTTATGAGCAGGCCGACGTACAGTCTTTAGCAAAGTTTATTAGAATAGATAAAAAACAGGTAAAAGCTGGCCATCTCGAAAACCTGAACAAATACTATGAGAGATTCATTTCATTGATTTAGTCCAAACATTTTATTAGTCGATAATTTTTCGAATCTTGCCTTTTTACTAATTGGAGACCACAATAACTTATGGTAAGTTTTGTCAATATTCCCCACGGTAATAGCAATCCCCTGGGAGCCACCTGCTATGCTGAAGGGGTTAATTTCAGTATATTTTCCAAAAACGCCCGCCAGCTCGATTTGCTGCTGTTCGACAACGAAGATGATGCCGTCCCTGCGGAGGTCATAACGCTCGACCCGCACAAAAACAGGACCTTTTACTATTGGCATATTTTTATTCCCGGCCTCAAACATGGCCAGCTATACGGATACCGGGCATATGGACCAAAAAATCCAACACCGGGCGATATGTTTGACGAAAACAAGCTTCTGGTCGATCCTTACGCCAGGGCATTGGCCGGTCATAAAAATTATTCGAGGCAAGCAGCCAAGAGCCCGGGAAACAATTTTGGCCAGGCCCTCAAGTCTGTCGTCATAGATCCATATCAGTTTGATTGGGAACACGACAGCCCTCTTCATCGACCTTATTCCACCACCATCATTTACGAAATGCATGTGGGTGGTTTTACTAAAAATGAAAATTCGGGTGTTGAAGAACTTAAGCGAGGTACCTATCTGGGGCTGATAGAAAAAATCCCGTACTTAAAATCCCTGGGCATTACTGCTGTGGAGCTGATGCCCGTGCAGTTTTCGATGAGCAAGATGCGCAGCCCGGCAATACCAACTATTGGGGTTATAGTCAAATTTCGTTTTTTGCCCCCCATGCCGGCTATAGTAAAAGTACCGATCCTACCCAGGTGGCCGATGAATTTCGCCAAATGGTGAAGGCACTGCATAAAGCTGGCATAGAAGTGATTCTTGATGTGGTATTTAACCATACGGCAGAAGGTGGTATCGATGGGCCGATTCTTTCATTCAGAGGGCTGGAAAATAAGGCATATTATATCTTGAATAAAGAGAAAAGCAACTATCTGGATTATTCCGGTTGCGGCAATACGGTCAATGCCAACCACTCTATCGTAAAGCGGATGATCATGGATTGTCTTCGGAGTTGGGTTACGGAATATCACGTCGATGGCTTTCGCTTCGATTTGGCTTCTGTGCTGTCTCGCGACGAGTTTGGCGAACCGCTAAAGAATCCGCCTGTGCTTTGGGAGATAGAATCGGATCCGGTACTGGCCGGCACCAAAATAATTGCCGAGGCCTGGGATGCCGCCGGACTCTATCAGGTGGGTACATTTATTGGCGATCGGTGGGCCGAATGGAATGGAAAATACCGCGACCATGTGCGGCGGTTTATAAAAGGTGACAAGGGATTGGTTTCTAAATTTGCTTCCAAAATCATGGCCAGCCCCGATATTTATATCGATCCGAACAGAGAGCCTAATCGTAGCATTCATTTCGTGGCATGTCACGACGGATTCACACTCAATGACCTGGTGTCGTACAATGTGAAGCACAATGATGCCAACCTGGAAAATGGTCGCGATGGGTCAGATGTGAATTACAGCTGGAACTGCGGTGTGGAAGGGGAGACAAGCGATCCATACATCAATGCGCTACGCTTGCGTCAGATCAAGAATTTTCTTACGCTGACTTTCTTTTCGCAGGGTACACCCATGCTACTGATGGGAGACGAGGTGCGACGTACCCAAAAAGGCAACAACAATGCGTATTGTCAGGATAATGAGCTGAGCTGGTTTGACTGGGATTTGGTGGAAAAAAATGCCGATCTGATCAAATTTGTCAGGGGATTGATTGCCTTTACCCAAGAAAAGGAGATTTTCAAAATCGAAGATTTGCTTGCCTCATTTGAAGATCTCGACGAACCGCACATTACCTGGCACGGTGTAGAAATCAACAAGCCTGACTGGTCTGAAAATTCCCAAAGCCTCGCCTTTACGCTATTGCACCCCGGTGCCGGTGAAACTATCCACGTGATGGTGAATGCATTTTGGAAGAGCCTGAAATTTCAAATCCCAGAATTAAAAGGGTTTCAATGGCACAAAATTATCGATACGTCGCTCACATCGCCAGATGATTTCAGGGCGCTGAGCGAGGCTACCATCATCGACAAGAAGATGGTGAATGTGAGTGATCGCTCTATCATAGTGCTCATGGCCAAATAAGCACTTAATTTACCAGCGATTCCAATTCTTTGGGTACAATTACTTTTGGGAATAAGATGGTGAAA
Source organism: Cyclobacteriaceae bacterium (assembly GCA_012033595.1). GTDB lineage: Bacteria > Bacteroidota > Bacteroidia > Cytophagales > Cyclobacteriaceae > JAAUQL01. The sequence continues at coordinate 27,042 of JAAUQL010000002.1, read as the reverse complement.
CAGGCATATTTACCTTCTTGGCTTTCGACTTCGATTTTTCCATTTAGTTTTTCCACTGCCTTTCTCACCAGGTACAGCCCAAGTCCATTGCCTTTGGACCGCTCCGAACCGCGATAAAACATTTCGAATATTTTGCCATGCTGCTCTTTGATGATGCCCAGGCCGTTGTCTTCTACACTTATTATGATGGATTTCCTCGATGATTTCAGTTCAACTTTGATTTCTGCTTTCTTCGTTTTTTTAAAAATGATAGCATTTTCCAGAAGATTTTCCATAATGATCTTTATGAGTATATAATCACTTTTCAACGAAAAACCAGATTCCATAGACAAGTCGATGGCAAGATCGTCGTCATCAATTAAATTGAGCAATGAAGACCTGCACTCTTTCATCACTTTGTCAAAATCAATTTCTTCCCTGGTGATCAGCTCACGGTTGATAAAATGGATATTGTTGAGTTTGTTCAGGGTTTTGTTTATATCCAGCGCGCCTTTTTCTATCAGTTCTATATATTCTTTGAGCACTTCGTCTTTGTTGTCCATTTTGGCCAGCAGGGTCATGCCCAGCAATCTGGCTATAGGTCCTTTGAGGTCGTGCGAGGCGCGATAGATAAACAAATCGAGTTCGTTGTTGGCCACTATGAGCTTGTCATTCATAAACTTTAAACTCGAAGTCCGATCGGCGACGATATTTTCCAGATTGGCATTGATGGAGATGAGCTCCTGGTTTGATTTGTCCAATTTCTTTTTGGCCTGAGATATTTCTGCATTTTGCTCGTTGAGCAATTTATTCTGAACTTCTATTTCATTTTTTTGATTCAGGATTTCTTTATTGGCCTGCTCCAGTACTGTGTTTTGAGATTCTATTTGCCGGGTTCGCGATTTTACCTGGTCTTCAAGGGCAATTTTGGATCTGTGCAACTTTCTGGTCCTGATCTGTATGGTCAGGAAGATGGAGCTTAATATAAACACAGTCACCAACGAATAGAACCACCAAGTTCGCCAAAAAGGAGGCTTTACAATGATATATATTGATTTGCCGCGCTCGTTCCAGATACCGTCATTGTTGGAAGCTTTCACCCTAAAGGTATAATCTCCTGGTTGCAGATTGGTGTAGTTGGCAAACCTTCTACTGCCTACGTAGTTCCAATTGGGCTCAAGCCCTTCCATTTTATATGCGTAATTATTTTTCTTCGAATCCGTAAAATTCAAGGCTACAAATTCGAAAGAAATAGAAACGTCTTTGTATGACAAAATGATGGTGTCGGTCTCAGAAATATGTTTTTGCAGTGGCGAACCTTTGTCGCCAACAGGCACTTCTTCATTCAGTATTTTAAAGTTAGTGATCAGTATATCAGGCTTGTACAGATTGTCGGTGATTTCGTCCGGGAAAAAGGTGCAATATCCGTTGATGCCACCGAAGAGCATTTCTCCATTGCCGGTCATGTGTGCGGCACCTATGTTGAATTCGGTACTCAGCAGTCCGTCTTCACTGTCGTAGTTTTTAATGGCCATGGTGCTTTTGTTCAATCTCGATATGCCGTTGTTGGTGCTTACCCAAAGATTGCCTTGTTGGTCATCGAGTATGGCATATATAGAATTGGAGAGCAAAAGGTTGGTGCGGCTAAATTGTTCAAACCTGTTGGTCGATACGTCCAGCATGTTTAGCCCTTCGGCGGTACCGATCCATAGCTTGTCGTTGGCATCGAGTAGCATCGAGTATATCGAATTGCTGCTCAGGCTGTTGAGCTTGTCTTCGATATGAAAAAATCGGGTAAATTTATTTTCTTGGGGATCGAATTTGCTCAAACCACCGCCAAAAGTCGCTATCCATAGGTAGCCCCTGGCATCTTCTACAATTGCACGTACATCATTGCCGCCCAATGTAAAAATGTCATTTTTATCGCTTACAAACCGGGTGAATTTACCCTTTTCAAAAAGATTGAGTCCGGCATCTTCCGTACCTATCCACACCCTGCCTTTGCGGTCTTCATATATGCATCTTATATAATCGCTGCTCAAGCTGGTTTCATCTTCCGGGTCATAGTTGTATTTGGTGATGTTGCCTGTGTTAATGTTCATTACGTTGAGGCCGCCACCACCTGTACCTATCCAAAGCCTTTTGTTCAAATCGCGGTGCAGTGCATATATCCTGTTGTGCGAAAGATAGTGTATACGGTCTGGTTTTTTTGCGGTTTTTCGTTGATCAAATTTCCTCAATATCCTATTTCTTCGTGTGATACTTTCTCCTTCTACCAGATAGTCGTCGTACAGGTAATTGGTGTATATTTCGGTACTGGGGTCATATTTGATCAGGCCCTTGTCGAAGGTGCCCAGCCACAATACCCCATTGTTTTCTTTGTAAATAGACTGGATATTGTTGCTGCTCATGGTATTTGCAAGGCCGGGGGTGCGCTTGTGCCAGGTAAAGCGGTCGCTTTGGCGGTCTATTATGCTGATGCCGGCATTGGTACCGATCCATAATATGCCCGATTTGTCATCCATTACCGATGAGACATTGTTGCTGAGTATCGATGTTTCGCTATTTGGGTCTATCATATAGGAGCCTGCAGCCTTGGTGTATTTGTCCCAGTAGCCCAGTCCGTTATCTGCCGTACCAAACCATAATAGTCCGGAATTGCCCTGATAAATGCTCAGGATGCTACTTCGGGTAATGGCGCTTAGGGGTTTTATGATTTCATCCCGTCTATTGAGGCTTCTTTTCCAGTTTTTGGTTTTAGCAGGTTCAAGCCGGCAGTTGTTCCTATCCAGAGATCGCCTTCGTTGTCTTCATAGATGGCTTTTATTTGATTGCTGCTCAGTGTGGCGCCATCAGCGCTGATTTCTGATTTTACATATCGGAGAAATTTGCCACTTTCCGGGTCAAGCATATTGAGGCCATTATCGGCTGTTCCAACCCAGAGAAAGCCGTATTTGTCTTTTACCATGCAGCTTATGCTATTGGAACTTATGCTTTCCGGGTTTTTGTCGTTGTGTTTATAGGTCTTAAACTTTTTGGTCTTTGGATCAAACCTGTTTAGGCCACCACCAGCGGTGCCTATCCAGTAGTAGCCCAGCTTGTCTTCGATGGTACAGGTGATATGGTTGCTGCTAAGTCCCTGGCTCGTTTGGATTTCACTTTTGTAGCTCATAAACGCTTCCGACGATCTGTCATAGAGATTTAGTCCATTTTGTGTAGAAAACCAAAGCTTGTTTTGCTGATCGAGGTAGATATGATTGACGATGTTGTTTGATATCGACGAGGAATCAAACTTGTTGTGTGTGAATACTTTGAAACCAGTTCCGTCAAATCTGTTGAGACCGCCATTGGTGGCAAACCAGATGTAGCCCTGGTCGTCTTGCAGTATATAATTAATGTTGCTTTGAGATAGTCCGTTTTCTACTGTTAGCTTGTCAAATTTTATTTTGCCCTGTGCTATCGCGTGATAACAAAAAAATGACATGAGCAGTACCAGCAAGCCTAGCTTCCTTTCCTCCATTATTGTGGTTTAATGATTTGATGATCAATAAAATAATGATCGGCTAATATACCAATTTGACCGATAATTTTAAAAACACTCGGGCTGTGCATTTTTAGCTATGCTACGCAAATCAGGATAAATGTTAGTTTAAATAGGGTCAGCTTAGAAACTAAAATTTTGTGGAGTATCATTTTCAATCAATACCACCATGTTACCGATATGACGCTGTGAAGGCGGCTATGCATAAAAAACAAAAAAGCCCGATGCTTCGGGCTTTTTTTGTTTTTATGCAATATCAATCTCTCAATTTGATTCAATATTAAAAAATATCCAAAGGGGAGGGCGGGGTCTATTGGATCAGAGATCGAATGTTTGCCAAAAATCAGGACTATAAGAAAAACAATATAATTTGATTTTCAAGCCAGGATTTCATTTTAGTATTATTTTTATTATTTTTAATGGCAATAAAAAAAACTAAACTAAAATTAATTAGGACGTTCCCTATCTAGCAAGCCACCTTCGCATTCGCAATCAGCAACCGATTGTTCGATAGATACATCTTTGGCAGGTGCAACTTCATCTTCGCTGCAAGCCATGAAAGATAGGGACATAATTGAGAAAAGAGCGATTGTTAAAAGTTTAGTTTTCATTTTAATAATGTTTTAAGTTAGCCTAGAGTTTAAGTATTTTTTGTTGTGTTATGACATGTCAAATGTAATACTTTTTCTCCAAATCTCAAAATAATTATATAAAAACATTGAAAAATGCAATTAAAACTTTTCACAGTACATTTTTTATTGTTTGTTATACTCTTTTAGTAATTGATTATAAGTTTGGTGTAGACGCCACCTGGAATAGGTAGCATATCGCAAGTAGAATCAAATAGCTATTAACCACAGGTTTTTTAATGGAAAAATGATTTTGTTCTTTCATAAATTTCTTTTTTCTTGAAAACTTTACCTTCTTTTTATAATAGATTAGGATGAGCCAGGGTAGCGGATTAAAATTTAAAATTGTATTTTTCAAATATTTATTAATATTTTTTTGTTTGCTTGGTACTTTCCAAAGTGCAATTTCTCTTGCTCAATCCAGAATCGACAGCCTTGAAGAAATCATTCCCCGCCTGAAAGGGCAGAAAAAGTTGGAGGCATTACAAAAAATATCTTATGAGCTATCATTTTTGGATACAGAGTCATACTTCAAGTATTCACAGCAGGGACTGGAATATGCCCTGGCCGAAAGAGACAGCTCCTATCTTGCTTCGTTTTTGGTCGAGTTGGGCTATTATTACAAACACAAAGGCGCCTATCAGGAGGCTTTAAACAAATTTAACAGGAGCCTGATTATCTGTGAGAAAATTAAAAAATACTCAACGCTAAGCTCAGCATATACCGGTTTGGGGTCGGTTTATTACGAGCTGAATTTATACGATCGTGCATTAGAGTATCACACCAAGTCGCTGGCCATAAAAGAACTGGAAAATGACGGGCACGATCTCAGCGTGTCTTACAACAATATAGGGCTCATTTATTATAAAATCGATGATCCGCTTCGGGCATTGGAGTATTATGAAAAATCTCTGAAACTAAAGCTTGAAACCAAGGATACGGCCAACAGCGTCATCAACTATATCAATATCGGGTATGCCTATGCCGAATTGCTGGGTGAGGAGAGTAAAAACAAAGCGCTGGAACACTTTAAAACGGCCATACGACTGGCCAACAAGCACAATCAAATGTTTCGCGTGGGCTATGCCTACGGGGGTATTTCACAGGTTTTTATATCTCATTACGAGTACGACTCTGCCAAGTACTACCTCAACTTGTCCATAGAAGAAAGTGTAAAAAACGATTATAAAAAGCTGGAATCGACAAACTATTATCTGCTGGCAAAAATCGCCTTTCAGGAAGAAAAATACAGTCTGGCCATCAATTACCTCGAGCGGAGCCAGGCTCAGCTCATAAACCTGAAAGACAAAAACAGGATAAAAAACAACTATGGCCTGTATGCATCCATCTTCGAGGCGCGCAATATGCTCGATAGTGCCTTTTACTATCAGAAGAAATTTTCATTGATGAAAGACAGCATATTCAATGAAGAGTTGGCCAACAACCTGGCCAGTGTGCAGATAGCTACCATAGAAGAACAAGCGCAAAGAAAAATAGCCGATAAAGATGAGCGCATTTCCAAAGGCAAACTATTTAGTTTGTTCCTTTTGTCCATTCTGGCATTAAGCACCGCGCTGATTGTGGTCATATTCCGAAACTATGCTCAAACCAGCAGAATAAACAAGCAACTCAACGAAAGCAATAGTAAAATAGAAGCCCAAAAGAAAAATCTGGAAAAGAAAAATGACGAGCTGGCCGAGGCACAAATCACCATTCAAAATCAAAATCAGGTTTTAAAAAACATCAACATCGATCTTGATCTAAAGGTACAAGAGCGAACACGCGAGCTAGACCGGTCTAACCACGAGCTGGAAAAGGCAGTCAAAGATCTGGATCAGTTCATTTATAAAACCTCACACGATCTGCGCGGCCCCATCGCCACCATGCAGGGCATCATCAACCTTGGCGTAATGGAATGCAAAGACCCTGAAGCTGTCGTGTACTTCAATACCTTGCACAAGGTGTCCAACAATCTGAACAATGTATTGTATCGCTTGATAGAAGTGCATGAAACCTACCAAAAGAAACCGGTGTATGAAGTCTTTGATCCGGTAAAGCAGATCATGAAAACAGCCAATGGCCTGTACGATCTATCAGTAGAACTAAACATCGATATCATCACCGAACTGTTGGCCAAAGATAAATGGAGGGGAGATGTGCATCTTTTCGATCAGATTGTCGAAAACATGATGCGCAGTGCTGTACAATACAAAGACAGGAGCGAATCAATGATCAAAATCCGATCGGAGTATGTCGACGGGCAATTACTCCTATCGTTTGAAGACAATGGTTTTGGAATTCAATGTGGTGATGAGGATAAGGTATTTAATATTTTTTATAAAGGTAGCCCCAGAGCGGGGGGCACCGGCCTGGAAGTGTATACCGCTAAAATAGCGGTAGAAAAAATGGGCGGCACCATCAGATTGAAAAAGGCCAGGAAAAACACGATCTACGAAATCCACCTTCCCGCCATTTCATAATTGTGTCAATTATTCACTGGCATTTTATTTCTTCAAAGGGGTAATACCTATCTTTGCAAAAATTTTTGATATATGCCTGACAAGATTTTTAAAAGACACACCATTACATCTGCATTGCCCTATGCCAATGGACCTATCCATATCGGGCATTTGGCCGGAGTGTATATCCCTGCCGATATTTATGTTCGTTACCTGAGGTCAAAGAAGGAAGACGTAATTTTTGTTTGCGGGTCAGATGAGCATGGGGTGCCCATCACCATCAGAGCAAAAAAAGAAGGCAAAACACCACAGGAAATTGCCGATACCTACAACGCCCTGATCAAGAAATCTTTTGAGGAGTTCGGCATTAGTTTCGATATTTACGCCAGAACGTCCAATGCTACGCACTACCAGACAGCCTCCGATTTCTTTACTACGCTCAATGATAAGTCGGTTTTCAGGGAAATAGAATCTGACCAATATTATGACGAAGAACAAAAGGAGTTTCTTGCCGACCGGTACATTAGCGGCACCTGCCCAAAGTGCGGGCATCCTGACGCGTATGGCGACCAATGCGAAAATTGCGGCTCGACCCTGAGTCCATCAGAGCTGATCGACCCCAAGTCTATGCTGAGCGGCTCAAAACCAGTGTTGAAAAAACCAAACATTGGTATTTGCCTCTGGATGAATACGAACCTTGGCTGCGCCAGTGGATTCTAAATGAACATAAGGAATGGAAGCCCAATGTTTATGGACAGTGCAAGTCATGGCTCGATCAGGGCTTGCAGCCCAGGGCCGTAACACGAGACCTCAATTGGGGTGTTCCGGTGCCGGTGCCGGGTGCAGAGGGTAAGGTATTGTACGTATGGTTCGATGCACCAATCGGGTATATCTCTGCCACAAAAGATTGGGCTCTGAAACACAATAGAGACTGGAAACCATACTGGATGGACAAAGACACGCGTTTGCTGCATTTTATAGGTAAAGATAATATTGTCTTTCATTGCATTATTTTCCCAAGCATGCTACGCGAGCATGGTGGGTTTATTTTACCTGAAAATGTACCAGCCAATGAATTCCTAAACCTGGAGGGCAACAAGATTTCCACTTCCCGCAACTGGGCAGTGTGGCTGCATGAATTTCAGGAGGATTTCAAAGACAAAGAAGACGTGCTCAGATATACGCTCTGTGCCAATGCCCCCGAAACCAAAGACAACGATTTTACCTGGAAGGATTTTCAGGCCAAGAATAATAATGAATTGGTAGCCATATTGGGCAATTTCGTCAACAGGGTAATGGTGCTTTTGGAAAAATACTACCAAGGTATCGTGCCGGAACGAGGCGAATTGTTTGATATTGACCAGGATCTGATCCGGACGATAAAAAATGCTCCCGGTGGCATCGAAAGCCCACTTCATGCCTTCCGCTTTAGGGAAGCAATGAGCAACTATATGGAATTGGCGCGGGTAGGAAATAAATACCTTGCCGAATCGGAACCATGGAAGTTGATCAAGACCAATCCCGGGCGGGTGGCTACCATCATGAACCTCGCCACACAGATTGTCGCCAACCTGGCCATCCTTGGTGAGCCATTTCTGCCTTTTACCTCTGCCCGGATATTCACAATGTTGGGTATGGAAAAATTGCTGTGGGATGCAGCCGGATCTGTTGATCTGATGGCTGCTGGCCGCCAAGCTGGTGAGGCAGCATTATTATTTGCCAAAATCGAAGATGAAGAAATTGAACGTCAAATCGAAAAACTACAAAGCACCTTGGAACAAAATACAAAAGCAAATGCCCAGGCGCCTGCGGTTGCGCCTATGAAGGAGATCATCAACTACGATGACTTTATGAGGATGGACATGAGGGTAGGCAAAATACTGAAAGCCGAAAAGGTGGAAAAATCCAACAAACTGCTAAAAATGCTGGTGGATACCGGTATTGACAAACGAACGGTGGTGAGCGGCATAGCCAAGTATTACGAACCGGAGCAGGTAGTTGGTCGTCAGGTGACGGTATTGGTCAACCTGGCACCTCGCAAAATTATGGGCATCGAATCGCACGGCATGATTTTGCTCGCCGAAGACAGCGACGGAAAACTGGTATTTATTTCACCCGAGCAGGCTGTCGGCAATGGAAGTGGCATAAGCTAAAATTCATTTTCCTTACAATATCAACGTACTTATTGGGTTATTTTGATAGCAAACAAGGCATCCCTGCCCAATCGGGGGAGCTATTCAATATAAATGCAGGTGTATGAAGTTTTACTTGATTCTCTTCTTTTCGATTTTCACCCTGACTGTGGCAATGGCACAGCAAAAAGATACCAATAAAGGTAAAGCACCGAATGAAGCGAAGCCGGGGTTTGATCGTGGCGCCACGTATTCGGCAGAGTCACAAAAAACGAAAAGTAAGCAAAAGAAATCCAGGCAAACACTCAATGGCGAGTTTGATCAAAAGGTCGAAGAATACAAGCAGCGAATGGAAGCCAATGCAAAAAAGAATGCCAGGATGGAAAAGGAGCTCCAAAAGCCCCGGTACTCAGATCCAACTTACTTCGGACACAAGAAAAAGCCCAAGAAAAGACCGGCTGGCAAGAAGAAATTTTGTAAGGAATGCGGAATGTCCCATTGATGAAATAATTGATCAATTAAACCGGTTTCAATTTTCTAATATAATTTTTGCATATCATCTTTGTGCTTTCTTACGGCTGGGCAAAAGTTGCTATTTCCCGATGGGCATAGCAAAATTTATACAAATCCCTGATTTACCAAATTGATCTATGCGTAATTTAAAGCGATTTATCGAGCACACCGCACTCAAACCCACCTTGACAGGCAAAGACATTGATCAACTTGTCGAGGAAGCAATCGAATATGAATTTTTGGGCGTTTGCGTACCTACCTTTTGGGTAAAGAAAGCTGCCAGGCAAATAAAAAAGCATGGTATTCAGTTGGTCACCGTTATTGGTTTTCCGCTGGGTTACCAAATGACCGAAAACAAGCTGGATGAGATCAATTTGGCCATTGACAACGGGGCCAACGAACTGGACATTGTCATGAATATATCGGCGTTTAAATCTGACATGCCCTGGGTTAAGATCGAACTGGCCAAATGCGCTCAACTGATCCACGAGCGCAATTGCCTCATGAAGGTGATCATAGAAACAGCCTATCTTAGCGATGAGGAAATCGTAAAAGCATCACTCATGTGCCAGGATGCTGGTACCGACTTTGTAAAAACATCTACTGGTTTTGCTCCCGCAGGCGCCAGGATAGACCATATCAAATTGATCAGAGCTACCATCCATTCCAATATTGGTGTAAAAGCCTCCGGTGGCATTCGCGATCTTGATACCGCCCTCAAAATGATAGATGCCGGCGCCGATCGTCTCGGTGTTTCTGCCGGAGTGGAAATTATGCAGGAAATGCAACAACGCTTATAGTTGTGTGTCAGCGCTGTCGATATGCTATTAAGGTAAGCGGAAGGGTGCAAGGAGTTGGTTATCGCGCTTTTGTTGCCAAAGCAGCCTCCAGGTTGGACGTTTCCGGTTTTGTAAAAAATCTCCAGGACGGCTCAGTGCAAATAGAAGCTGAGCAAACACAAGTGGTTTTAATGGAGTTTTTGAACATCTGCAAGCAAGGGCCGGGATGGGGTCGCGTCGATCGCCTGGAATATGTCGAAATACCGACCGATTCCTCACTAGGATTCCGCATCAGAAATTAATCTTCGGGATAGGGGATAAATACAAACCTTGTAAACTCACCGTCAATGACGAACAAACAACAAAATTCTTCCGGATTTTTATATGCTTCTTTAAAATCCTCCACCTTATCCTTAAGTAAAATCTTGCGCTCAATAAACTCATCGATATAGGTTACGAAATAATTTAATTCCGTTCCAAAATCTTCTTTTTTATACAATAGCTGACCGATGGGTATATCTTCTTTGCTTACGACAAATACAGGATAATCGGAAAACCCTCGCTTCCTGATTTGATATGAGGCTTCTTTGATGTGGTCAGCTACGATTACAAAATCCTGTGAAATTTTCCCCAGATATTTGCCACTAAGCTCGGGGTCGTTACTGATGTCCATTCAATTTTTGCGTTTTAGTGATACAATATTTTCAAGGTGATGGGTATGCGGGAACATATCGAAAGGCTGAACTTCTTCGATATCGTAAATTTCTGTAAGCCTCATCAGATCCCTGGCCTGTGTTGCCGGGTTGCAACTGATATAAATAATCCGATGAGGCCAGGCATTGATAATAGCTTCTATCACCTCAGGGTGCATCCCTGCTCGCGGCGGATCGGTAATGATGACATCCGGAGCGCCATGCTTTTGAAAAAATTCCTGGTTCAGCGTTTCCTTAATATCACCAGTCACAAAGGTGCAATTATCCAGATGATTGCCGGATGCATTGAGTTTGGCATCGTCTATGGCTTCTTTTATTTCTTCAATGCCTATGGTTTTTCTGGCTTTTTTGGCAACAAAGCATGCAATTGAGCCGGTGCCGGTATAGAGATCATACACCGTTTCCGTTCCCTCCAGTCTGGCCATTTCCAGCGCTTTGGCATATAATTTTTGCGCCTGTTCGGTATTGGTCTGAAAGAAAGACTTTGGGCCGATTTTGAAGGTAAGCCCATCAATAGTCTCTTCTATAAAACCCTTGCCATGGTACAATATGAGCTCCTGGTCGTGAAAGGTCTCGTTTTTTTTCAGGTTCACCACATAGTAAAGAGAGTCAATTTCCGGGAAATTTTCCCGCAAAAAATCCATGACCGTAGTGGTGCCCTGGGTGTCAGTATCGCCAAATTGCACGATTACCATCAGTTGGCCGGTGCTGCTGGTTCGCACCACCAGATTGCGCAGCAAACCTTCAAATTCGTTTACATTGTAAAAGCTCAATTGCATGGCATTTGCAAAGTTTTTCAATTTGTTGCGAATTTCGTTTGAAGGATCGCGTTGCAGATAGCATTTTTCTATATCTACAATTTTGTCGTATTGTTTGGGAATGTGAAATCCCAGTCCGTTTCGGTTTATGGTTTCATCCGACTTAATTTCTTCATGACTAAGCCATCTTTTATGATTGAAAGTGAATTCCAATTTGTTTCGGTAGTACCTTGTATGTTCCGCTCCGATTATGCTATTCACCGGTGGGAAGGTCAACTTTCCTATACGTTCAAAATTGTCTATTACCTGCTGCCTTTTGGCTGACAGCTGATGCTCGTATGCTACATGTTGCCACTTGCAGCCACCACAAAGTCCGAAATGATCGCAAAAGGGTGCTGTCCTCACGGGCGAGTAGGTATGGATTTTTAGCACTTTACCTTCCAGATAAGTTTTCTTTTTTTTGATGATCAAAAGATCTACTTCGTCGCCCGGAGCGACACCTTCCACAAATACCGCTTGTCCATCGATTCGGGCTATGCATTTACCTTCTGCCGCTATTGACCCGATCGTAACATTTTCCACTATTTTGTTTTTCATACCCATTTATCGGCGACAAAGTTAAACATAATCGTTTGTCAGGAGATTATTTTTATCATATTTTGGTACTGTCGATATTTACCACCAGATGAAAAGGTATGTCCTGTTGCTTATTGTTGAATTACTGGTTTTGTGGGCAAGCCCTATTGCCCCGGCCACGCATATTGTAGGTGGGGAATTTGAGATACGTCATATTGAAGGAGACAGGTATCTTTTCCGGCAGATTCAATATTTCGATGTGGTCAATGGCGACGCCAGAGCCAAAGATCTGCAGGTGGATGCTTCGATCTTCCGAAAACGGGACAATGTGTTTGTACGTTCTGTCACCATGAGGCTGCAAGGCGAAAGCTATGTGCCTTATTCCAATCCGGTATGCACCAACGACAAGCTGGTAACCAACCGACTCATCTATTCCACGGAGGCCACCCTCGACCCAGAATTGTTTTCTGATGTCGAAGGGTACTATATGGTTTGGGAAAGGTGTTGTCGAAATAATATCATCAACAACATTCTAAGACCTCAGGAAACCGGACAAACCTTTTATATCGAATTTCCCCCTATCAGAAAAGATGGTGAAGCGTATCGCAATACCACGCCGAGATTATTTCCTCCTTTAAGTGATTATGCCTGTGTCAACCGGCTCTATTATGTGGATTTCAGAGGTGTTGACGACGATGGCGATTCCTTGGTTTATACCTTGGTGACCCCTTTCAATACCTCGGTTTTAGCGCCATTGCCCGTTCCGTCTCCGGCACCTCATCCTTTGGTCACCTGGATACCCGGCATCAATAGCGAATATCAAATCCCGGGAAATCCTACCCTCATGATCGATAACAAGGGGTTTTTAAGAGTTACACCTTCAGAAGAAGGTTTATTTGTGTTTTCCGTACGTTGCGATGAGTATAGAGATGGACAGAAAATTGGCAGTGTGTTTCGCGACTTTCAGCTTTTTGTAATCGATTGCCCCATGCCCGGAACACCTCCTGTCATCAGTGTGAAAACTCCGGGAACCAGTGTGTATTCCAATGCAACAGATACGGTACGAATCAGTGCTGGTGATGAAAAATGTCTCGAATTCAAGGTGTCCGATGGCGATGGAAGTCAGTCCGTAAAGATGCGCGCAGTACCCGTCAATTTCGAGCAAGAGGTTTCCTCCTTTTTTGTGAATGATGTTGGTGTAATCTCCCAACCAACTGATAGCGCAGTTTTCCAATTTTGTCTACCCGATTGTCCGGTGGTGCCGGGCATGCCGGCCATTATTGATATAATCGCTGAGGATTTCACCTGCCCTCTACCCCTCATGGACACCCTCAGACTTGTGGTGGTGGTCGAGCCTCCGCCCAACAAGGCACCAAAATTTACCCTCCCCGCTCAGAAAACCATAGAGGCAAGCTATCTCGAAGGTACCGTGGTCACAGTTGACTTTGAAGCCACAGATGCAGACGGAGATAGTCTTATGCTCTTTGCCGAAGGGGAGGGCTTCGAGTTGGATGATTTTGGGATAGAAATAGACACGACGTATTATGGCGAAGGAAAAATCAGGTTTCAGTTGAATTGGGATACCAATTGCAGTATATATCCATTTGCCATTAAAAATGATTTTAGCATAAAACTATTCGTAGATGACCTGGATCAATGTGCAGTTGACAACCGTGATAGTATTGTCTTGCATGTCAGGATCGGGTTACCTGAAAACAATTTGCCTATCGTGCTGGTGGACAATAGCCCGGTCGATCGGGAAAGGACTGTGAGGATATTGGACAATATATCTGTTGAAGTGCAGGCCCGCGATGCAGATCAAAATGATCAATTATGGCTTGCGGCTGTAGGAGTAGGTTTTGATCTGCGGGAGCTCGGTATGACCTTTGCGGATACTTCCGGCAAAAGCAATATAAAAAGTCAACTAACTTGGAAAATAGGATGCGATGACGTCAACATTGGACAAAATGACAGCTATGAAATTCTGTTCATCGCCGAAGATGCCGATAAGTGCAAGGTGTCCAATGCCGATACGCTTAGGCTGGTATTGCTGGTGGACGAACCAATCAATTCTGCTCCTGAGCTTTTGGTAAATGGTCAGCCTGCCATAGATACCATATTTATAGATGCCGGAAATGCCGTGGAAATTTCGATATCGGGGGTAGATGCTGATGGCGATCTGCTCAGGCTTACCATGGCCGACCGTACCAACCTTGCGGAGTTGGGTGTGGTATTTGATGACAAAAGTGCTGTTGGCTTGGTGGAGTCAGACTTTTTTTGGCAAACGAACTGTGACCTCCTTTCAGCATCTTATGGTCGCGACGTGTACACCTTCGTTATGGTAGTAGCAGACGAAAAATGTCTGGTTTCTCAATCAGATTCTTTGCATTTGGTCATTGTAGTGGGCGATGAGCAGATCGATTATGATTTTCATCCGCCGAATGTCTTCACGCCCAATCCTGAAGATGAAATCAACAAAAGTTTTTATATCCCCAACCTTCCGGGCGATAACTGCTCCCGCCAGTTTCAGCAGGTCAGCATCTACAATCGATGGGGCAAAGAGGTATTTAGCTCCAAAGATCGGGCATTTAGGTGGTCTGGTCTTAATGAACCCTCCGGCGTTTATTTTTATGCCATCAGTTATACCGGTTTTTCAATCAAAGGCACGGTTTCTATTCTTCGCTAATCACGCTTTGTTTTGGTCTGATTATTGTATAAAAAGGCCTCAGGCAGTTTTTGCGAATGTTTTAGTGTATTGCACTATTTGTATAATGGATTGTATCATAATGAGCTATAATTTACAAATAGTTTAAAAATTAATAAGTCAAAGCAACCTTTTTTCTAAATTACTGTCTATATATGAGATTGTGGAAAAGGTAAAGTAATAAACATTTTGTCGATGGAAATTTTAACTCAACCAAACTTTCAGTCCAAGACCGGAACTGATTTTTCTTTTGATAGCAAGTCCAGAGAAAATTATTTTGCAAGATTGGAAGAAGCTTTAAGAAACCTTTCTATTTATGACAGGAAGCATGCTTCTTTAAAGAGTATTTCAAAAAAATAATGAATTATAAAGTCTGCCGACCGATGATTTGAGGAATAAATCCATAAGTCGGATTTGTGGCTCCAGCTGCTTTGGCTGCTTTTTATCTTTAAATCAAGCACATTGGATTTCATAGTAGAACGCTGGATTAGCGTTCTTTCATTAATTTTTTTTTTTGTGCTGGCTCCCAGGCTCCTCTTCATTTAGTTTAATATCCCTGACTACTTTTTCTTCTATCACTTTGGGGCTTCATTTGGAATGGTATTTACAAACTCGCACGACTCGTCGAGATAGCGGCCAAATTGCACGGGGTCATTGATGATTTCATAAAAATCTTCAATGTATTTCACTGACGATTTTTTGTGTTTCTTATCCAGTACTTCAGCTTCCTCAAATATGGTTAAAATGGCAGTCTTTTGTTGGTTGAATCGGTCAATGGCATCGCTGTACGCCTCAGCATTATGGCAGTAGTTTTTGATAAACCTGGTTTTCACCTGTGAAATTGGCAAGTTGTTGGCCGGAGTGGCGTAGGGGGTATTGATGATGCCGGAATAATCAAAATCGTATGGCACCGGGATGAGCCCGAAATGGGTGGTTTGCACTAAATCTACATTGTGCCTGGTATGTATCCACCAATCTGTATTGCCGATCATAAACTGAAAAAGAACAAATAGATTCACGGACTCTTGGTTGCAACTATCAGAGCTCCATATTTTTTTGTCGAGATTTCACCTGATATACGACTGGCCATTTCATCGTCATCTTCTATCAAAAAGCCCGTTTTTACTATATCTGGATAATTTTGTTTGGTGTCCTGATAGGTAACTTCCACCAATCTGACGCGGTAGCTGTGCGTAGTTAGCTGGTTATAGGCTTTGTAGATCAGGTATTCGAGATTTGTAAAATTCTGGTAGGTTTCCATTGCCTGACAGTGGGTCACCATTTTAATCTTGTCCTGACCCGAAAAAATGGTATTGTTGGTCGATTCTTTTTCGAAATTTATTTTTAATGGCGGAAACTCACATATTTCCTGGATCCTGCGCGTCCTGCCTCGGGCTTTAATTTTAATATTAAAGGATTGAATTTTGTTGTTGGGCATTTTCTGGATCAATTGTGCGGTATTGTACTCCGGATCCTTGCTTTTATCATTCAATACCTTGGCCATATCCATTTGCAATACAAAAACAAGTGCCTCAGTTTCAACGAAAAGCGCAGTAGGGGAGGGATCTTTAAAGTTGGATCCGATGCAGGGCACTGCCAACATCAGGACGACCACGGAAAGGATTGTTTTCAAGATAACAACTTTGAGCCTCATAAATTGAAATTGTTTGTTTATACGGAATTGTTCTCCGTGCTGATTCCAATTGCGATACCAACTTTTGTATGAAGGAGGGCAATGTGTCACTTTGGCCGAGATATGTTCCCCTGTGGGCTCCAGGATGCAGGATTTTAAAAAAGTTATTTTCATGCAAGTTGTAGAACTCAGGGATAAGTGTCTCATTTTAGCACGGCCTGCGTTCGGAAATGCAACACTAGTCACCGCCTACCTGGCATGGTGTAGATGATTGTGGCTGACCTGACAATTATTGTAAATCTTTTTTTCCAGTTGTTTTGGGTTGTTTATCGTTTTATAAAACCTGTCAAAATAGGCAAGTATCATTTTTTTACTTTTTTCATCGATCAAATCAAACTGACGGTACAAGTCGTAGATCGTGTTCCTCTTTTCGTTGAATAGGGCTACAGTAGTTTCATATCCTCCCCGCACCCGGCAATATCCTATAAAATAGCGTTCGCGTACGCTCTTTATGGGCAAGTCTGCTGTTGGCACAGCGTAGTTGGCATTGATGGCTCCACAATAATCGAAATCGTAGGGCACAGGCACAGGCAATTTGCCATCGAACTCGATCAGTTTGATATTGTGCATTTTAGGCGCAGCAATCCACCAATCCGTATTGCCGATCATATATTGGAAAAGTGTGAAAATATCCAGGGTGGCAAGGTCGCACCGGTCCTGGTGTGGTAATAGTGTTTCTGATATTACTGCTCCGTTGCGCGCCGCCATAATATCATCATCTTCAATCAGGAAACCGTAGCGGGTCACTTCTTTGCTTTTATCATTGAGGTCGGTGTAGGTGATGTGCGCCAGTCTGACCCGAAAGCTATTTGGCGTGAGGCAATTGTACAATTTGTAAATGAGATATTCCTGCAACACATAGCTTTGATACAGATCGACATCCCGACAGTAGGAAACCAGTTTTAGTTTATCCTGGCCTTCGAACAGGGTACCGGCCACTTCTTTTTTCTTGAAGTTGAGTTTGAGAGGAGGGAAGTGGCAAAAATCAAACAGTCTTCTGGACTTTCCACGGGCTCTGGCTTCTATATGGAAGATAACATCCTCCTCATTTTCCCTGTGCCATATCATCTGTCCTTTGGTATATTCAGGATTTTCCGATTCGTCGTTTTTCAACGTTTTGATATCCACTACCAAAGAAAACCTGAGTGGTTTGTCACTGGCGAACAGTTTTTGGGGCCATTCTGCCGTTTCGACTTGTGCCGGAAGCAATGGTGAAATACACAGTAAAAACTGAAGAACGAGGATATATTTAATCATTGTTGGAATTTTATTAACCCTTTTCAAGAAATGTGCCTCGGGAAGTATCGGTCTGGTTTTCAAAGGTATTAAAAATGTATTCCATGCTCAAATTACAATGAATCTCTCAAACGGGCAGTATTTGTACGTTTTTGATACACACCTTTATCCGCAACATTCCTTCGATGTGCCTTTGCGATTTCAGGAATTTAAGTTTACAAGCGGGGCATCGAGTTGTCGGGTGATGAAGGCACTTTTTTCACTACAATTAAAAACTGCCGCAGCTTATTTAGAAAAATGCTATTGAATTGCCCGGGCAAAATGCTACAGCAGCGGTAAAACAGGCTTTGCGGTTTTAACAGCAGAAGACAGAGGCCTTTTTCCCCAGCAATATTTCGAATCGGCCATAATACAGTGATTGCTTCAACAAAAACTCCGGCAGAGTATTTCCATTACCAATACTTTCATTATTTTTGCATAGTACTACCTAGAGGTATGCGATAATAATGGAGCTAATCAAGATCAATGATGCGTCTGGCACTGCCAAATACAAGCAGATTGTAGAATCGATCATCGCTGCTATTGGAGATGGCAAATTGCAACTGGGCGATAAAATCCCATCATTAAATGCCCTCACCAGTCAGTACAGTCTCTCTCAGGATACTGTGCTCACTGCCTACAGCGAGCTGAAGCACCGAGGTATTATCTCTTCCAGCATAGGCAAAGGATATTTCATCGCCAAAACCGACATTGCCGAACGGCACAATATTTTTTTACTGCTGGATAAAATGACAGCATACAAGGAGGTACTGTACGATGCCATGAAAAAAAGCATAGGCGACAGCGCAGTGATTGATATTTATTTTCATCATGGCAACCAGAAGGCTTTTGATACACTGATCAAAAATGCCGCAGGTAATTTCACGGCATATATGATTGTGCCCATCATTAGCAGCGAAACTGATGAGGTATTGAAAATTCTGCCCAAAAAGAAAGTTTTCATCATCGATCAGGGACTTGTGCGATATGGCAAAAAATACCGAAGTGTGTGTCAGCATTTCGAAAAGGACATCCTTCGAGGACTCAATGAAGCAGTCGATGCTATCAAAAAATACAAACATATCTATTTTGTCCATAACGATCAGCGACAGCAATTTAAGGAGTTGGAAAAAGGTTTTATATCATTTTGCAAGCAACATCAGCTCCCCTATCAGCTCCTGCGGGGTATCAAAAACAGGGACATTGAACCAGGCGATATGTACCTGCTGCTCGATGATAGGGACTTTGTAAGCCTGGTAAAAACCTGCAAAGCCAGGAAAATGCTGTTGGGTAGCGACATAGGGCTGATCAGCTACAACGACTCGCCATACAAGGAAATCATCGCCGAAGGCATTACCACCATCACCACCGATTTTGAGCAAATGGGGTATACCGTGATTGATATGCTATTCAAAAACAAAACCGAACACCTGGAAAATCCGGGAAAAATCATCTTTAGGGCATCTTTATAAAAACATCAGATATGAAACAGATGATGCTATGCTCCCTCATTTTTCTGGCTCTGGCGGCCAATGCGCAGCGCACAACAATGGTTTTAAATGGCACCTGGCAATTTGACAGGGCGCATGCCGGTGTGTTGGCATTTACCCACCTCACCAATAACTTTGGCTACACCGGCGACGGGTATATCAACAACATCAAAGACCTGGAACCGGAGCCTGTGCAGCCATGGTTCAAACATGCTTTTGCACCCTCGACAGTTTTTATCAATCACCCCGACGAGCGTTACATGAAGCGGTTTGCACCCCATGAACCCGACGCGCAGTTGCTTTTTACCATCAAAGCCATTAATGATTTCTCAAAGACAGAAATGGGCGCTGTCACCATCAAATTTTATGATGCACAGTCCAGGGTAGTTTGGTCTCAGAAACAAAGCATAGATATAGCCCCTTTCGGGGAAATGCACTGCCCGGTGGTGATGAAATTGCCAAAAACCCCCGGAGGTTATACCCTGGTTAGTGCGTTCAAAGGCACGCATACACCGGCAGAGGTGCAACGTAGCAAGGCGTACATCAATATTTTGAAATCGAACCATAAAATGCAGGCATAGGCGATAGTCTATTATTGGATGAATAAACCATTAGAACATGAATATTTTAAAACCAGAATTATTTTTCAACAACAGCACAGGCCAACTGAGCGGTAACAGCATTGGTGAAAAAACTGCCCGCATTGCCGATCTCAAGGGCATATTTGCCGATGAGGCTGCCCGCGCCGCCCTGCCACAAGATATGCTTGCCTACCACGTTCAGTATTATTTTCCTGTCGCAGAGGGAACCGAAGGCGGATTGTTTTTTGGAAATACTACCATTTATCCGGGAAAAGTGGGGGATGAATACTTTATGACCAAAGGGCACTTTCATGCCAAAGGCGATCGGGGCGAATACTATTGGTGCATCCAAGGCCAGGGGGTGTTGCTTTATATGGATCGCGACCGAAAAACCTGGGCAAAAGAGATGACGCCGGGTAGCCTGCACTACATGCCAGCTCATGTGGCCCATCGAACGGTAAATGTCGGTAACGCACCAATGACATTTGGTGCGTGCTGGCCCTCGGATGCAGGGCATGACTATGGCACCATACTTCACGAAGGTTTCAGCGCGCGATTGGTAGAGCGCAATGGCAAGCCGGCATTGGTATGAGATAAATGAAGAGCACACTAAAAAATGAAATGGTCAGATGATCATTCTTATTAAAACAAATAATTGGGCAATTGTACCTGGTGGCAGGTCGGTCTTTTAGAAGCAAAAAGTAACGGGTGAAAGTACCCTTTTACCGACCTAAACTTGGCAGAAGGCAACATAATACCGCAAAAGGATTTAATATGACAAATACCATAGGCATTGATTTGGGGGGAACCGTGATAAAAATCGGGCTGGTGCAAGATGGAGTTTTGACCGATCGTCGCGAGATGGCGGCACAGTCGGCTTCAGGTTTAAAATCTCAGCTTCCGGATTTGGAGAGGAACATACATGCCATGCTAAAGTCAAATCAACTGGTACAAAAGGACCTGCTGGGCATTGGTTTTTCCTTTGCAGGATTGGTCGATTCGCGCGCAAACAGGATCATCTCTACCAATCAGAAATATGACGACGGCCCGGACATCGACTTGGTCGCCTGGGCCAAAAACAACTGGGACTGTCCGCTATTTGCCGAAAATGATGCACGCGTTGCCTTGCTTGGTGAATGGCAACATGGTATAGGCCGGGGATGGGAAAACATCGTGATGGTCACCCTGGGCACAGGCATAGGCTCCGGAGTGTTGATCGAAGGCAGATTGCTCCGCGGCAAGCATTTTCAGGCCGGAAACCTCAGCGGCCATTTCACGGTAAACCACCGGGGGGGCAAATGCACCTGTGGCAATATCGGATGTATGGAGGCGGAAACATCTACATGGAAGCTGCCTGACTTGATCCGGTCACATTTGGGCTTTGGAACCAGCACCTTACAAAAGGAAAACACGCTGGATTTTGAGGCACTTTTTAGACATGCCGCCTCCGGCGACCTGGTGGCCACTGAAGTGCTCGATCATTGCTTTTCTGTTTGGTCGGCGGGCATCATCACCATGATACATGCTTTCGACCCTGAAGTAATAATACTGAGTGGCGGTATCATGAAAAGTGCCCCGGTAATCATCCCGCAATTGCAAACCAGAATCAGTGAATATGCATGGACTCCCTGGGGAAAAGTGCAGATTTTGGTCGCTCAAAACATTAACGATGCGGCATTGTACGGTGCCGACTATCTGGTGCGCTCACAACTGAATTAGTAAAATAAAATAATTTGATATGAAACTTCATTCGAACAAAAATCTTTTCTTCATTTTATTCATGGTAATGGTCTTCTCTTCCTGTCAAAATGTGGAAAATGGCAGAAAGGTGGTGAGCCTAAACGGTGTGTGGCAAATAGCCAAAACAGGTTCTTTTGACGAAATTCCAGACGAATTTCCATCAACCGTGCCCGTACCAGGACTGGTAGATATGTCCACGCCCACATTGGATATACAAGACACAGCCTATCAGGATGTCGTCTATTGGCACAAACGCACCTTCTCGAGTGACAATGGCGACGTGATTCGTTTAAAAATTAATAAAGCAAAGTACTTCACCAAGGTATTTGTCAACGGCAAATTGGCCGGCGAAAATCCATATAATTTCACGCCCACGAAACTCGATATTAAGCCATTTGTGCATACCGATGGCCAGGAAAATGAACTACTCGTGGCAGTAGGAACCTACAACAACCTGCCCGACACCGTGGTCAATGGCCATGATTTTGAAAAAATGAAGTACATCCCGGGAATTTACGATGAGGTAAGCCTGACCGTATCGGGATACCCCTTCATTGCAAATATTCAGGTAGCGCCAGATATCGATAAAGGCCAGGTGCGGGTTGTGGCAGAAATAGAAACAGCGACCGTAGGGGGTGGCCTTCGCATGAATTATACCATCCGGGAGCTTGCCTCAAAGAAGATTGTTTCAGAAGGGGAAATCACCCAGGCCAACACCCATAATAATACCCGGGTTTTGGCAGATTTTAGCGCTACACTGTCATCAGTAAACCTTTGGACACCAGAAAACCCCTTTCTCTACGAGCTGGAATTAAAAACCGAGGGAGACAATTTGACTACCCGGTTTGGCATGCGCACTTTTGAAGCCCAGCCCAACGGCGATGTGTTTCTGCTCAACGGCCAGCCCTACTACATGCGCGGCACCAATGTGTGTATCTACAGGTTTTTCGAAGACCCCAACCGCAATCAGCTACCCTGGGAAAAGCAATGGGCAACTACCCTTCACCGTCGCTTTAAAGAGATGAACTGGAACAGCATCCGCTATTGCATCGGTTTTCCGCCTGAGCGCTGGTACGACATTGCAGACAGCCTTGGTTTTTTGATTCAGGATGAATTTCCCATCTGGACAGGAACAAACGGTTTCAAAGAGTTTCAAAAAGAATTGAATGCTGCGCAACTGGCACGGGAGTATGAACACTGGATGCGCGAAAGATGGAACCATCCTTCAGTTGTCATTTGGGATGCACAAAACGAATCGGTAACCGAAGTGACCGGCGATGCCATACGCCTGGTGCGTGAGCTCGATCTGTCTGACCGCCCCTGGGACAATGGCTATGGTGCGCCGGTGAGCGAGTCTGATGCCATCGAATCGCATCCCTATTTCTTCGTCAGATATTATGTGGGTGGCACACCATCTGCCGCGGGGGCACTCAAAGATTTATTGTCCGATGTCCATATTCCTGCCAACGATCCCAACGAACATACGCCCAAAGCTGACAGCGGCAGGTACCAAAATCCCATTATCATCAATGAATATGCCTGGATGTGGCTCAATCGCGACGGTACGCCCACTACCCTTACCGACCGGGTATATGAGGTGGCTTTTCCGGAAGCTGTGACCAAACAACAAAAATATGAAGCCTATGCCCGCACCATGGCCATACTCACCGAATACTGGCGGGCACATCGCACCAGTGCCGCCGTTATGCACTTCTGCGGGTTGGGATATTCACGGTCTGAAGCGCCACGAGGCCAGACCAGCGACAATTTCATCGATTTAGAACAGCTCACCTACGAACCGCAGTTCTTTAAATATGTAAAACCTGCCTTCAGCCCGGTAGGTTTGATGGTGGAACTTTGGGACAAATCATTTTCTGCGGGCGCAGTAGTATCTGTCCCGGTGCATCTGATCAATGACTTAGGTATGGATTGGAAAGGGAAACTGAGTCTGGCAATATACCAAAATGATGAGAAAACGGGCGAATCAGTGATTGAAGTATCAGCAGCGCCCTACGAAAAGGCAATAGTAAAACTGGAGATGCAGATGCCGGAGAAAATGGGAGCCTATCAGATAGTTGCACAAATTGAACATGAAGGCGAGCTGGTAAAAAGTATTAGGGAGTTTAGGGTAGAATGAATGAAGGAGAAATTGAATAAGATATATAGCCATGACAAATTTTAACAACAAACCATTTGTAGAAGTAAAACAAGCATTTGACGTTGCCAGGGGTTGGGCATCCATTTGCCAAAGCCTGAATCTGGCCATTCAAAACCTTGAAAACAAAAAACCGATTGTTGTGATCGAGACTTACCAGGGTGTGATACATGAAGAATTGGTGGAAGGGCTTCAAAATGGTTTGCAATACGATCAGTGGGTCGAGGCATCTATGTTGATGAAACCGGAAGAAGAAATCAGGCAGATGGTGTATCCGGATGTCACCGATGACAGGATTTTTGGATATCTGACCAGACTAAACATAGATGATTATTTCGATGAGCACAAGGTCAAAAACACGCAAAACCTGCTGGCCATCTCCGAAGGGGTCACCATCATTTATGGTACAGGCGCATCTTTGATAGCTGCCGACTACGACCTGTTGGTTTATGCTGATATGGCCAGGTGGGAGATCCAACTGAGGATGCGAAAACATGAGGTAGATAATGTCGGAGTGAAAAATAGAAATACCGAAGACTGGATGCTGCTCTACAAACAGGGTTTTTTTGTCGATTGGCGAGCTTGTGACCGACTCAAAAAAAAGCTGTTTGACAAATGGGATTTTGTGCTCGACACCAACAAAGCCGGCGAACCAAAAATGGTTTCCGGAGCTGCTATGCGCACCGGCTTTGAGCAAGCGATCAACAGACCATTTAGCGTCGTGCCGTTTTTCGATCCGGGGCCTTGGGGCGGCCAGTGGATGAAAGAAAAGTGCAATCTCGATCCCAGTGCGGTCAACTACGCCTGGTGCTTCAATTGCGTGCCGGAAGAAAACAGCCTATTTCTGAAATTTGGAGAGGACATGATCGAATCGCCCTCTATCAATCTTGTGTTCCGTTATCCGGAAAAGCTACTGGGCAAGCCAGTTCATGGCAGGTTTGGCGATGAGTTTCCGATTAGGTACGATTTGCTCGATACCTTCGGCGGTGGCAACCTGAGCCTTCAGGTACATCCGCTTACGGAATATATTCAGGAAAAATTTGGGATGCACTACACCCAGGACGAGAGCTACTACATGCTCGATGCCAAAGAAGGCGCATTTGTATATTTGGGTCTTAAAGATGATGTCAATCCGGATCAGATGATCGACGAACTGGAAGCCTCCAAAGTAAGTGGCAAGTTTGACGCGGAGAAGCACGTCGGCAAATGGCCAATTAAAAAACATGATCATGTCTTGATTCCGGCAGGAACGGTGCATTGTTCAGGAGAAGATTCGTTGGTGCTGGAAATTTCAGCCACCCCCTATATTTTCACCTTCAAGCTGTGGGATTGGGGGCGCCTCGGCATGGATGGCAAGCCTCGACCGATCAATATTGAACATGGCAAAGCAAATATTCAATGGAACAGAAAAGAGGACTATTGCAAAAAGGAACTGATCAATGCCATTGAGGTAATCGCAGAAGGTGATGGCTGGGTAGAGGAACGCACCGGCCTTCACGAGCGGGAATTTATAGAGACCCGAAGGCATTGGTTTACCAAGGAGGTGTTGCACGAAAGATTTAACAGCGTCGATGTCAATTGCCTCATCGAGGGCGATGAAGCCATCATCGAAAGCCCAAATCATGAGTTTGAGCCTTTTGTGGTTCATTATGCCGAAACGTGGATTATGCCGGCACATCTCGGAAACTATACCATTAGACCATACGGCAGAGGCGAAGGTCAAAAATGTGGCACGCTCAAGGCTTTTGTGCGTTCGTAATATTGGCTGTTGAATTTGAAGCGCAAAATAGCGTAAAGACAAAAATTACCTCATACTTAACATTTCAAATAATGCAATTCAACCCCGGATTTGATATTAAACCAATCGCTAAGCCTATGGGCTTTAGCTATGGAAATGAAACCTTTGGCCCCGATGTCGAGATCAGGACGCTCGATGCCATTAGAAAAAGCCTGTGGGATCCGGAGTGCAGCGGCCCCGAACAGGTCTATGCTATTGCCATGGATGTGGGTAAAATCAAGCATAAAGAGCCGCTGGAGCAGCGCCATCTGCTCTTTGGTGTAGTTACCTATGCCGCCGGTACTTTGGGAAAAGAACCTGTCCGCAGTCAGGGCCATATTCATAAAAAATCCGACTACGCCCAGGGTTGGTCAACGCCAGAGGTTTATGAAATCTGGTCGGGCGAGGCCATCATCTACATGCAGGAAAGCGCCAACGATTACCCCGGTCGTTGCTTTGCCGTGCATGCCCTCCCTGGCGAAGTCGTATTGGTGCCACCCGGCTGGGCTCATGCTACCATTAGCGCCAATGCCAGCCAGCCGTTAACTTTCGGCGCCTGGTGCGACCGTGAATATGGCTTTGACTATGACGATGTTCGTGCACATGGAGGGCTTGCATTCTTTCCTTTTGTAAAGGAGGGTAAAATCGTATGGGATAAAAACAAAAAATACCATGGACAGGAGCTCACCATCAAGTCGCCAAGGATCTACACCGAATTTGGTTTAGAGCCCGGAGTTCCGATTTATTCTCAGTTTGAGTCCGCTATGGAAAAATTTCAATTCGTGCCCAGACCGGATTTGTATCAAAATCAGTGGAAGCAATTTGTGCCATAAATGCTTGGATTTAGCGGAATTTTGCCCATTTTTTGGCGATTTCGAAATGGCTGGCTCCTGGTGTACCAACTCCGTAGCGATGGCAGTCCGATACCTGTGCCATCGATTGTTTAACCCGGTATGGTCATTTTTTTTCTGATGTGATTAAACCTTTTTCTCTGACAGGTTTCTAATGACAAATTTAAATGAAATCGTTATGAAAAATCTTATGAAAAAAGGAACCATAGCCATGCTTACTACAGTGTTTATGGTATTTGTTTTGGCTGGCTGCAACAATGAAGAACCGGCAGCAAACCAGGAAGTGCTTGAAGAAACAGCGTTTGCTGAAAATGCATTTGCCCAATTGGAAGCAGATGTAGAAGATGCCCTGCCTTACGAAAGTCTTTCTTCTGGCCGGGAAGAATCAGTTTCATTTGGCTTTGGCTTTGGCAATTGTATGACCCGAACCGTCGAGAAACCAGACGATGCCGGATTTCCCAAGGTGATCACCATCGAGTACGACGGCTCATGTACCTCTAATTTTGGTGTGGTGAAAAGTGGAAAAATTATCATCACGCTCACGGGACAGCCTTCGGTAGCAGGTTCGCAGCGTATTGTCACTTTTGACCAATTCATGGTCAATGGTAACCTGATCGAAGGCACAAAACCATTACGTACAATGGCAACGGCCAGTATAGCATCATGTTGGTTGGTGGAAAACTTACCACCGCTGAAG
>JAAUQL010000075.1 GCA_012033595.1 Cyclobacteriaceae bacterium | reverse complement strand
AACTCGATAACCTTTAAATAGATAGTCAAAAAAAAAAGCCGCTGAATAAGCGGCTTTTTTTATATCCAATTATAATTCATTTGGAGCTTTACCTTGTCTCCAATGCTCCTCAATTTTTTCTAAAGTAACACCCTTTGTTTCCGGAATAAACTTGTATCCCCAGATCAATCCAATGACGCCTATAGCTCCAAAGAACCAGAATACTTCGGCATCGCCCAGTATGTTCATCAATTTAAAGAAAGTCCAAACGACAAGCGTGTTGAAGCCCCAGTTAGACAATGATCCGATAGAAGCTCCAAGGCCGCGTACCCTCAAGGGGAATACCTCTGAAATAATCAGCCAGCCTAAAGGACCTAGACTGATGGCAAAAAAGGCGATATATACCAGCATAGAACCAACAAGGAACCACTTAGCCATATCTCCCAACTGAGCCTGCAGTGCAAAACCCAAACCCATAAAAATAAGCGAAATCACAATACCCGTGGTGCCGATAAAGTACAATTTTCTCCTTCCAAGTCGGTCGATGAGGTACAAGGAAAGTATAGTGAACAGCACGTTGACTACGCCCACACTAACTGACGCCCAAATGGCTGCTTCATTGCCTTCGAAACCAGCTTTTAAGAATATTTTTGGACTGTAGTATATCACTGTGTTGATACCTACAAACTGCTGGAAGAACATAATACCAATGGCGATAATCAATGCGTTGCGCATCCATGGCTTAAATAATTCTTTCCATCCAGCCTGATCTGCATCTTTGGCCAATTCATCCTTCATCAATTGTATTGCAGTATCGATCATCTCAGGATCCTCGATCTTTGCCAAAACACGCCTGCCTTCTGCTTCCTTACCTTTGCTCATCAACCAACGTGGGGTCTCGGGCAAGAAAAACATGCCAACGAACAAAATGATGGCTGGGAAAATACCCATATAGAACATTGGCCTCCAGCTGCTCACCACATCATTATCGGCCAGCGCACTATCGCTCAGGTAAGAAACCAAAATACCGACGGTAATCAACAATTGGAACAAGGAAACCAGTGTTCCTCTGATTTTGGTAGGTGAAATTTCAGCAATATAAAGTGGCACTGCAAATGAAGATACCCCTATGGCCAGTCCCAAATACAGTCTTGAGATTAGCAATTGTGTGATGTCTGGCGCAGCACCCGACCACCAGGCGCCTGTCGCAAATATGAAGGCCGAAACCAAAATGACCTTTTTCCGGCCAAGGATATCGGTGATTCTACCACCAAATAAGGCTCCGATTACAGCTCCAATCAGACCAAAAGCAGTTACATCTTCGATTTGTGCATCTGTCAGGTTAAAATCAAGTTGTAAAAATGGAATCGCCCCGGAAATCACACCTGTATCAAATCCAAATAGCAATCCCCCCGTCGATGCTATTGCGGCAATTACTATTACCAGTACTTTGTTTTGTTTGCTCTCTGCCATGTTCTTTAGTTTTAAGTTTTCTCGATTTGTTGTTTAAAAAATTTTTTGGGTCAAAGAATGCATTTTTGGTCATTTTTTATGATATGCCACACAAAAAACCATCGCATTTCAATTGGCGGCTAAATATATAAAAAATTATATTAATTGTTTTTTTCAATCGCGGCAGTGGTGAACCTCAACATATTGGGGTACGCCAGGTCATTCGAGTTAGAAAATTTGCATTGATTTAATGCTTGAAAGCAAATGCGCATGCCAGGCTCGATACCAGAAGACCTCAAAGCTCACCTTAAGGCTGGTTGGCAATAAGTTGATGAAGAAAAGAACTGTATGAGTTGAAAACGAGGGCATTGTGTGTAAGGCGTACAGCCCTTAGCAGGGAAATTCATGTGAACCAGAATTCGAATTTATGCGGGTACATCCCATGATTCAATAGGCTAAGAGACCGATTCTTTTCATTAATAGCCTAAATGAGGAGAAGGCCTCACTAAAACCCCACTTTTTTCAATATCAACGAACTTTTAACTGCAAATAGCTGGTTTTCAATCTGTCTGTTCCGGCTACCTGATTATCATTTGAGGATGGGTCAGGAACAGGTACTTTGATTTAATCAATAAAAAAGAATTTTTGATATAATTTTTTATTTTTACGACCGCTAATAAATTGTTTTTTTATCTAATCTATATACAATTATGAAAAATAAAGGAAAATCAGAATTTAGCCGCAGAAAGTTCATCGGAGGGTCGATGCTTGCTGCTGCAGGAGTTTCTATTGTACCCAGACACGTGCTTGGAGGTGTGGGTTTTACAGCACCCAGTGACAAGCTCAATATTGCCGGTGTAGGTATCGGCGGCATGGGCAAAGCCAACCTGGACAACATTACAGGACAGAATATTGTGGCTTTGTGCGATGTAGACTGGAAATATTCCCAACGAACTTTTGATGCTTACCCAAAAGCAAAAAAATATTGGGATTGGCGAAAAATGTACGAAGAAATGGACAAGGACATTGATGCCGTAGTTGTTGCCACTGCCGATCATGCGCATGCCATCATCGCTGCTCACGCCATCACTATGGGCAAGCACGTATATGTTCAAAAACCATTGACGCATTCTGTTTACGAATCGAGGCTGCTGACCAAGCTTGCCAAAAAGCATCAAGTTGCCACCCAAATGGGAAACCAGGGTGCTTCCGGAGCCGGTGTAGCTGAAACTTGCGAGATCATATGGAGCGGAGCGCTTGGAGAAATCACCAGAGTAGAATCATTTACCGATCGCCCCATTTGGCCACAAGGCCTAAACACCCCGGAAAGAGGCGATTGGGTTCCTGATACACTCAATTGGGATCTATTTACCGGGCCTGCCAAAATGGTACCTTTCAACAACATCTATCACCCTTGGAACTGGAGGGGCTGGTGGAACTACGGAACAGGTGCGCTCGGCGATATGGCCTGCCACATTTTACATCCTGTATTTGAAGGGCTTAAGCTCGGATACCCAACCAAAGCTCAGGGAAGCTCAACCCTGTTGTTGAATGATTGCGCTCCTACCGCACAAGCTGTAAAGCTCACTTTCCCCGAAAGGCCAAAAGTTGGTAAACTAAAAATGCCTGAAGTAGAAGTTTCCTGGTTTGATGGAGGGATCAAGCCAATGCTGCCAGACAACTGGCCAGCTGGCAAAAACCCAAACAAACAGGGAGGTGGAACGTTCTTCTACGGAACCAAAGACATACTTCATGTAGGTTGTTATGGAGTAGAACCAGAATTGCTTTCCGGTAAAAAACCAACTGTAGCAAAAACAGAAAGAAGAGTGGAAGAAGAAACCGGCCTGCCATGGAGCAAAGGTGCACACGAAATGGATTGGGTAAGGGCATGTAAAGAAAGTCCTGAAAACAGGAAACCTACCACTTCTGATTTCGCAGAAGCAGGTCCATTCAACGAAATGGTGGTAATGGGCGTACTGGCAGTAAGACTCCAGAATTTGAACAAAACCCTTGAGTGGGATGGTGAAAACATGAAATTCACCAATATTTCTGACGACGAAAAAATCAGGAATGTGATCAAAGATGGTTTCAAAATCCATGACGGACACCCATCATTTGATAAGACCATGACCGAACCTATGCCAGCCAAAGCATATGCCGAGGAGTTGGTGAAACATACCTACAGGGATGGATGGTCGCTGCCCGAAATGCCAGCTTAAGGTGGCAATATTTTTGTATTGAACGAATTAAAAGTAATGGTTCTACGGAGCCATTACTTTTTATATGTAAAAAGTATTTTCAAAGAATTTTAAAGTTTAAATCAAATGAAAAAAATCAGTTTGTTATTGTCATTAATGGTTGCCTTTACGCTTTCATATGGCCAAAAAGACAACACGTTGACCAAAAAAGAAAAGAAAGAAGGCTGGATACTACTCTTCGATGGCAATTCGACAGAGCATTGGAGAGGCTACAACAAGGAAACCTTTCCTAAAGGATGGATAATTGACGACAATGCACTCAAGTGCAATGGTTCCGGAAGAGGAGAAGCCGGCGCCAAAGATGGTGGTGACATCATCACTAAAGATGAGTATCAAAATTTTGAGCTTACTCTGGAATGGAAGATTTCCGAAGGTGGAAACAGTGGTATCTTTATCCTGGGTCAGGAGGTAGAAGGGGAGCCGATATACATGTCGTCACCTGAAATGCAAGTGCTGGACAATGAGAAACACCCCGACGCAAAATTAGGCACCAATGGAAACCGCCAGGCAGGATCACTATACGACATCATTCCGGCTGATCCACAGAATGCCAAACCGGTCGGCCAATGGAACAAAGTGGTGATCACCGTTTATAAAGGCACCGTAATCTATAACCAAAATGGTAAAAATGTAGTGGAATACCATCTGTGGACACCCGAATGGAAAGAGATGGTGGCCAACAGCAAATTTAAAGATTGGCCAAACTTTGTGGATCCCGCTACAAAGGGACATATTGGCTTGCAGGATCATGGCGATGACGTTTGGTACAAAAACATCAAAATCAAGCCATTGTAAGCAATACCATAGTGAAATGAAAAGAGCGGTATGGTTGCCGCTTTTTTTTGCCCTCAAAGTTTACCCCCCCAATCTGGGAAGAAAAATTGCAAAGCATCCGGCTTATAGTAAAATCAACCATAAGCTGCTTTGTTTTATTCGCCTTTTGACTATATTTAAACCTACTTTTTATTGATAGCAACACCGAAATTATAAATATGATCTAGTGCCTAAAACCGCAATTCCTCCACGGATTCAATGAAAAAACAATGATCTTTGGCCTACGAAAGCCAATTTTTTACAATTCAAAAATGACCTGATTATAGACAAACTTAAGTAAACCGAAAACAAGATTATGGAAAATGTAAACACAAAAAGACTATTCATTGCGAGTTGCCTTGCCTTGCTGGTAACGTCACTCACATTTGCCATCAGGGCTAAAATAGAAGGTGTATTCTCCGCCGAGTATGGCTTGAGTAAAGAACAAATCGGCTATGCGTTTGCGCCGGCATTTTGGGGCTTTACTATTGCCATGTTTTTTGGTGGATTTGTGATAGACCTGGTAAAAACAAGCAAGATTGTTTGGCTGGCCTTTGGCATGCATTTGATCGGTATTGTGCTTCTGCTGTTGGCCAAAGACATGATGTCCCTATTCATCGCCAACATTTTTATCGGGCTGGGCAATGGTAGCGTCGAAGCAGCCTGCAATCCACTGATCGCCACCATTTTTCCGAACAACAAGACCAAGATGCTAAACAGGTTTCATGTGTGGTTTCCGGGTGGCATTGTGATAGGTGGGGTGCTTTCATGGCTGCTCATGGATTCGCTGGATTTGCGTTGGGAAATACTGGTCAGCTTGCTCTTTGTGCCGCTGGCAATTTATGGATTCCTTTTTATGGGTCAGAAAATTCCCGAAACAGAGCGTGTGACCAGTGGGGTGAGCTATAAGGAAATGTTGAAAAATATCGGTGCTCCGTTTACCATTATTGCTACAGTCACCCTCATGATCCTTATCGCCATAGTACCTTCCCTGAGCATAGATTTCGACAGTTCTATTCCTTATATCGTAATAGCTGCCATAGTGGTGCTTGTACTGGTAGAAGGTCGGGCAATTAACAAAATGACGCTGCTGTTTCCTTTCCTTTTGTTTTGCATGTTGCTTTCTGCTTCCACCGAACTAGGCACCAACCAATGGATACAGCCGCTGCTGGAAGGCAATGGTGTCAACCCCATGATCATATTGGTGGTAGTCACCGGCATCATGGCTGTTGGTAGATTTTTCGCAGGAGGTCTGGTACACCGGCTCAATCCAATTGGCGTGCTGATCGGTTCGGCCATACTTTCGACTATCGGGCTCATTTTGCTCAGTGTTGCTTCGGGCGCTATGGTCACCCTGCTGTCTGCGGTGGTGTTTGCGGTTGGCGTTTGTTATTTCTGGCCTACGATGATCGGTGTAGCATCAGAATATATACCCAAAAGCGGCGCTCTTGGCATGTCCATACTAGGTGGAGCGGGTTTTGTGGCCACTTCTATGGTGTTGCCGATCATGGGCAAATCGATAGAGACTGCCGGCCCTCAGATTACCTTACGGAATATGGCCGTTTTGCCGGCCATTCTCATAGTGGCTTTCATTATTTTATACCTGCTCGTAAAAAATAAAAAAGGAAAAGAATTGCAAGCTTAAGATGCAAGAAAATGCCGGTTTACCCCGGCATTTCTTTTTTGGCCCCTTGCTCCATACAAACTAATATCTATAAGTTCAAAATATGAAACTGCCCAATAAAAATAACTTCGCGACCATCATCGATGGCAAAAAAGTCGAATTGTTCCAATTGGAGAACAAGCATGGAATGATCATTCAAATCACCAATTATGGCGGAAAAATAGTATCCATTTTCGTGCCCGACCGCAATGGCAACTTTGATGATGTGGTGACAGGGTACGACCATATCGATGAATATGTGAAAGGCGACAACTCTTTTGGTGCCATCATTGGCCGCTATGGCAACAGGATAGCCAAGGGCAAATTTGAACTTGAGGGTAAAACATATATGCTGGCCCAAAACAATGGCAAAAACCATCTTCATG
The DNA here is from genome assembly GCA_012033595.1 of Cyclobacteriaceae bacterium. Classification (GTDB taxonomy): domain Bacteria; phylum Bacteroidota; class Bacteroidia; order Cytophagales; family Cyclobacteriaceae; genus JAAUQL01. Next base: position 23,815 of record JAAUQL010000075.1, on the reverse strand, counting down.
GAGGAATAAAGAATTTTAGCAATACCGTGTGGGAGGTGCAAAGACACGACCTCAAAACCCTGTCGTTACACTACCTGAGTCCGGATGGAGAAGAAGGCTACCCAGGCAATCTGGAGGTAAAGGTGAATTATACACTCACCGACAAAAACGAATTGATCATTGATTACCAGGCTGTCACTGACAAAAGCACCTTGGTGAACCTGACCAACCATTCCTATTTCAACCTTGCTGCAGGAAACTTTGACCCGGTTTATGACCATGAATTACAACTCGATGCCAGCCATTTTGTACCCGGCAACAGTGAGTTGATTCCTCTGGGCGAGCTGTGGGAAGTAGCCAATACCCCGATGGATTTTAACCATTTCACCCCTATCGGCCAACGCATTCACAATGAGTATGAACAACTGCAATTTGGTGGTGGATATGACCATACCTATGTCTTGCGAAATAAACCTGGCCAATTGGTGAAATATGCTACCGTTATTGAACCCAAATCAGGACGGAGCATGGAATGTTGGACGACCGAACCGGGGGTGCAATTATATACGGCAAATCATTTCGATGGCCAACAAAAAGGGAAAAACGGCATCAAATATCAAAGGCATGGCGCGCTATGCCTGGAGACCCAACACTACCCTGATTCACCAAATCAGCCAGACTTTCCAAGCACGGTGCTTGAGCCTGGCAAAAAATATACAAGCACATCCATCTACAAATTTGGAGCACACTGAAACTCTATCTGCTTCTCGGTCTAATGGGCATTTGAGGTACTTTATAAAACGGGGATATTATCCTGGTTTCGTTCTGGCTATCCAGCAATAGGAAAAGAAAGTAACAAATGTGCCCTTTCATTGCAATTATGCTAGGCAAGATGCAGATTGATTTGCAGCTTGTTTAGAATATTTGTTCCTCATCACTGATTCAAGCGAAAGCTTTTTTAATCTTATGCCCGAATATCCATTCAAATAAGCCGTAAAAATAGCTCTGACACATATTACATTTATAGAAATATGGATTTTTTAATACCGCTAAAAGTCTCTTCCCTCCAAGATAATCAGTCGGTCTTCATTTTTCAATTTCAAATGGGCTACCACCCTTCTGGCATTGGGACTATGTATGGAAAACAGCACGATCATAATGCCAAATAAAGCTTCGAAGGGCCGGAACGTGGTAAGATAATAGGCCACGGTAATGATAAAAGCAGCAATAGCATAGCTCACAAAACGAGCCGTCAGGCCTTTTTTGTAATAAGCTAATTTTTCTGTCAGTCGGTCTGTAGTGCCGCTGAGCATGATTTGAAGTTTATATTTTCGTAATCCCACCAAGATAATGGCCAGGGAAAGCAGCAAAACGGAAATAAAAACCGTAAGGTGGTACGCAGGATCAATGGAGGATGGAAGAAGGTCTGCAGTCACTTCGAGATAAACCCATATAAAAAGCAGCAAGGGGAAGCCGACATTGAGGTAGGCGATGGTGACGAGTTTTCTGATGTACTCTTTTCCATTTAAAAGTTCAGGCATAATATTTTGCGAATGGTATCTTTGGGCAAAGATATATAAATCGTTTCTCAGATTCGCTGTAAACCTTTTCAGACAATAAATATTGACAAAATGAAATCTAGCATTCTTAACCTTTCGTGGAAAATTGGCCTTATAGCCTTATTGTTCTATCACTGCGATGGCAATAAACAAAAGACTTTAAAAGCACCCCAGTCTGATAGTTTGATGATTACCTATGGCATCTTGCAGGACAGCGTGCAGCGCAATTGGGAGATCATGATAGCAGACGACGATGAGAAGCTTGCACTTTTGAACCGCCTCTTGCAGGAAGTGAGCCACACAAACAATTATGACAAGTTGAAGTTTAACGAATTGAAAAGCAACATAGATCAGTTGAAGGCTATGCGCTACGATCAGCAAACCATGGGCGAATCGGCATTGATCGACAAATATGATAGTGCAACCATAGTGGTGAGCGATCAAGTGATTGGCTTTGCGCGGAGTCACCCACGCTACGATGATTTTCCTTTGATGGAAGAATTGGTGCAGGAAATCAACGCCAAAAATAATTATATACTACTTCATAGAAATCATTATGACTTTTGGGCGAAAGAGTTGAATAGTTACACTGATGAAAATGGGGAAAGTATAAAGAGAATCGAGCCGGATTTTCGTGAAGAAAGCCTGCCGCTTTTCCAGCTTCCCTCGTAATCAAACAGCAGCATATATCGGTCTCGCTCCTGATTTATTTGAAAGTTTTTTATTAACTCTTAAATTTGCACCTTGATACCGATATATGAGTGATGTTATAAAGCACGAATGTGGCATAGCAATGATTAGATTGCGCAAGCCACTTCAGTATTACCTCGATAAATATGGTACACCGGCATATGCAGCCAACAAGCTGTACCTGCTCATGGAAAAACAGCACAATCGGGGGCAGGACGGTGCAGGGGTGGTCAATATCAAAGTCGATGTCGATCCGGGGGTACGCTATATAAGTCGCTACCGATCAGTAGATCAGCAACCCATCGCTGCCATTTTCAAAAAAATAAACAAGAAATATAAAAAAGTAAAAAAGTCCTTTCCGGAAAAGTTTACAGATGCCAAATGGCTCAAACAAAATATGCCCTTTACGGGTACAGTCTGGCTGGGGCACCTAAGGTATGGCACACACGGTGGTAATAGTATAGAAAGCACCCACCCCATGCTCAGGCAAAACAACTGGAGGAGCCGAAATCTTGCCGTGGCCGGCAACTTTAACATGACCAACGTGGACGAGCTCTTCTCCATATTACTCAAGCTTGGCCAGCATCCCAAAGACAAAGTAGATACCGTAACCGTGATGGAAAAGATCGGGCACTTTCTCGATCTGGAAAACCAGGAACTTTTTAATAAATACAAAGGCCACTACAGCAATAAAGAGATTACGGCAATAATAGAAGACGAGCTTGATCTGGGCAATGTACTCAGACGGGCCTGCAAGGATTTTGATGGCGGATATGCCATGGCCGGTGTTACCGGGCACGGTGCATCTTTTGTGGCCAGAGATCCTGCAGGCATCAGGCCGGCATACTACTATATGGATGAGGAAGTGGTGGTGGTGGCTTCAGAAAAACCCCCCATCAAGACAGCCTTTGATGTGAACTATGCCGAGATAAAGGAAATAAAACCCGGTCATGCCCTGATCATCAACAAGCGGGGAGAGGTATCGGAAGAGAAATTTATAGAACCTATCGAAAAGAAATCATGTAGTTTCGAAAGGATTTATTTCTCCCGCGGCACCGACCCTGATATCTACCAGGAGCGCAAGGAATTGGGAAGGTTGCTGTTGCCGCAGATACTCAAATCCATCAAATTTGATTTGAAAAATGCAGTGTTCTCATATATTCCAAATACTGCCGAAACCGCCTTTTTAGGCATGATCGAAGGATTGGAGAATTATCTGAGCCAGAAAAGGAAGGACGTGATCATTGACGGTAAACCTACACTGGAAAAACTCGAGGAAATGCTCGATTTTAGACCCAGGGTAGAAAAAATTATTACCAAAGATATTAAACTACGTACATTCATCACCGACGACGATCACCGCGACGACTTAGTCGGCCATGTCTATGACACCACCTATGAGGTAGTGCGCAAAAACAAAGATTCGATTGTTATTATCGACGATTCTATTGTGCGAGGCACCACCCTGGAACGCAGTATCATTTTCCTTTTGGACAAGATTGAGCCTAAAAAAATCGTAATCGTTTCATCGGCTCCTCAAATACGATTTCCCGATTGCTATGGCATCGATATGTCTAAGATGAAAGAGTTTATTGCTTTCAGAGCAGTAATCGAGTTGATCAAAGAGCGTGGTATGGAAGCACTTTTAGACGAAGTCTATCATAAATGTATCGGAAGCATAGGGCAGAAAAATGTTCCCAACTATGTGAAAGAGATTTACGCACCATTTTCTGATGAGGAGATTTCGGCTAAAATTGGCCAGATCGTCACCCCAAAGCACATCAAAGCCGAAGTTGAAATAGTATATCAGACCGTTGATAATCTTCATAAGGCTTGTCCAAAGCATATTGGAGACTGGTATTTTACAGGAAATTATCCTACCCCGGGCGGAAACCGAATCGTAAACCGGGCTTTTGTTAACTATATGGAAGGCAAACTGGTGAGGGCCTACTGATGACTCGGATGCGCCTATAAAAAGCACGCGGACAGCATTGAGAGGGCAATTGATTACCCTATTTTTCCCAGTCATGCGCACCAGTTTCAATAGCTTCAATCGTTTGGCCATTGTTTTCCATACTTATTATTACAAATTTCAAGATACCAGAGCCTCCGATAAAAGTGAGCTAAGGGTTTTTCGCATCTACTCGAAACTGTAAAAGGAACAAGGATGCCAGGTGGCTCGTGATACTATGGTTAAGGCTTTCAAATGTTTTCATGGGCGAAAATGCCATAAGCAATGAATTACTTGCATATTTCACCATAGTCTTCGGCACCATAGCTATTTTCCTTACGGATTAGCACTCGACTTTACGTTAACCTTAATTTAGGTGTTTGCTTATAATTGAATGATCAAAAAAGGCCTTAACGGAATAAAAATTGATCGTTACTGATTATGTTACTTGACTTGAACATAAAGCAAGCCCCATGAAGGAAATAATTAAATCTTATGCCGAATATGCCGCCCTTACGCTAGAATTTATCGGAATAACTGTAATCGCGGTTGTAACCTTGTACATCATTGCCTATGGTATCATAAAAATGCTTCAACAAAGCAATCGGTTCGAAATTTATGAACTTGTCCGCAAAAGACTTGGATATGGCATTTTGCTCGGGTTAGAAATTTTGGTGGGAGCCGATATTGTCCATACGGTGGCGGTTGATTTAAGTTTTTCGACAGTTGGTGTTCTGGCTATTATTGTGATTATACGCACCGTTTTGAGTTTTTCGTTGGATGTAGAGATAAAAGGAAAATGGCCCTGGCAAGAGAAGAAGGGCTGAGAAATGAAGCCGTAACATAGGACTGCAAAACTTTTAGACCTCGGCGTATTGCCAAGCATTAAAAGCTACACATTCGGATTCAACTGCCTTATTATAACTTTCCTTCGATATTCCATCCATGTCAAATTAATAAATACTTGTGGCTGCCCCGAGGCCGATTAGGGTGAATCCCAAACAGGTAGCCCATGTCATAGAAAGCAATGGATTTCAATGCTTCTCCCCACTTCCATCCAAAAAAAACCTCAAATTGTAGATATTTTTCCCTCTGCTTGCTATCCATGTGCAAGCAATATGGGCCACAAATCACTTGGCACGGCTTTTTATGGTTTAACCAAAACTTTTGACTATGAGAGCAAATAACATTTTAATTTCCATCATCAGGGGATTATTCATTGTTCCTCAAAAACGCAATGTGGGCTCTGTAGAGCGCATTGCCTCGGCCGCTGCAGGGGCAACCTTAACTGCAATGGCCCTGCGCAATATCAGGCACACCCCGCATAGGCTTATTCCGGGTGCTTACCTCTTGTGGCGTGGTGCCAGTGGCTATTGCCCCCTTTACAATGCCATTGAAGCAGACACCACCGAAGGCGCAGAGGCATTTGAGTTTTCACGTTCTTTTACGATCCTGCGCGACAGAAAAGACTTGTACAACTATTGGCATGATTTCAACAACCTGCCAGGGATTATGGAACATGTTACACAAGTTGCCCCGCTAACAGCAAACAAGTATCTGTGGCAGGCACAATTTAATGGGCAGAAATTCGAATGGCAGGCCGAAATAACCGAAGATGAGGAATATAAGAAAATCAGTTGGGAATCGGTCGACGATTATGATGTGCGCAACAGCGGGAGCGTGATTTTTTCTGATGCCCCCAAGGGAGGCACCGAGATAAAAGTACAGGTAAAATACTTCCCCGCAAAAACAAAGTTGGGCAGGTTGGTGGCCAAAGCCCTAAACCCTGCTTTTAAGCAAATGCTGCGTGAAGACCTCCGTAATTTAAAAAGAAAAATGGAGACAAACGAGATAGTCGTTAACTAAGCTGCCACAGTTGCGGGTTAACTTAAATGATAATTATATGAAAGCTTTAGTATATGAAGGGGTAAAAGAGTTAAAGGTTCAAAGCATACCCGATCCAGAAATATTACAAGATACTGATGCCATCGTAAAAGTAAGCTTATCCTCTGTTTGCGGATCGGACTTGCACCTGCTCAATGGTTATGTACCCACCATGAAATCGGGCGATGTACTTGGGCATGAGTTTATCGGTGAAGTGGTCGAAACTGGTAAAAAAATCAAAAAGATAAAAAAGGGAGACCGTGTGGTGGTAGCCTCGGTTATAGGATGCGGCCATTGTCATTATTGCCGGCACGACGAATGGTCGCTGTGCGACAACACCAACCCCAATGCCTGGATACCGGAAAAATTATACGGCGACACAACAGCGGGCATCTTTGGTTATTCGCATGCTTTTGGTGGTTTTGCCGGAAGCCATGCCGAATATATAAGGGTGCCGTTTGCCGATTTCGGGGCTTTCCCTATTCCTGAAGGTGTAAGCAACGACAAAGCTGTTTTTGCCTCTGATGCCCTACCGACCGGGTATATGGCAGCTGATTTTTGTGATATAAAAAAAGGCGATATTGTGGCGGTGTGGGGCTGTGGCGGCGTGGGTCAAATGGCCATCAACAGCGCCTACCACCTGGGCGCAGAACGGGTTATCGCCATAGATCGCATACCCGACCGTCTGCACCTGGCCCAAACCAAGGCAAAGGCCGAAGTGCTTAATTTTGAAGATACAGACATCCTGGAAGCAATAAAAGAAATGACCGGCGGACGTGGACCTGACTGCTGCATTGATGCCGTGGGGATGGAGGCCTATAACAACGGAGCAGATTATTATTACGATAAGCTTAAGCAAACTTTAAGGCTGCAAACCGACAGGCCTACTGCTTTGCGGCAAACCATCCAAAGTTGCCGCAAAGGTGGCGTGGTGTCCGTAGTAGGGGTTTATGCTGGCTTAATAGATAAATTTCCAATGGGTGCCTTGATGAACAAAGCCCTGACCATCAGGGCAGGGCAAATGCACGCACAAAGATACATCCCACACCTGCTCGATTTATTGCAGCAGGAAAAGCTGGACAGTTCGTATCTGCTTACCCATAAATGGGATTTGCAAAGGGGTGCGGAAGGATATAAGATGTTTAATGATAAAAAAGATAATTGCATGCGGGTGGTTTTTGAACCATGAAGGGTATTGTTTTAAAGCATCCCGGCGGGCAAATTCAGGACAGTTGTAAAAAAAAACAAGAAATGAAAAAAGAAATAAACATGAGCCTGGTAGCAACCACAGGCATGACTTTGGTAAGCTATATGCTATCGGAGATCAAAAAAGAAAAATTCCTTGAACCTCTACTTCTCAACCAGGTACTTTTTCCACACGACAAAAAAGGACATGCCCACCATGTTGCAGGCTATGGCTTACATTGGCTGATTGGGCTTGGATTTTCGAGCATTTACAAAGTCATGTGGAGGCATTCCCTTATAAAGCCAAAGACAAAAAACAGCCTGATCATGGGCTTCACCAACGGCCTTGTAGGTGTAGCAGGATGGCATTTCATTTTTTTCTTCCGCCATTTCCCTCCCAAGGTAAAGTTAAAACAATACTACCTGCAGCTTATTGTGGCCCATATGGTGTTTGGCCTTTTGAACAAAATTGTTTTTAATGATAACAAGTCACAAATCGATTCTTCAGCCAAGTTTGTGAGTTGAAACCCATAGGCCTGATAAGATTTTTAATTCCTCCAACTACCCATATATCCTAATTGTGATCGTAGGAAAACATCAATCTTTTACGAATTGGAACTTTGTCCATTGCTTTTGGAGAGATAATCAAAGCCATTCCTCTCCCCATATTTGATTGAGGTCTTGACCAAAAAACACAACAATTTTGCAGAATACTAAAAATTAAAATCCCTAGGCTCTCCCAGCAATTCACGGCCTTGCAGGATGCCATTTTTGTATATTTCTGATATGGCCGAATGTTGGTCTGTATTTGATGCCTCAAGCATACACATTTCCTTTTTAAGCAAATATTCTTCATATACAACAGGCAGTAAACAAGAAATTTTTTCATTTCTATGCTTTATAGCTGCAAAATACATCCCTTTCTTCCAGTCTTCGTGTGCCTCAATCGGTACCATTTCCGGAGCTATATCCCTCAGATATTCAAAAGCCCATGTAAAAATCAGGTCAGGTTTTTCTTTGATCCAATTCAATCGGTCTATGATGAAATTTACGGCTTTTTTATCTCCAAAATGATTTCCAAACCGGATCAATTCCTCATCAGATCTAGGCAGGTATTTCTTTGTGATCCTTTGCGCAGGATTGTTGGCATTTTTGGTTTTGGTATTAGAAAAATTGAAATCTCTGGCCGCATCAAGGTATTTCAATTCTTTCAAGCCACGAACATCTGGCAAAAGTAGCAATCCATTGTTTCCCGTCAGGCTATTGTGAAAATTTAAGTACTCATTATTTGTGTCCGCGTTATCTGGACAATTTTTTACATCTTCGTAATCTGGATAATATGAATAATTTAGAGAATAAACAATTTGGCGGGGCTCTTGCCTTAGATATTGCTGATACAATTCGATATCCGCCCTGGAAACTTGTGGTATGCCATCATAGAGCAAAATATTTTTTGAAATACGACTAAAATCCATCGTAACCTGCACATCGCGTAAATGGGTGAGCTGACCAGCCCGCCATAGACATTCCAAATCGAAAAGCTTTTTAAACTGGATTTCATTTAATGCATTCCAAGACCCCGTATGATAATCATCAATCACACTTTCCTGACGGTGTTTTGTAAAATTTCCATATACTACCAGGGATGTCCTTGCTTCAGCGTACTTTTCGATAAACTTATTAACTGAATTCTCTTCAAAGGGAGCAAAATATGATATATACCGCTCATCAGCCTTCATTTCACTAGTGATTCGCTTCAACTCCTCTTTAGCCTGTTTCTCTTTGTCTGTTGCCATGGATCATTTCTGTTAAAATATTACATGCAATATGCCTTTCCAAGTTTTGCCACCTCGTTGCTTCTTTTAAAGTGACACTCCGTTCGACGTTTATGCAAATTAAACATCCATACAATAATAAATATAGGCGCTGTTGCCAATCAATAAAATATGTTAAACTGCAAAAAAATGATTAAAATACAATGGATCAAATAATACCCAACCACGGCGTTAAAGATGGGGAAAATTAGGTAAGCTATGATCATAGTTAATGGATAATGCACTTGATACTAGTTTTTTATCAACTCTTTCAAAAGCCTTTGTCAGCCGCTAATCCCTGAGTTAAATTTTATTTAGGGCGCATTTGATTTGCAGTAAAGGCATCACACTTGGTCACAGGTTTTTTGAATTGTGCGAATATGCGTTGATTTATTGGCATAGTTTGCACCAACGGAATAGCACCATCTGCAATATCCGGGAATGCCTTTATACCGAAAAGCTTTCGCCGCAACCGCAGGTTCTCGATGCATTGGGGTTGACAAATTGAAAACCTTTGCCATTAAGGCCATCTGAAAAGTCGAGAGTGGTACCAATCAGATACAATATGCTCTTTTTGTCCACCAGTATTTTTATCCCTTTGTCTTCGAAAATTTTGTCGTCGGGTTTGATTTCCCCATCAAAATCGAGCTGGTACATCAGACCCGAACAACCCCCTCCCTGCACTGCTACCCTGATATGATGATCGTCCGGGTGGCCGTCTTCTTTCTTCAATTGAAAAATTTTTTCTTTGGCTTTTTCTGTAACCTGTATCATTTTTTTTTCTGATTGCTTTTGCGATAACTTGCAAAATAAGGTAGTCAAGGCACCAATTGCAAGTTGAATAGAGTAAAACTGCCATGATCCCTGTTTTGTTTGTTTTCGGATGAAAACGAAAGGTGGCATAATGGTTTAATATTCCTGATGCTTATTATACTTTTGTGATCGCAACAATAGAATTATGATGGAGAAACGGACTGAAATAAGCACATTGGGCGAGTTTGGGCTGATAGATAAAATTACCGAAAATTTTGTAAATCACAGAGAGTCAACCAGAATTGGTGTAGGGGACGATGCTGCCGTCATAGATGGCGGTACTGACTATCTGTTGTTATCGACCGATATGCTGGTAGAAGGAGTGCACTTCGATTTGTCTTATATGCCCATTCAGCACCTGGGATACAAATCCATATCTATTAATGTGTCCGATATTGCCGCCATGAATGGCGTGCCACATCAGGTAGTGGTTTCGCTTGGCTTGAGCAACCGATTTTCGGTAGAGGCCATCGAAAAACTATACGAGGGCATTGCTGCGGCTTGCAGCGATTTCAATGTAGATCTTGTGGGAGGTGACACTACTTCGTCTCCCTCCGGCCTCATCATCTCTGTGTCGGTGACGGGCAGAGTGCCCCGCGACAAAGTGGCCTTGAGAAGCAAGGCCGAAAAGGGGATATTATTTGCGCCACCGGCGATCTGGGTGGGGCTTACATTGGCTTGCAAGTGCTGGAGCGCGAAAAGCAGGTGTTCCTGGCCAATCCTAATATGCAACCCAATATTGATAAATATCCATATATCACCGAAAGGCAACTCAAGCCAAAGGCACGTACGGACATTGTCTATGAATTGGCAGAATTAGGCGTAAAACCCAAAGCCATGATCGACATTTCGGACGGACTGGCGTCGGAATTATTTCATTTGGCCAAGCAATCTGGAGTTGGTTTTTTTGTCTATGAAGACAAACTTCCGATCGATAAGCAAACTTATGACACTGCGGTGGAATTCAATATTGACCCTATTACTTGCGTGATGAATGGTGGCGAAGATTATGAATTGCTTTTCACCATCAGTCAGAGCGATTATGAAAAATTGAAAACCCACCCCGACATACATTTCATTGGCTATGCTACTGATAAAGAAAAAGGCATCAATCTGGTGACCAAAAACCAAAATGTGGTGCCAATTAAAGCCCAGGGTTGGGATCATTTCAGGAATTAGAAAGCTTTAAGCTATACACTGGGAAAGCAGACAAGTACTTATCCCAATGGTATTTGTTCATCCCATCGGAATTAAGGATAGAATAAGCCGTTTCGAGCCACCTAAAGTGTCATTTAATCCCTCACCTCTAAGCCAACAATATCAGGCATTTGCTACCTCTGCCTTCAACTTGCTTAGTGAATCTTTGGCATCGCCAAAGAGCATTTTTGTTTTGTCTCCGAAAAACAATGGATTTTCTATTCCAGCATAGCCGGGTCTCATGCTTCTTTTCAGTACAATCACGGTCTTTGCCAGCTCTACATCCAATATTGGCATACCATATATCGGGCTGCCCTGGTCTTCCTTAGCCGCAGGGTTAACCACATCATTTGCCCCGATGACCAGCACCATGTCAGTAGAGGGCATCTGTTCATTGGCTTCTTCCAGTTCCAACAATTTTGGATAAGGCACATCGGCCTCAGCCAGCAATACATTCATATGACCGGGCATCCTTCCTGCAACAGGATGTATGGCATAGCGGACATCCACCCCTTCGGCTTCCAGCGCCTTTTCCAGATCGTGGCAGGTATGTTGAGCTTGAGCTACCGCAAGTCCATAACCGGGCACAATCATTACTTTATTTGAATATTTTAATTGAATGGCAGTGTCGCTTAGAGAAATTTCCTTGGCTACCTGTTCGCGATCGCTGCCAGAAGATTGGCCTGCAGCACCAAATCCACCGATTACCACATTAAAAAGAGACCTGTTCATGGCATTGCACATCAATACGGTAAGTATAGTACCTGCTGCACCTACTATGATGCCGCCAACGATCATTACCTGGTTGCCATATATCAAACCGGCACCGGCAGCTGCAATTCCTGTAAAGGAGTTGAGCAGGGAAATGACCACTGGCATGTCGCCTCCTCCTATCGGAGTGACAAAAGTGACACCATAGACCATAGAGACGATCAGGAGTATCCACACCAGGGTGTAATTAATTTCGGGCAGATACATGATATAGGCACTAAGGCCAATAACCGTGAGTAGCAACACCAGGTTGAGGATTTGCGGGGCAGGAAGCACCAGACTGTCGCGCAAAAAACCATCGAGCTTACCCCAGGCTACAATACTGCCCGTAAAGGCAATGCTGCCAACAAACAAGGCGAAAATTATCGTAAGCACTTCGGTGCTCATCATGGCTGTGCCAGGCTCCAGATTGTAAAATTCGACGGTAGCTATAAGCATGGAGCATGCACCGCCCAACCCGTTGAACAAAGAAACCATTTCGGGCATGGCTGTCATTTTTACGCGTATGGCAGCTATGTAACCGATCACCCCTCCGAGGATCAAGCCACCTACAATCCATAGGTAATTGTTGGCTCCGCCTTCCAATGGCTGAAACAACGCCACCAGTATGGCCAGCCCCATTCCAATACCAGCTATTATATTGCCTTTCTTTGCCGTATCAGGACTGCTAAGTCTCTTCAACCCTATGATAAAGAGCACAATGCAGATCAGGTAAAAAAAGTCTATGATTGATTTTTCCACTTTGATATGATTTAGTGTTATTTTTTCTTCTTCTTAAACATGTGCAGCATGCGGTCAGTCACGGCAAAGCCACCAATAACATTGACAGTGGCCAGGGCGATGCCCAGCATGCCAACAGTCAATTTGATATAGCTGTCTGCCTCGGCACTCCTGATCAGAATAATGGCGCCGATCACCACCACACCACTTATGGCATTGGCTCCCGACATCAAAGGAGTATGCAATACTGTGGGAACTTTGGAGATAACCTCCATTCCCAAAAAGACGGCAAACACCAGGATATAGAGCATTTCTATGTTGCTGGTGATGAAGTGCAATATATAATCCATAATGAGTATGATTTATTTTCCGTAAAGTATCTCGCCTTTGGAAGCGATACAGGCTGATTTCAAAATCACATTTTCAAGATCAATCTCTGCCTTGCCTTCCTTCAGGAATATTTTAAGAAAGTTGTGGACGTTTTTGCTAAACAGCTGACTCGCATGGGTAGGCACTTCTGCCGCCAATTCGGAATTGCCTATGATGGTGACCCCGTTTTTCACCACTGTTTTACCATCTTCGGTCAGCTCACAATTGCCCCCGGTAGAGGAAGCAATATCGACGATCACCGAACCATCTTTCATCTGCTCTACCATTTCTTTGGTAATCAGAATGGGTGCCTGCTTACCCCTGAGCTGTGCCGTGGTGATGATTACATCAGCTTTGACTGCTTCTTCAGCTATTCTTTCACGCTGCTTTTGTTTATATTCTTCTGTCTGCTCTACTGCATACCCCCCGGCCGTTTTATCATCTTTCGAACCCTCCACTTCCACAAATTTTGCCCCGAGGCTTTGAACCTCTTCTTTGGCCGCCGCACGTGTATCGAAGGCCTGCACTACCGAACCGAGTCTTTTGGCTGTAGCTATGGCTTGTAAGCCTGCCACACCGGCACCCATCACCAACACTTTGGCTGGAGGAATGCTTCCGGCTGCTGTGGTGAGCATAGGAAAATATTTTGGAAGGTGGTTGGCCGCCAAAATAACCGCCTTATAACCAGCAATTGATGCCATGGAAGACAATACATCCATGGCCTGGGCTATGGTGATTCTGGGGATCATATCCATGCTGAATACCGTCAACTGGTGAGTGGCAGCTTTTTGAGTCTGATCCAAACTAAAATAGGGCTGATAGGAGGATATCACTATGGTGTCTGCCTTGAGCATTGCATAATCTGCCTCTTCCAAAGGCGCAATGGTGACAATGATTTCGGCGCTTTTCAGTACTTCATCTCTGTTCATCAAACTGGCACCAGCTTCTGCATAGCTTTTATCTGAATAAAGCGCCAATGCGCCACAGCCCTTTTCAGCTATCAGTTCATTGCCTTCAAGTATTAGTCGCGACACCAGGTCGGGCACTATGGCCACACGCTTATCTGATGTTTCTTTGATTATTCCGATTTTCATTTGTATCGGGAAGTTTTATGGTGAAATTACGATTTCCGGCATTAGAAATCGAGCCGCAAAAGTAACAGAATGTGCGTAGTATTGAAATATTTTGTGCATAATAAAATAATTGGCCATCGCACCAAACTACCTGAAAGTGACAGATATAAAACGTAAGCGGTGAGCAGGTACATCCATACCATTTCTTCAGATTAATAATTTGATTGGTATCTGAGGTTTATTTTAAAGTTTATATTGATATATTAGTAGGTATAAATTTTAGTTTATTTTTTACACCACTTCAAATTTTTTCATGTATGAAGCTTCTTTTTATTCTCGTATTGCTTTTCTTTTCCTATAGCAGTCAAGCCCTTGTGTTTGCGCAGGAACAATATGACCAGGCCACCTGGCATAGCGTCAATGGCGACACAATAGAAGGTTTGGTGCTAGGACATATAATATCCGGACAGTATATAAAAGTTAAATTATCAGCAGACAGTAAATCAATTAAAAAATCCGCCAGCCAGATAGCCAAGATTTATCAAAACGGAGTTTTAACCGTATCCTCATTTAGCCTCTTCCATGGCGGAGAAAAAAATGACATTTTTTTACAATTAATTTCAAACGGGGCAAATATTGGATTATACTCAGGTAAGGATCAGAAATTGGGAAAACTCTATGCTGTGTACAAAAATGGGCAATTTACCATACTTATGGAAAAGGAAATAGCCTCCAACTATAGGTTTTTATATGGAGACTGCGCTGGATTCAATTTCAAAAACCATTATGCATATACGGAACAAAGTGTAAAGCATGAATTCGAAGCGTATCTAAAATGCACGGGTCAATCCATGGATGAACAAGTGTTGCTCAGGTCAAAACCCAAATCAGAAATTTGGATCGGCCCCAAAGTGGGTTATACTATAGGTAAACTTGGTTTATCAAACAATAATTTTTTTGCCAATGGCACGTATCGTCCTATGCTAAGTCCTAAAATTGGTGTGGCAGGAAAATATGCCTTTTCAAAAAGGTTTTCTTTTCAAACAGAGTTTTCGTATCTGAAAAAAAAGGCTTCATCTGATAGCGTAAATACTCCTCCTACCTATGACCCCTCGGTTTATAGCACTTTTGTTGAGTTTGATTTAGACTTTATCGATTGGCAACTTTTGGTAAACTATACATTACTATACAAAAAAATATCGATCTCACTATTGGAGCAGGTATTAATTTTGGCTTCCTGACGGGTAGTCAATTTAAACAGGAGGCAAAGGGGTATTGGATACAAGATTATGGCCCCCCAACTTTAGATTTTGATAAATCAAGGGAGATTGGTTTGGTTTTTTTGTTGGGAAGTTCTTATCGCTTAAGCAATAAAAGCCAGGTACAGTTAAGTACCAAGCTAAATTTCACTGAAATGGAATATTACCTTCAACGAGATTCTAGGGTAGTGGGTGGAACAGATGCTGGATGGAATAGGTTAACTACCACAATGTTTGAGTTATCGGCCATCTATCTTTTTAAGGTCAAATAGTGGGGTTGCTTTACTTAATTGCAGGTATTTATCAGATCGCAGATAGCATTGTATAGTTGCATTTGGCACCATTAATATTGCTCTTAATCAAAGCACTTCTTGCCAACCGCAATTGCAGTGAAAATCCACGATTATTACTTTTTCGTTCATGAAAAGAAAATTAGCCAAGATAAATTACGATAAAACAATGCTTCCACGAGCCTCCTAACCCACTCCCGCTGTTTTGTCGGTTCATCGCTCATTTCCGAAAAAAATATCGACCTCCATTTTAAGCCAAAGCTGTTTTTTTAAAAAAAGTGCGGAAACAGGAACTATTTCAACTTCCTATATCCCAATTTTAACAAGTGACCTTGCTTGTATTCCTTTGAGCTCCTGCAGGGTTTCCAGGCTTTTGATATAGGGATAAAATGCGTCTAGTTTTCTGGATAATACACTGGACTCCATATCACCGGCAAGTGCATCCATTAATTCTTCCAACGGCACTTTGGGAACAGGATATGTTCTGATTTTATAATCGTCTCCTATTCCGGCCTTAGTGGCAGCAAGTGCGACGGCGTCGTCTAGGTCGCCGAGCATATCTACCAATCCGTTTTTCAGCGCTTCTTCACCCGTCCAGATTCGGCCCGATGCCAGTGGCTCCAGTGCCTCGGTGGTCATATTGCGTCCTTCGGCAGCTTTAGTGGTAAAGGTTTTATAGGCATTGTTGGTCCCTTTTTGAATATACTGCTTTTCATACTCGGTGAGTGGCTGGGTCATGCTATACAGGTCGGAGAAATGGCCGGTCTTCACATTGTCTGTAGTGATGCCGAGCTTGTTGCCAAGAAAGCCATTCACATTGAAAATCATGGAAAAAACGCCAATTGAACCTGTAATGGTATTGGGCTGGGCAAAGATAGTATCACATGCCATGGCCATATAGTACCCGCCGGATGCCGCGTAGTCAGACATGGAGGCAATCACCGGTTTCTTTTGTGCCGCCAATTTGATTTCACGCCACATGATGTCGCTTGCCAGGGCACTTCCCCCTCCTGAGTTTATCCTGATCACAATGGCCTTGGTCTTGTCGTCTTCTGCTGCTCGTTTTATTTCTTTGGCATATTTTGCCGAGCCAATATTATTGTTTTCGCCTTTGCCGTTTACAATGTTTCCTGACGCCACAATTACGGCAATACGGTTTTTAGACGTACCCTCATCTTTGAATGACTTCCTGTATTTGGAGTAGCTCACTAGTTTAGGATCATCATCTTGTGCAAGCTCCAGTTTTTCTTTTAGCAGTTCCATTACCTCATCCCGATAGGCCAGCTTATCCACAAGACCATATTTTACAGCTTCGCTTTCGAGATTTACCAAAGCTGAGTCTGAAATGTTTTTTAGCTCTTCAAAAGTAAGCGCCCGGCTTTCGGCAATCTTTGTCAGGATATTTCCATGGATATTGCCAAGCAATTCGCTGTATCGCTGTTTCACCTGGCTACTCATATCTTTGCGATCGAATGGCTCGCTAATTTCCTTATAATCACCAACTTTAAAGGTAAGCGGCTCGATCTCCAGTTTTTCAAACATGCCCTTTAAATATACGCCTTCGATATTTAGGCCATTAAATTCGATCATGGCAAAATCGGGATTCATATACACCTGGTCGGCAACAGATGCCAGATAATAAGCGCCTTCGGTGTACATTTCGCTATAGCTAATAACAAATTTGCCAGAAGCTTTGAATTCGTCAAGGGCGTCACGCATTTCCCCTATCGTAGATATGCCGGCAATCAATACAGGCGATTCGAGCAATATGCCTTTGATATTGTCGTCTGTAGCCGCATGGGTCACAGCTTCCTTAAACTCTTTTAGTCCTATCCCCGAATCTTCCATGCCGGCGAGGATTGGCACGTCTTCAAAGGGGTTTTCTGCCTCCCGTTCCAACACTGGCTTATCTATCTTCAAATGCAACACACTTCCGGCTTCTATTTCTATGAGTTGCTCCTCCCCACTAGATGAGGCGATGGCGATAAGCAGAAAGACCATTAGAAAAGTGAAAATAAAAAGGCCTGTAATGGTGGCCAGTAAATTTCTTAAGAACCTCATATTCGTATTGTATTTATTTCGGACAATAATAGCCAGTGTCCCAATTTTAAAAAAGCATATTTATATTTTTGATTTTTTATGGTGATGAAAGGAATATATCTATTGTTAGGCAGTAATCTGGGCGATAGCTTGCAGCAACTAAAAAAAGCACAGGAATTCATACAACTTCAAATCGGCTCCATCTGCGCTCAATCTTCCATTTACAAAACTAAGCCCTGGGGTGTAGAACAGCAGGCTGACTTTCTCAATCAGGTTTTGGAAGTAGATTCGGAATACTCGGCAGAAGAAATACTGGAAAAAATCAACGAAATTGAACTTAAGCTTGGCAGGATACGCTTCCAAAAGTGGCATGCGCGTGCTATTGATATCGACATCCTTTATTTTGCCGATCACATCATATCGTCTGAAAAACTGAAAATCCCCCACCCGGAAAATCAAAACCGGAATTTTGTATTGGTGCCAATGGCTGAAATAGCCCCTGATTTTATTCATCCCATTTTGGGAATCTCCCAGCTTGCCTTGTTGCTTTGCTGCAAAGACCAACTTGCAGTAGAGATTTTAACTTAATGACACCATCCCGTCTTGCATAGCCACATCCAGGCCTCCATGTTTTCCGCCCTGCCTCCCAGACAGGGGTGGCCACTGATGCTCATGGCCTACTCCCCCTACCCGACAGTATCTGCTTCGAAAAAAATATTTACATCTCTTGCCGGCTGCTTAGGGGTGCATGCTTCTATTGCATGCTGGATCATTGTGCATTCATTGTCCCATTATGGGAATATCATCTTATTTTGGGAAATAATTGTAACTGTGCCAAACACAATCATCCTGATTATCAACCATTTAATATTTTAGCATATTTTTGGCATATTGACTATTCGAATTTGGTTGTAGAGATCGAAGAGAAAAAAGAGAAGGAGAAGCGGGGCAGAAGGCAGCGCAAAGATAGTGAAGAAGAAGAGAAGTTGAAGGTGAAGAAGGAACTTTTCTCTGCGATCCGAACCTAAGATATTTGATTTTAGGGTGTTGGTTGAAAATGAAGGCGTAAGTGAAGAAGATAGGTGAAGAGGATACGCCGGTTGAAAATCTGAGTAAGTAGAAGCTGGGATGAAGTGCAGTTGGTAGTGAAGTAGGAAGTGCTGAAGAAGTGAAGCAGGAAGATTTTCGACTTATTGGAAACTGGTTGCTGTGTACAGTGGTAGTGAAGAGGAGTAGTTTTTAGCTTGACACAGCACCTTTTTTCCAATAAAGCAAAAAGAGAAACAAGAAATTTAAGATAACAATTGTGTGGTTGGTAGTTAGGTTGAATCGCGGGGCGCACGTCCCGCTTTTCTTTTTTATAAGGCGGCCATTTTTTCCACATCGCGTATTCAATGACCTATACCTCTCTAATTGATGGTAAACAGCAAGCCATATCAAAAAAACAGCTTGATGGCCGCAAGTGCTGTGGTGATGATGATGAAAATGCGGTAGGGCTTTTCTGGAATAAATTTTACCAGTTTTATACCAAGAAAGGCGCCCGCCATTATAACCGGCAACATGGCCAGATCGAGCGTAATGGTGCGCAGATCGATGGTTTCCCAGGAAAAAACATGAAATGGGATTTTAAAAAGGTTGATGATAAGAAAAAACCAGGCACCAGTTCCAATGAATTTATTTTGGGTAGCATCATCGACAGAAAATAAATTGACATCACAGGCCCTGCGGCATTGCCAATCATGGTCGAAAAACCACCCAGAAGTCCGGCAATAGAAGAAAAAAGCCAATTGTGTGGTATGGCTTCTGCACTTTTCTTTTCGCGCCAGACCATAATGCCCAAACCCAACAAGATGATCACCGCCATAATCAAGGTAAACTGATCGTCATTGACCAGATTACCGACTACCAGCCCCACAAGTATGCCCACTACCGTGGCAGGCATCAGCTTCCAGATGTATTTCCATTCGGCATGGCGATGATAATACGACACGGCAAAAATATCTGCCATACTGAGCATGGGCAGCAATACGCCTGCACTGGATTTTCCTCCAAAATCGTAGCCAAAATTGGCACAACCAGCATTCCGATACCTGCCACACCAGTTTTGGACATACCTACAAACAAGGCGCACAGCACCAACCACATCCACTGGTCGGTGTTTAGCTCATAAGATTCTAATACTTGCAGCAAAACAAATCAGGTTTTAAGCGGCAATGATAAGGCTTTTGAATGATTTTGCCTAAAGGAATAGTTTTGGGTTTGGGTTAGGAAAAATTGCACAACTGTGTCTTGTCTTCAGTTTTAGTGGGCGTTTTTATAATTTATTCCTGCAAGTCCCAAATTGGGAATCACATTTGCGATGCTCTTTAAATGGAATGTCAGAAAACCATCTTGGATAATTGAATTATTTGGTTAGCAAGCCACTTTTTTTCGGACATATTGCAGACAGATTTTGCTTCATTTATTTTTTCAATAGGTTAAGTTGAGAAGTTAATTTTTAAAAAAAAAATTAACTTCTCAATACTCAAATTTTCTGTTTCCTTCAGAATTTTCTCATAATAGAAAATCCCACTCCAGCCTTTTTCCAAATACTGAATGGCCTGATCGTTGGCTGTACGTTGAACATCCACTTTTCGGTTTTATAATTTAAACCAATGCCAAAATCAGGAAGAACAAATGGAGAATAGTTTATTTCACCCTCTTGCGTACTTCCATCAGCATTTGTTATTGTCGCCTGTAGTTTTATCGGAATCACTATGGTGGTAGCTACAGAAATATAAGGCTGCAGTTTTGAGTCTTTTATAAGATTATACCGCCAGGTTGCCGGTAATTCCAATATGTACAACTCTTCCTTGCGCCCCTTGAATGAACTTATGGGGTCAGCCAGTTCGGAATACCCGTAATAGTTGGAATTATTAAGAAATTGATACGAGTATTGTAAACCATAAGATAATGATATCTTCCGATCACTCATGGTTAATCCCTGAAAACCAACTGAATATCCAAATGTATATTTGTCCTGCTGATTTTCAATACCATCCTTTAGAACAAAAGAATTATTGGTAGTCCAATATGGAGCATACTGAATACCAATATAATTTTGGCTTAAAAGCACATTGGATATCAGTAAAGCGATTGTCAAAGTAACTAGTCGTTTCATCATCTTATTAAAAATTTAGTTAACGGATCATTTTAATATCTGCACCCACCCTTTGTAGGTCTTTTGGTTGCGTTTTTCTGTAAATGAATAATAGTAAACTCCTGAGGCCAAATCTCCCCCAACCCAGTTGCCGTCATAATTTTGCTTTGAATAGACCTCTGATCCATTGCGATCATAAACTTGTAATTTATTTTCATGGAATAATTCCAGTTTTGGGAATGAAAAAGTATCGTTGATGCCATCGCCATTGGGGGTGAAGACATTGGGGATTTCTATGCCATGATCAAATGAAAGTGTGAGCTGGTTGGACCATGACTCAAACGGATACGTATGGTGTATGGCCCTGATGCGATATTGGTGATTAAACGCCTCCGCGCCCCAATGATTGCTCCAGCTATACTGGCCGGGCTTCATACTGGCTACGAGCGACATTTGGGCGTCATCGTCTTTGCCGTACCAAACCTCATATTGCTTAATGTTATTTCCCCATCCCAGGTAGGGCGTCCATGATATTTTCATACTATTGCTGGAAGAATCAGCCATCCCTTCCAGAAAAATGGTGGTGTGCACTTCACTTTCTATATATTCCCGGCATCCATTTACTGAAGATATTTTGAATGACACAGGCGCATAATTCATGGATGTGTCAGCGAATGTATAGTAGGTTGTTTGTCTATCTGCCGCTTGTTTCAATTGCCAGTCGGGAGAATAATCATAGGAGGTAAAAATCTCAATATTACCTGCCAGCATGCTTGTATCGCTTGCATACCATTGAAGCTCATATTCATCTGAATTTTCACGCATCACACCGGCAAAGTCAATTTCCAGCTTTGTAGAGTCTGTAAATAAATTAATTAGCAAACTATCCGAAACACCATAGCACACCGTATCGATGGTGGTACTTTGTTCTTTCACCCAAAGGTGATACTTGCCATCCCCCGGCCAGTCGATACGGACTTTATTTGTCCCCTGGCCCTGGAGGATATTTCCGGCGTCTGATTCCCAGGTATAAATCGATCCGTTGGTATTGGTAATTTGAAATGGAATATCAGTGGCTAAGTTAGAACAGAGCAGCTCATCGCCAACAGGCGTTTCGGTTTGTAGCTCCACGTTGATGCGCACCGGGAAGGTGATGGGGTCGCTGGGGCAGTTGAGTTGGTTGTAGGGAGTGAGCGTGACGGACGCTGCGGGATTTGTAGTGCCCCAATCAACTGTAATGCTGGCACTATGCTGACCGTAAACCAGTTCACCGCCCTCGATGCTCCATTCATAGCGGAAGCGGTCATCGGCTTCTGCCCAATAGTCTACGCCTGTTATGCGCGGGCAGACCGATTTGCTACCCGACAAAGGAGCGTATTTATCTGGATGGATGGTGACTGTTACGGTATCGGAGCCATAGCAGTAGCCACGCTTGCCCTCTACGATGTACTGAAAATCTGCTTTCTGCCCAAGTGTATCGGCATGGAGAAAGGCCGGATTGGCCACAGTCGGATCACTGAGATGGTTTGCGGGTTGCCAATGATAGTTAATATTCGGTTGCGGATTTGCACCCAATGAAAGCTGTGCGCGTGTACAGGCTTCCTGATCTTCACCTGCCTTTACATCAAAGGTTTCATCAAACTGCGGAGAAAGAAAGGTGGAGACGAAGTTGGTGCTTAGGAATATATAAAAATCTATTGCATCCATTTTGAAAGAACAATCCAACCCTTTTCTATTTGGAAATTCAATAACATCTGATTTGCTCGACAAGGGGGAGGTCTGACGCTTTTGACAAATAATTTGACCATGAGGAGTTAAAGCAAGGTCAATGATATATAAATCTTTATCAAACCGGTGAATTAAAATCTTACTATTCTCTATCGTAACACTATCATGAACAATGATATCAAACTGGTGGAGGCTAAAATCATTTCGACTATAAGATGAAGTTGAGGTATATAATTTTGAACAATCAGGGGAAAAAGCATAGCTCCATACTGGATGATTTTCAAAAAAGACAATGGGATTACTTATTTCTCCCGTATTGGAATCAAAATCACACAAAACAGTTTTATATATAAGTTGTTGAATATTGCCTGCATTGTTATGGGTATTAAAAACGATTTTTTTACCGTCTGACGAAATAGTTATACTATTGAATATTTCTATGCCATTAATCCTAATTGTATCAGGGCTAATTATCAGTCCAATTTCGTTAATTTCAAATCTGAGCAGATGCATTTTGAAACTAGGGGGTTCATCATAGTGGGAGGCAAAAAGCCAAAATCGATTGCAATTTCCGATAGCAGCCATATGATCCAGAATTGAAACAGGTAATGATTTTGCTTTTTGAACTACATCACCAAGCCCTCCTTCTTTGCTCATATCAACGATCACATAAAACAAAGCGTTTTCACCGCTTATAAATATATAATACATTGAACTGTTTGGTTGTGGGATAATAATATATTGACTAACTATATTAGATGTTTTTTGAGGAAATTCAGTATCACCATTTGGCATTTTAACAAAATTTTTATTGTAGACTCCATCGCGATTTGTAACAAACAAAAGTTCTCCATTGATATCTGATATGGAAGAATAATTCAGGCTTGTTGATGCTGGAATTGGATTACTTGAAATATTGACATTTCTGCCGTTGAAGTTGATGTGAAAATCCAAAAAAAACCAATGATTGGCCTCTCCCTGTCCAAATAAAGCACTAGTATAAAAAACAAAAGCGACACAAATGATTGGTAACCAATGTATCGCCTTTGAGTGTTTCATTGTCTGGTGATTTTATTATAAATTTATCCACTCATAACTGTACCGTCAAAAAAGCGGTGTTAAAAGATGTTAATGCCATCAAATTATTCAACAACAAATCTTTTAGTGAGCTTCTTCTTCTTATCGGCTACGGAAAGGTAATAATTTCCCCTTCCAAGTTTGCCGGTGTTTAACCCAACTTGCACCGGAAGGGCATCGAAAACACAAATTTTAAGATATTTTCTTGTACAAATCATGTACTGCGTGCTGGAATCGGGGTTTTGTGTTTAGAAAGTCGATTGTAGTGATGTATGGT
>JAAUQL010000074.1 GCA_012033595.1 Cyclobacteriaceae bacterium | reverse complement strand
GCTTGGTTCCTGTTGGAAATATTGGCATTTGCATCTGCATATCTATAGCGTTTTGCGACAATGACAATTTACGACTTTTCGCCCTTTTTGCTATATTTCGATGGTCAAGTCAGGAGGTCTGAATATATAAGCTGTGAATCAATTTGCTGCCACCGCACCCCTGCTGTTTGTCGGCCGGCGCACATTTCCCTTAGATTAATCATTCATGAATTTTGCGCTTTTACACTGCAACTAAAGGTATAATTTGCGATCCTTGATGAATTGTAGCGCCTTTTCCGGCACGAGATAGCGTATCGACCTGTTTTCTTTGATGCACTTTCTGATAAATGTAGCTGAAATATCCATGAGGGGTGCATCGACGAATTGAACGTGAGGATGTTCCTCCAATTTGCTTTTGCCCGACCCGGGCCTTGGATAAACGATCAAGCCAAAGTTTTCAATAATCATATCACTGTTTTTCCATTTAGGAAATATTGCCAGGTTGTCTCCTCCGATGATCAGCTTAAAACGATGGTTAGGGTGCTTTTCGCCCAGGTAGGTGAGTGTGTCTATGGTATAGCTGGGCTTAGGCATATGAAATTCGATGTCGCTGACCCGGAAGCGGTCGTTGTCTTCGATGGCCAGCCGCACCATATCGTAGCGGTCAAATTCGTGCAAAAGGGTTTTGTTTTCCTTCAATGGGTTTTGCGGCGAAACCACAAACCAAATTTCGTCGAGTCGTGCATGCCCCAGTACGGCTTCGGCTATTACGAGGTGGCCAATGTGGATGGGATTGAAAGAACCAAAATACAATCCAACGTTCATCTGCAAATGTTGTTACCGATAAAATCGTCAACCAATCTTTCGGCATTTTTCAAGGTGGCATCCAACGCACCCGACAGCAGAGAAACATCGAATCGACCCTCAAAGCTCATTTCGTATGCTGCTTTGGCTAGTCTGCGCTGTATGCTCTCTTCGGTTTCGGTATTGCGATGCCTCAGTCGCGCTTCGAGCTCGGCCTGGTCGCGCACACGCACAAAGACCGCCAGGGCTTTTTTCCGAAAATATTCTTTCAGCTTCAGCCCACCTTTCACATCTACATCAAAGACAACATGCTTGTTCAGAGACCAGAGTCGCTCCACTTCCGATTTTAGCGTACCGTAGTAGTTGCCGTTGTACACCTCTTCCCACTCTATAAATTCATCGTCGTCTATTTTGCTTTTGAAGTTTTCGATGGACAAAAAATAATAGTCCTTGCCATGCACTTCGCGGGCAGTACGAATGGGTCTGGTAGTGGCAGAAATAGAAAATTCCAACTGCGGGCATGCTTGTAATAGATGACGGACTATGGTTGTTTTGCCAGATCCGGAGGGTGCCGAAAAGATGATAGCCTTTCCATTGTCCATATATCAGATTGGTTTGCTGATTTCAGATTTTATTTTTTCCAATATATCCAGTGGTACGCGCTTTCTGTCAAGTTTGGTCTGTAGCAGGTTTTTAATGGCCAGTTCCTGTTCGCAATATTCACGGCATTTGCAATTGAGACAGTGTTCGATTACTTCACTGTACATTTTTTGTTCTTCGGGGTTGGCCTGGCCGTCGATGATCTTTTGAATCAAATCCCTTCTGGCTTCGTAATTGTCGCACCCGGGTTTTTCGCATTTGTGCACCATGCAACATTCCCAAAAATTCTGTGTTTTCTTTTCCTTCATTATCCTCTATTTAAAACCCACCGATTTGGCATACACCCTCAATTTTTCCCTTAATAAATTTCTTGCCCTATGCAGCCTCGACCTAACGGTGCCTATGGGAATATCGAGTATTTTCGACATTTCTTCATACGTAAAACCTTCAATGTCGCACAAAATAATTACAATTCTAAAATCTACAGCCAACGCATTGAGTGCATTAGACACTTCATCGCCGATCATGCCCTGTAGCACTTCCACTTTCAGGTCGCTGCTGATTATCTCATTAACATTTTCGTGGCTGTAATAAGTTTCCACATCCTGGTAATCGACCATGGAAGGCTCCTTGCTTTTCTTTCGAAATTCGTTGATAAAGCTGTTTTTCAGTATCCTGAACAGCCAGGCTTTGGCATTGGTGCCGGTGTGAAACGACTCTATAAAGCGAAACGACTTGTAAAAGGTATCCTGCAAAAGATCTTTGGCAAGGTCTTCATCGTTGGTAATGCGGAATGCAAAATTATACATCGCATCTATGTGTGGGAGAAATTCACTTTCAAAAATACGATGCTTTTGTTCCTCGGAATAAGAAGATTTTACGTCTTCCATAATCAAAAAATAATTGAAAGATGAAATTACCCAATTTAGGAGAAATTAGCCAGTACGAGCAGCATTAATCAAAAATTCGTGTATGGCGAGCACTTGTGGCAGCACCATGGCATTTGCGCCATTGTCGATCACAAAGCCCGAACGGGCTATGCGCTCTTCGTCGCTGAGCTGATTGGCAATTATTTTATTTATTTGCTTTTGACTGCGCTGTGGATCGCGAGCCATGATTCGCGACATCCGCAGCTCCATCGGGGCGGTAACGGTGATGATATGATTCAGCATTTTTGCCGATCCGGATTCGATCAGCAGGGCGGCTTCTTTGATGAGATACGGCTGGTTTCCATGTTTTTCGACCCATCGTTGGAAATCCTTAGCTACGGCAGGATGCACTATGCCATTGATGATTTCCAGCATTTCTCCATCTTCAAAAACTTTGTTGGCAATAAGCTCCCTATTGAGTTTTCCGCTGGGCAGATACGCATCTTTGCTTATATGGCTTTTAATGGCTTTTACCACATGCGAATCAGTTTCCATCAGTTTTTTGGCCTGGTCATCAGCATTGTAAACAGGTACCCCCAGGGTGGCAAAAACCTTGCAAACCACAGATTTGCCTGCCCCAATGCCCCCTGTTACCCCGATCAGCAATATGCTACTTTGCATACACCACCTTTACGTTATTGTCATCGAAGCTAAAATCTTTAATATATTCGGGAAGGCGCAGTACCTCCAAAGCAATGGACGAATCGGCGGCCTGCTTGTTGTTGAGGTCGGCGATCAGCAAAAAGTCTCCATAGTTTATTTTGTTGCGGTAGCTCTTCTGCACCTTAAAACTGGAGCCTATCCTCGGAGTATTGATGTAGATAGAAGAATCATATGGAAAGTTGACCAGCGAAATATCAAGCTCGGCATGCTGTTCCTGGAATTCCTCTACCTCAAAGCGAACATGGGCCAGCTCCGGTTGTTTTCTGATGGTGGAGGGCGAAAAAAGATCGAGACTAAGGTCTCCATCGAAACTGTCATCGATATTTTTTTCGGATAAAGACACCATAAATACCTGGGGCAATTTTTCTATCTGCGATCTGGGGCCTCTGAACACCACCGAATCCGGCTCCAGCGATACATTGGAAGTAATGTAAAAATGCTCCTTCAGCGGAATGGCGGCAGAATCTATATCGATGGGAAGGGTGATTTGCGCAAAGGGTTCAATCTTAAAAAAAATGGTGTCAGACGAAATATAGTTAATATTCAGGTCGGGGAGCTGGTCTGAAAAGAAGGGCAGCAGGTTGCCCGCAGTAAAAAAGGTGGTTTGTACCGGGTTTTCAGGCTCAATCTGAACCGGCTGCTTGTTGATGGAAATGGTTCTTTTGAGCAGTTGCCATCCTCCACCGGTCACATTGATGGGAATTTCATCGGGCGGGTCTTTCACCACTACCAAACTATCCCTGTTGTAAATGAGTGTTACAGGGTAGTTTATCCGTGTGGTATATACTTTATTGAGGGCATTGAAGAACCAAAACGTGGCGGCAGTCGAAAAACACAAAACGATCACTTTCCAGTTGGCCTTTCTTAGCGGGGCCACTATTTGAGCTATCGCATGTGATATATTTCGGGCATCAATCAACGCATTTACGATTATTTGTCAGCGTATTTTTTGCTTGCCTCCATCGATATCGACGACTTTTCTATCTTCAATTTTGTACCTTTATCCACGTCTAAGAACAGGGTATCGCCTTCTATAGACGCTACTTTGCCATGTATGCCACCCATAGTGACCACCATATCTCCCTTATTTATTTCATCCAAAAACTTCTTTTGATCTTTTTGCTTCTTTTGCTGAGGCCTGATCATGAAAAAATAAAAGATAACGATGATGCCTCCTATAAGTACCAAATTTCCGGTGATGGCCGATCCACCTGCGGCTTGTAATAATATTGCTAACATAAAATATATAGTTGATTAACTGTTTGAATCTTCATTGGACACAACATTGCCCGAGAGCTTAAGCCGTGTTACTTCAGGCTTGGTGTTGGCATTGATGTTCACATATTTTGTTTGAAGGTCTTTTCTGCCTTTGCTGTCAAACTTCACCCTGATTTCGCCTGATTCTCCCGGCTTTATGGGTTCTTTTGGCCATTCGGGCACCGTGCATCCGCATGTGGCGGTAGCTTTGCTGATAACGAGCATGTTTTCACCGGTGTTGGTAAATTTGAATGTATAATCTACGATATCGCCTTCTTTTACACTTCCGAAATCGTATTCTGTCATTTCGAAAGTCATTTGAGCATACTCACTCATGTTGCTTTCTTCATCGGAGCCTGCCGATTCATTTTGCGTGGTAGTATTGCTTTTATTTTCTAGTTCGGCTATTCTCCTCTCCAGGCTTTTTATGTTGTTTTCCTGTTTTTTGCTGGTGCAGGCAAATACCAGCACCATGGATACTGCAATAGTGAATGTACGGGAAATAAAACTTTTCATGCTTGCTTTTGCTCTTTTCAATTATTAGCTCCTTTTATCTGACCGATAAGCTCATCTACATCCTCCAGCAGGCGTTCTGCTTTTAGTTTGGCATCACTGATCACTTTGTTTCCTTTTTCTTTGGCGCTGCTCGACCGGCCATCGTTGCCTTCTGCATAGTGTTCTATCAATTCTTCCAGTTCTCTTCGGTACTTGTCTGCCAGAAAAGAAAGCTTATCGCGGGTATTGGAGCCTTTGTCAGGTGCGTAAAGTATGCCAAGAATGGCTCCGGTAGTTGCCCCCAAAAGGAACATTAAAGTAGAATTAGTGGTACTGCCCATGTGTCTTTTATTTTATTTATTATCTAATAGTCCTCTTCCGCTCTTGCGGATTACCCCCTGCTCCAGCAGTTCGGTGGTGAGCTTGTCCAGTATTCCGTTTACAAATTTTTTGCTCTTTGGCGTACTGAACACTTTCGAAATTTCGATAAACTCATTGATGGTCACCTTGGTTGGGATGCTGGGAAAATGTATCAATTCCGCCAGTGCCATTTTCAATATTACCTTGTCGGTAAGGGCCACTCTTTCTATATCCCAGTTTTCCAGTTTACCAACCAACAAACTTTCCAGGTATTCGTTTTCCCTGGTTGTAATTTTAAACAACTCCATCACATATTCCGAATCATCTTCCCAATTATAGGATATATCGGCAATTTGCAAGGTGTCGGTACTTTCTTTTAGAGATTTTACTGTCTTGAGAACCAAACTTCTCACTATCGGTTTGTTCTCGGACCAATCCAGATCCATGTCTTCAAAAAAACTGGTGAAAACATCATTTTTTAGTATGACACCTCGACAAATATAATCGACAATGGCCCAATCTTCCTCATAATTTGGGCTTTCTTTTTTGACATACTCCCGAAAGGTTTCATCCTTATTGAGCACTCCTTTGTACCAATCTCGAATTTGGTCTGCGTGGTTTGCCCAATTGATTTTGTGTTTTCGTTTCAGCTCCTGGTACGTTTCATCGGCTTTGAGATTGGCGATTGCCTGATTCTGGTAGAAGTTGATGCTTGATTGCGCCTTCTGCCCCAGTATATTAGTCAGGGATTTTCGCTCATCAGAGAGCTTTTTGTTTTGAAAAGCCAGCTCCTCGATCAGCGCCAGGATAGAAATATGATCGTGGGTGACATGAGCCGCCTCATCGAGCACATCTTTGGCAAGCCTTTTCATATCAGCATTGTTTTGCCTCTCTACAAATGCCAGGGCATCCTCTACCTCCTTTTCCACTTCTTCATCTTGCTCGGGCTTGTGTTTCTCAGCATCGAAACGCGCATTGAAGGCTTCCTCTGCCAGGCGTTTTTTTCTTTTCAAATCTTCTTTGTCCACTGCTTCCATGGAATTGAGGTCTGGCGAAAATTTCTGACCTATCAGGTCCAACCCCATCAGTATATTGGCTCCTTTGCAGCTTTCGTAAGCGTACAGATTTTTGAATGCTTTAATTCTTAACGACCTGCGATTTATCATTTATTTTTATTCAAAGAACTACTAAAATCAAACTATCGGCCTGTAGCCGCTTGGTTTGGCAAATATATATTTTTACTGGTTTGCAATACCCTTCTCTTTCAAAAAGCGAATAATCACTTTATAGCGGCAATATCAGCAATGCGTTTTTCGGCCAGTCGCATGGCGGCTTCCTGAGTAGAAATGCCCTCACGCCCGGCCAGATCAAATATATCCAGCGTGGTTTGGTAAATTTTTTCTGTTTTCCGGTTCACCCGCTCTTTACTCCATCCGCCCAGATAGTCTATGCCCACGTTGATCAGACCTCCGGCATTGATCAGAAAATCAGGCGCGTACAAGATGCCTTTTTCCATCAGCAGCTTGCTATGGAGTGGTTCGTCATCGAGCTGGTTGTTTGCCGCTCCAGCTATGATCTGGCATTTTAACCGGCCGAGGGTATCGTCATTGATGGTGGCTCCCATGGCACACGGAGAGTAGATATCCACATCCAGGTCATAGATTTCATCCAGTCCCACTGCCCTGAAGTTGTATTTGTTGGATGCGGCTTCTGCCCTACTTTCATTAAAATCAGAAACATACAATTTTGCGTTTTCTTTGGCCAGGTATGCGACCAGGTGCATGCCCACGCTACCTACGCCCTGCACAGCTATGCGGCGGCCTTCGAGCGAATCGTTGCCGTACGCTTTTTTTGCGGCGGCTTTCATTCCCATATAAACGCCATAGGCGGTTACCGGCGAGGGATCGCCCCCTCCCCCTATGCTCTCTGAGAGCCCTGTAACATGGCGGGTTTCCATGGCTATGTATTCCATATCGTCAGGAGACATGTTCATGTCTTCGGCGGTGACATACTTGCCGTTGAGGCTCTCAACAAATTTTCCAAATCGCCGAAGTAAGGCTTCGTTCTTGATTTTTTGCACATCGCCAATGATCACCGCCTTGCCCCCTCCAAGGTTGAGACCCGAAATAGCCGCTTTGTACGTCATGCCACGGGCCAGGCGCAGCACATCGTGCAAGGCCTGGGTGTCGGAAGTGTAGTTCCACATGCGTGTGCCACCAAGTGCAGGCCCCAGCACAGTACTGTGTATGCCGATTATTGCCTTGAGACCTGTGTGACTGTCGTGGCAAAAAATCAACTGCTCATGATCATTTTTGGCCAACTCCCCAAAAATTTCTACCTCTTTGGCCTGTTTCAAATCATTTCCCTCTATCATTGACATAACTTTTTGTCGGATTGGCTACTTTTGCAAAAAAATACCCGACGAATTGAAGCGGCAAAATTAGTGCTTTTTGCTTTTATTACAATTAGAATGAATACATATAAAAGTGAATATTAACCATCAGATCTTATTGTGAAAGAGCTCAGTTATCTCAACAAATACTTTATACGATACAAATCTTACCTGCTGCTTGGCCTGCTTTTCGTCATTCTTTCTACCATATTTCAGATTTTACCAGCCCAACTGGTGCGCTATGCACTAGACCTGGTGGCCGACAACCTGGGCACCTACAAGTCTTTCGAAGGACTGGAGCTTCAGGAGGTCTTTCGAGAAATCATCAACAAAAGCATTGTGTTTTATGGGGTATTGATATTGGTGATTGCCCTGCTGCGGGGTGTATTCCTGTTTCTGGTCAGACAAACACTTATCGTAATGTCGCGCCACATAGAATATGACCTGAAAAATGAAATATACACCCACTACCAGTCATTGCCATTGAGCTTTTATAGGAGCAATAATACCGGTGACCTGATGTCGCGCATATCAGAAGATGTGAGCAAGGTACGCATGTATATTGGGCCGGCGATTATGTATGGCCTCAACATGGTGATACTCGCCCTTATTTTATTGCCGGTCATGTTTTCTATCAGCGTGAAGCTAACCCTGTATGCCCTCATACCCCTGCCTGTACTTTCGCTCAGTATTTATTTTGTTAATAATATTATCAACAAAAGGTCGGAAGAAATCCAGGAGAGCCTTTCGGACCTCTCTACGTTTGTGCAGGAGGCATTCAGCGGCATTCGTGTGTTAAAATCATTTGCCCGCGAGCAAGATTCGCTGGAGCGCTTTACCGAGGAGAGTGACCATTACAAAAAGAAATCTTTGCAATTGACCCAGGTCAATGCCATGTTTTTTCCATTGATAATGTCGCTGATCGGCCTGAGTACGGTACTCACGATTTTTGTCGGTGGTACCGAAGTAATCAAAGGCACGCTGACCATCGGCAACATTGCGGAGTTTATACTCTATGTAAACCTGCTCACCTGGCCGGTAACTGCGCTGGGCTGGGTGACCAGCATCATACAACGGGCGGCTGCCTCGCAGAAACGCATCAATCAGTTTCTCAAAACCAAAAATCATATCGTCTCAGAAGAAAATATTGAGAGAAAAATCGAAGGCAGGGTAGAGTTTAGCCATGTAAGTTTCACCTATGCCGATTCGGGAAGCAAGGCCCTCAAAGACATTTCCTTTGTGGTAAACCCCGGAGAATCCATCGCCATAATCGGCACCACCGGTAGTGGCAAAAGTACCATTGCCAACCTGGTGGCTCGTATGATTGACCCCACCGAAGGCACCATTACCATTGACGACATAGACCTGAAGCACTACAATCCAAAACACTTTCGCAACCAACTCGGCTCCGTACCTCAGGATGTATTTTTGTTTTCTGATTCCATCTACAACAATGTGGCTTTTGGGCTGGATCATCTCGACGAACAAAAAACGAGAGAAGCCTTGAATAACGCAGACCTGCTGGACAATGTGATGGAGTTTCCCAAACAACTGGAAACTATGCTCGGCGAACGTGGCATTACACTATCGGGCGGTCAAAAACAGCGTCTGTCCATTGCCAGAGCACTGGCCAAAGAACCCAGCCTGTTGATACTCGACGATTGCCTCTCGGCAGTTGACACAAAAACCGAGAACAATATATTGAACAGCCTGAAAAAAATAATGGCCAATAAAACCAGCATCATCATATCGCACCGGGTGTCGTCTGCCAAGCTTGCCGATAAAATAATAGTACTGGACGATGGGCACATAATAGAAAGCGGCACCTATGAAGAATTGCTGGCCACGAATGGCACCTTTAAGCAATTGCACGAAAAACAACTGGTGAGCAAAGAGATAGATGAATAAGCCCGTTCATAAAAAACTGCTTCAATTCGCCTCTAAAAGTTACCAATGATTCTTTTGCTAAAATATTGACAATGAATATGTCTGGCCATTTTACTTACTTGCCGCTCATATTTTTTGAAAGCAAAAATCATTTTTCAAAGAAGCTTTTAAATATTCAAAATACTATGAAAAATACCATTTTCCTTCTGTTAGCCATATGCATAGCCGGTGTTTGGGCATGTAGTTCGAGCAAAAAAGCATACGAATCGGGCGACTATTACAGCTCTGTAATGATGTCGGTAAATAAACTGCGCAAAAACCCGAGTCATAAAAAGACCAGAGAAATACTGGCTCAGGCCTACCCCATGGCGCACGACTACTATATCAACCAGATAGATCGCTTGAAAAATGGCCAGGACAGGTTTAAAAACGGGGCAATTTATGACAACTACAAAATGCTCAACAACATGTACGACGAAATTCGTACAAGTCCGGGAGCACTACAAGTGATCTCCAACCCCAAAGACTACTACAACCAGCTAAAGCTGTACGCCAAAGAAGCAGCCGCCGAACGCTATGCCGCCGGCGAAGATGCACTGGCCATGGGCACGCGCAATGGAGCCATTGACGCGTACTATCACTTTGTGCAAGCGAACATGTACCAACCCGGATACCTCGATGTGAACAACAAAATAGAGGAAGCAAAATACAAAGGAACACTGAAAGTATTAGTAGAACAAGTGCCCGTACCCAGTATGCAGGCAGGGCTTAGTGCCCAGTTTTTTCAAGATCAGATCGAGCAGTTTTTATTTAATTACAGATCAAATGAGTTTATCCGGTTTTACTCCAGTCAGGACAACAATTTGCAAGACCCAGATCAGATCCTTGTGCTTCAATTCGACGATTTTGTAGTCGGTATGGTCAATAACCAGGAGCGCATCATCCAGACTTCACACGATAGTGTGATCTTAGCTACTGTACCCCGGGCTTCGGTGGAGTCAAAAACAGAAGAAAAAATCACTATTTGCCATGAGGCGCGTGGCATCAGGCAGACCATCGAGGTGCCGGTCTCAGAGTTGCAATCGCATATAGACCATGGTGACAAAATAGGCTCTTGCGACGGAAAACCCAGCCCTGCCAAGCCCAATACTCCTGCTGAAAATATCAATGTGTATGGCACTGTAAAGGCCACGTTCAGAGAAAACACCCGACAGGTAATATCGCGCGGGCTCATGAGCATGCGCATATTAGATGCCCGATCCAATACGGTGGTATTGCACGAAAAATTCCCAGGTGAATTTGTATGGATCAACAGATGGGGCAGCTTCAATGGCGACGAGCGGGCGCTAAATGCAGAACAATTGCGAATTGCCAACCAGATTCCGCTGGATCCTCCGGCACCTCAGGTATTGTTTATAGAATTTTGCAAGCCTATCTATGGCCAGTTCCAATCGAAAGTGCAGAGCTATTATAATAATTTGTGAGGGGTGAAGGGTGAAGGGTGAAGAGCCAGTGAATAGGTTTATTTATGGCTTATACCTTGAGGCTTGAAGTTCTTTTTGCATAGCATCGCCACAAGCACTACAAAAAAAGGCCAATAGGCGACTTTATACCTTGATAAGGTGCCCAGGTTTGGAGCGGCAAAAGCAAGCAAAACGGCTAGCGAAGTCACATAAATGAGTGTAGCAAGTACAAAAGGGTTTTGGAGAGGAAGCCTCATTTTTGATTTCCACATACCCCATAGTAAAGCCAGCAATACCATCAGGTTTTCGGCCATGGCCATAGCCTG
The DNA here is from genome assembly GCA_012033595.1 of Cyclobacteriaceae bacterium. Lineage (GTDB taxonomy): Bacteria > Bacteroidota > Bacteroidia > Cytophagales > Cyclobacteriaceae > JAAUQL01. The sequence continues at coordinate 19,602 of JAAUQL010000074.1, read as the reverse complement.
GAACACATTTTTCACTTCAAAAAACATTGGCCTGAACAAGCCGCTAAAGAGTGCCAGGGGCATATTAAATAAAAACCCGGCCAGGCTGCCATCGAAACGCGGATATCGAATAGCTGATTGACCAGGTTTGCTGATGGCTTTTTCATGGTTTTCGTATACTACCTCCAACACACGGGTCAGCGAAAGGTTGTAGTGCAACGAGGAAGCCACCAAAATACCCCCCGCAAAAATGACCACCAGTACCACCGGAGACATCCCTTTTTTCTTTTTTATCATAAAAAATACAGTCAACGAACCCAGCACCGGCACAACAAGCGCAGCGTAGTAATACTTCAATTGCCACAAAACCACCAAACAAACCAGTGCAGCAAGCAGCCAATACCAGCCGACAAATAACCGGGTGCGGATATATCGCAACGCCACCATCACCAAAATGCCAAGTGCCGCAATGGCCAGGCCTTCTTTCAGCAATCCGCTCGTCCAAAATACAAAGGTGGGCAAAAAATAAAATGCAATGGCAAAAGACGAAGAATAGCCAGGAAATGACATGTTGAGCTCACGCACCAACTGACGGATACACAGCAAATTGATGAGGCCAAGAAAGGCACTTATGATCCAGTAGTTGCCTCCGCTGAACAAATAAAACATTGAAATGATCTTGGCAAACAATAATGCCCTCGGCTGGTCATAGTACACCACCTGTCCGGCAAGGCCAACTACTTCGGTAGTGTTGAAAAACAGGGGGTACCACGCTGAGGGGTGTTCGAGCAGATAGCCGACAATGGTCTTTGCCTCGTAGAAATATTGAAAAGTATCGCCTCCACCTAAATAATATTTGTACAAAATGCCCAGACAAAACCCGGCCATGATTTTGGCCGCAAGGGCAGCGACAAATATCTTTTCGTGTCTGTTGTAGTAAATGATGTTTAATATCAGGCCGGCAAGCACGACCAGCGAAACCAGCGACATGTTATGCATCACGGTTTATTTAGTACCTCCACCCCCACCGCACAGCTAAGGCAGCGCTTTTTGAGGCAATAGCTATTGAATAACCCGATGAGCGCCTGGGAGTCGAAGGCTGTGTTGACTTTGAGCCCGATATCGATCCACTTACCGGTGATGGCGTTTTGTTCGGAACGGATCGAAGCCAGCCAATGCAAGGCCCGGTCTTTGAGTTCTTCGCGATCCTGATGGATACCATAGGCAAAAAGCAGGGGAGCCGCGGTGTTGATCAACAGATTTTCTATAGCCGACTTGCCCAGCTTTTTGCTGTGGGTTTTCGATGGCTTGCCAAACAAATAATGTTTGATCCAATAGGGAGATTGCTCAATGGAAAGCTCATTTTTTAAATCCAAAAATGATTCGGAATCTATGAAGAGCGAAAACAAATTGGGCTGACGGTGAATTAAAGCGGCGAGTTGGGCAAGCCTCAAGGTAGGAAAATTGGCTGGTCGCAGGCGCAAAAATTTCCACTGATGTTTGTCGAGGGCACGTTCGAGACCGTATTTCCTTTTTTTGAACTCATATTCGCTTTTCAAGCGCAGGTGATATTCATCTTGCCCCTCTTCTTCCAAAAAACCCGCCTGACCAAAAAGTATAGCTTCGAGGGTAGCCAGCTGCCCCGATTCGCGCTTCAGCATTTTCAAAGGTGTCGATTTGGCCAACTCATAAAATGGATAGGCATTGGTTTTGAACCCAAAATTTCGGCAGAGCATTCGCCAGGTTATTTCTTCCCAGTCATTTTCTGTGAAGGCGATCTCCCTGAATATGCTGTTTGACCGGTCTTCGAGGCGCTGGGCAAGTACTTTGTCCATCATGCTGTGCAGGGTTATGGGTTTTATCTCATCCATAAACCTGGCACACAAAATAGCAGCCTGGGGCTCGAACAGCTTAGTGTATTTCAAGATCAGACGCTCCCCGACTATATGCTTGAGTTCGAGCGAGGGAATGCTTGTGCCGTCTTGCCGACTAATTGCTGCATCGTTATTCCACACCACATGCAATATGGTATTGTTGTAGGCTTCATCGTGCTGATGTTTGTGCCGCACCCAGTCTTGCGCATTGATGTGGATCTCCACATGGCCGTTCCAAACCACATCGTCGATTTTGATTTTAGCATTTTTAAAATCGGGTCCGGCATCGCTGTTTTTAAAGCCAGGATGGAAAACCGTGATCCTTTGCCCCGAATCGCTAAACAGATCGCGTGAATTGAAATGTTGGAAATTCCAGATAAAATGCAGAAAGGCTTCTTCCATGAGCATTAGCGTAAGCTTAAAAATAGCAAATGAAGCCGAAAGGAGTTAAAACTATTTTAGAATTTAGCTTGAACCATGGCCGGAACACGGCACCGGCTCAATTTTTACGGTGAATGATATAGCCATTGTTAATTTTTTCGAACCCAAGTTTAGGATAGTATTCCATAGCCGAGGCTGCTGCAAGCAGTATCAATGTGGTATTTTCGCCAATTTTTTTTGATTCAATTCAATGAGCCGTTTGCCAATACCCTGCTTTTGATATTCCTTTTTCACAGCCAAATCGGACAGATAGCAAACATAGCAAAAGTCAGTCAGCGCACGCGATACCCCTACCAGTTTGTCCTTTTCCCAGGCAGAAATAATGAGATTGGAATGGGCATACATTTGCCTGATGCGGATACTGTTTCCGGTAGGTCTGATGATACCAGAGCTGTCATACAGTTCGATGATTGCTTCCGGAGTGGGTATTTTGTCTGTTTTATATTCGATATGGTTCATGATGTTTGCTCCAATAATCTGCCTTTTGATTGTTCTTTTGCTCAAATGTAAATGTTGATTTTTAAATATCCTTATGTCGGTATGGATGGAAAAAAAACCATACCTTTGTTCGTGAATATACGAACTGAATGGAAGTCAACTCAGCGATATCGGAAAAGCAAATAAGAATGGCCCGCTATGCCAAAGCTCTGGGGCATCCTGTGAGAATATATGTTTTAGAATTGCTTTCCCGACAAAACTGTTGCTACAGTGGTGATCTGACCGACGAGCTGCCAATTGCAAAGTCCACTTTGTCGCAGCATCTAAAGGAATTGAAAGATGCAGGATTGATTCAGGGAGAAATTGAAGCTCCACGAATAAAATACTGTATTAATAAAGAAAATTGGAAAGAGGCGCAGGGAATATTTAAGCAATTTCTAAAGCTCTGAAAAAAATTTAGCAGTTATGTTCGTTGTTTTACGAAATACGAATAATTTAAGCCACCTTTTGCGGCAAAAATGGAAAACATTTTTTTTGTCATTAACTAATTTCAAACATATGAGAATACTAATCTTGTGCACCGGCAACAGTTGCCGCAGTCAAATGGCGCATGGCTTTTTGCAATCATTCGATGCCCACCTCACCGTGAGGTCTGCCGGAACAGCAGCTTCGGGCAAATTGAACGAAAAAGCTGTAAAAGCGATGGCCGAAACAGGCATAGACATAAGTGATCATACCTCCGATGCTGTTGAAAAATACCTTGACGAAGCGTGGGACTATGTGATCACTGTTTGTGGGGGCGCAAACGAAACCTGCCCGGCATTTGTAGGCAAGGTAAAGCACCGCAGACATATTGGTTTTGACGATCCTTCCCATGCCACAGGTTCACAAGAGTTTATCTGGAGCGAATTCATCAGGGTTCGTGACGAAATCAAAGAAAGGTTTTTCAAGCTTTACATAGAAGAAATCAAGGCTCAGGTAATATGAAGGATAAACAAAAACAAATCGGCTTTTCGAAAAATACCTGACCCTATGGGTTGCGCTGTGTATTGTGGCGGGAATCGCAATTGGCAATATGGCCAGCGAAAGTGTTGCTGTGCTTAGCAAAATGGAAATGTTTGGGGTAAATATTCCAGTTGCCATACTGGTCTGGCTGATGATTTACCCCATGATGCTGCAAGTCGATTTTTCGAGTATCAAAAAAGTGGGTAAGCGCCCCAAAGGACTGATCTTAACGCTCGCAGTCAATTGGTTGATAAAGCCCTTTAGCATGGCATTTTTTGCCTGGATTTTCTTTTCCAAAATATATGCCGCCTTTATCGATCCCACATTGGCTGGTGAATACATTGCGGGAGCCATTTTGCTTGGCGCAGCACCCTGTACGGCTATGGTTTTTGTGTGGAGCTACCTTACCGATGGCGATCCGAATTACACCCTTGTACAAGTATCGGTAAATGATTTAATCATTTTAGTCGCCTTTGTTCCTATTGTCGGCCTGTTGCTCGACATCACCAATGTCCAGGTTCCGTATGACACGCTGGTTTCGAGTGTGTTCATCTTTGTTGTCATACCCCTGGTGGCGGGTTTTATCACCCACAAGATTGCCATTCGCCAAAAAGGTGAAGTGTGGTTTCAAAAAACCCTCCTGCCCACACTTAAACCCATTTCTATTCTGGCCTTACTTTCTACTTTGGTTTTGCTCTTCGCATTTCAAGGAAATATCATTACTGAAAATCCGCTTGTAATATTGCTGGTGGCGATTCCGCTGGTTATTCAAACATACTTTATATTTTTTATCACATGGTTTAGCGGCCGAAAGCTCAAATTGCCCCATGCCATTTGTTCCCCTTCGGCGATGATAGGAGCGAGCAATTTTTTCGAGCTGGCAGTGGCAGTAGCTATTGCACTTTTTGGCCTGCAATCTCCGGCAGCTTTGGTCACCGTAGTTGGGGTATTGGTTGAAGTTCCGGTGATGTTATCGTTGGTCACATTAGCAAACAAATGGAAGTATTGATCAACAGGGGTATTGGTCAGGAGTAAACCGATTTTCTTTAAAATTTGAAAAACGTCTATGAAAGGGAAATATGTTGCGATATTAGCACCAACAAAAATGATGAAACAGATATTACTGATATTATTATTCGGACTGACAGGTTATATTTCTTCCAGGGCTCAGACTTATGAAAAGATTGTGATTGATGAAGATATTCAATTGATCCATCTTCGGGATTCAATTTATGTCCACGTCACCTGGCATTATTTTAATGATTATGGTCGATTTCCATCAAACGGGCTGATACTAATAAAAAACGGTGAGGCCCTCATGATAGACACCCCGGTGGACAATGATAAAACCGGGCGATTGACCAGATACTTGAAAGATACCATGTCGGTAGGCGTAACAACGTTGATAATCGGACATTTTCACGAGGATTGTATGGGTGGATTGGATTATCTGCAAAAAGCCGGAGTTGCATCTATTGCCAATGCCATGACAATGGAAAAATGCAAACAAATTGGATTGCCCATACCTTCAACATCGTTCAGAGATTCATTGACATTTGCTTTCAATGGAGAACAAATTGAGTGTCGCTTTTTTGGGGCAGGGCACTCGTTTGACAATATCACGGTCTGGATCCCCGACAAAAGGATACTTTTTGGTGGTTGTGTGATCAGAGCGATTGATTCACAAGGACTAGGAAATTTGTCTGACGCCAATGTAAACGAGTGGGATGCAACAGTCGAGAAGGTAATGAGCGCATATCCTCAAACTAAAACTGTAATTCCGGGACATGGAGCTGTTGGTGGCAATGAATTATTATCGCATACCATCGCATTGGTTGAGAAGGAGAAAAACAAATAAAAGCCCCTGTCTTAAAAATTGGGCTAAGCAAAACTGAGAGGTATCCCTCCGCAACATTTTGGCTTAGCACCGATGCGTCAAATAATCTTATCTAATTGGCCAGCCATCTCCTGCTGTACCTTAGCCGCTTCTTCCCCGGCCTTTTGTGCAAAGTCCTTTGCATCGGAAGCATAAATAATCGCCCTGGACGAATTGACCAATAATCCGCAATCTTTGTTCATGCCGTATTTGGCCACCTCTTCCAGGCTGCCGCCCTGCGCCCCAACTCCCGGCACCAGCAGAAAGTGATCGGGAACAATTTGCCTGATTTCCTGGAGTTTTTCTGCTTTTGTGGCACCAACCACATACATCATATTGGCAGTGCTGCCCCATTGTTGACTTTTTTCCAGCACTTGCTCGTATAGTTTTGACGAACCATCTCCTATGCGCAAGTCCTGAAAATCACGGCTGCCCATATTCGATGTCAATGCCAGCAATATGACCCATTTGCCCGCGTAGCCGAGAAAAGGTTTCACCGAATCTTCTCCCATGTAGGGAGCTACAGTGATAGAATCGAAATTCATCTGTTCAAAAAATGCCCTGGCGTACAAGCTGGAGGTGTTCCCGATATCGCCACGCTTAGCATCGGCGATAGTAAAAATTTCTTTGGGAATATACTCCATGGTCTTTTGGAGGCTTTCGAGCCCACGCGAACCCAACGATTCGTAAAAAGCCAAATTGGGCTTGTAAGCCACTGTATATCTGGCAGTCGCATCGATAATTTGCCTGTTGAATTCAAAAACCGGATCCTTGGAGTTAAGCAAATGCCGGGGTATTTTTTTGATGTCGGTATCGAGGCCAACACACAAAAAAGATCGCTTGCTTTTAATCTGCCCAATGAGCTCTTGTCGTGTCATGTTGTTTATAAAAATCGTATTTGTAATGTCTGATTGCTCCGCTTGCACCTGATGAATTAGCGCCTTTTTAGCTTATTTGACCAAAAAATAAACTTTGTTACAACTCATTATTAGTTAGAAAATTCCAAATAAATCCCCGGTATTTGGGCACAAAAAAGCCGCATTGCGCGGCTTTGCTTATGTTATCTTAAATCGACCACTTCTACCCCAGGAAATTTTTTTTTCATCAAATTGAAAAAAGGAATCGTTGGCGGTGAATTTCGGATTGAAACCGGAAATGGAGTAAGAGAAGACGTTTCCGCCGCGGTCGTACATTTCCCAACTATGGATGGTATCGTCGGCCTGGTCGATATTGAGCACTATCTTAAAAAACATTTTATCGGGATCGTTGGGGTTTTCGGGTTGTAACTCCACCACATCCAGGGTCTTACTCCCCACTTTTTTATTTTCAAGCCAGCGGTACCGATATCCTTTTTTATAGGCATCATAGATGTTGTTGGGTGAGAGGTCTCCCTCGTCGGGCATATAGTAATCTACATTTACTTCATTGGCATCTTTCAGATAGGTCCAGATGGTTTCGCCATCATTGAATATTTCCTGATCGCTCATTTTAAGTACGTATTTCTCACCTTTCACCATAATCTCGCCGGTAAACTGCTCATTGATATTTTCCACTTTGTTGGTGAGCTTATAGACAAAATTGGTTTTGTACGAAGGTATACTCTGGTACTTTTGGCTCATTTCATCCAGAATGCCCTTTGCTTTTTGATCTCCCTGGGCATATGCCCTCCGCACCATGCGATCATTGCGATTACTAATCCTAATTTCTTCATTTCAATTGTTAAAAGCTGTAATTAATTATTTTCGCTGATTTCATTCAATAACTGTTCCAATATCATTTCGTCCTGCACCAAGACTTCGCGAGCTTTGCTGCCCTCAAAAGGCCCCACAATACCCGCAGCTTCCAATTGGTCGATGATTCTGCCTGCGCGGTTGTAGCCGAGTTTCATTTTGCGCTGGATCAACGAGGTACTTCCCTGTTGGTGTCGCACGATAAGGCGTGCAGCTTCGTCAAACATGGGATCGCGCTCCTTCAGATCTACCGCATTCGGCGATTCTCCATCTTCACCGACAAATTCAGGAAGTAAATACGCCGATTCATAGCCTCGCTGCGCACCAATAAACTCACATATCTTTTCTACTTCGTCGGTATCTATGTAGGGACCTTGTAAACGAACCAATTCCGAACCATGAGAATATAGCATATCGCCAAGGCCTACCAGTTGTTCGGCTCCTCCCGCATCGAGGATGGTGCGACTATCAATTTTGGAGGTGACCCGGAACGACAGTCGGGCCGGGAAGTTGGCCTTAATTATACCGGTGATCACATTGACCGAAGGCCGTTGCGTGGCCAGTACCAGGTGAATACCGGTGGCACGAGATACTGCAGCCAATCGGGCAATTGGGGTTTCTATCTCTTTGCCTGAAGTCACCATCAGGTCGGCGAGTTCATCCATGATCAGCACGATGTAGGGCAAAAATCTGTGCCCCTTTTCCGGATTCAACTGCCTTTTTACAAACTTGGTATTATATTCTTTCAGGTTTCTACAGCCTCCGGTTTTTAGTAGTTCCAGCCGGTTGTCCATCTCTATACACAGCGAGTTGAGGGTGTAGATCACTTTTTGCTGTCTGTGATGATGGGCTCTTCTGCATCGGGCAGCATGGCCAGATAGTGTCTTTCTATTTTGTTGAACAGGGTGAGTTCCACCCGCTTCGGATCCACCATTACGATTTTGAGCGTAGATGGATGCCGCTTATATAGCAGGGAAGTAATGAGCACATTGAGGCCTACAGACTTGCCCTGACCCGTAGCTCCGGCCATGAGCAGATGGGGCATTTTGGCCAGGTCGGCAATATACACTTCGTTGGAAATGGTTTTGCCGAGTATCACGGGCAACTCATGATTTGCGTTTTTGAATTTTTCGGAAGCCAGCACCGAGCGGGCAGATACCATTTCGCGGTTTTTGTTGGGTACTTCTATGCCTATGGTTCCCTTACCGGGAATGGGGGCAATGATACGGATGCCCAAAGCCGAAAGGCTGAGAGCGATATCGTCTTCCAGGTTTTTGATCCTTGATATTTTTACACCAGCATCCGGTACGATTTCATAGAGCGTGACGGTAGGGCCAATGGTGGCCTTAATACTACTGATACCGATTTTGAAGTTGATAAGTGTTTCTACAATCTTGTCCTTGTTGGCTTCCAGCTCTTCCTTAGTCACTTGCACATTGTTGTGGTCGTATTCACTTAGCAAGGTGAGATCAGGAAAGCGGTAGGTGCCCAGATCGAGTGTGGGGTCGTAGTTTTCGAGTCCGGCCATCATCTCTTCGGCTTCGAGCTTTTCATCCAGCTCAAAAGGCACAGTCTCTTTGCTTCCGTTCTTACCAGATGTATCGACGATATCTTCGTTGGCTATGGCCAATTCCAGTTCACCCTCAGGTCTCTTTACTGGTTTTTTGGCATTTACCAACCAACTATCGGTTTCTAGTACTTCCGGTGCTTTTTCTTCTTCTAAGTTGCTTTCCTCCACACTTTCCTCAATATCATCAGTCGCATGATCATGGGGCTCTGTCGGTTTGTCTGGCCCGCCAAATCTCGAAATCTGCTCAAAACCCATAATGGAAGTGATATTGAAAAAATAAATCACGAATACCAGGAAAAGGAAGATGAGTAACACATATGTGCCCCAACCCATAAGGCCATGCAGCACGGTGGCTATAGCAAAACCAATGCCCCCGGTAATGAAACTGAGCTGGATGGGGTTGCTGACATCGAGTGTAATGTAGCCAAACAGGGTGCTGATCCAGAAAACAAAAAAGAATATAAACTGAAAAGAACGCTTGATGGAAAGTAGCTGTCGCTTAAACAATATATAGGTGCCCAATAAAAACAAAAACGGAGGAAAGAAAAACGACGCTATGCCAAACCACTTGAAAATGAAATAGTGACTGGAAATGGCTCCGAGCAGACCAAACCAGTTTTCGATCTCAAAGCCCGATGCTGTAAGGCTGGCGGTGGCCAGACTTTCTATCACGCTTTGATCGGCCTTGCCCGTAAATAAGTACGAGATGAAGGCAGTCATCAGAAAGAATGCTGCCCCGAGCAAAAATATCCCCACGCTCAAATGAAACCTTCTATCCTTGAAAAATCCAAGGCGAAAAGACCATTTTTTCTTTTCCTTTTTTTTGGTGTCTTTAAATGTATTTGATTTATATGTGTTTTTGCCCATGTAAATTTCAAATCACAAAGCTAATGAAATGATCCCTAATTTATGATAAATCATTTAAAATTGACCCAGGCTCAAAATTTACGGATTATGCCCCATGCGCTGCCAAATATTTGCCAATGCGCCTGATGAGGCTCGGCCCCTGGTAGATAAAACCTGTGTAAAGCTGAATGAGACTGGCACCGGCGGCTAATTTTTCCAACGCATCTTGAGGGGAATCAATACCCCCAACGCCTATGATAGGAAATGGCTTTTTCGCATTTTGTTTCAGGTATTTGATCACCGCTGTCGAACGATCGCCTACAGGCTTGCCACTCAGGCCCCCATTTCCCAAGGCCGATACCTGTGCCGGGTCGGTTAGCAGTCCATGGCGTGCTATGGTTGTATTAGTGGCGATCACGCCTGCAAGTTTTACTTCTTCCACTATTTCAATGATATCGTCTAGCTGCTCATTGCTGAGGTCTGGCGCGATCTTGAGCAATATGGGTTTTTGATGGCTTTTGGTGGCGTTGAGATCCTGCAAGCTTTGCAGCAGTTTTTTCAGAGGCTCCTTTTCCTGCAATTCGCGCAGGTTGGGCGTATTGGGGGAACTCACATTTACGGCGAAATAATCGACATGATCAAAAAGCGCCTCAAAGCATTTTTCATAGTCGCAAACGGCATCTTCGTTGGGCGTTGTCTTGTTCTTGCCAATGTTGCCCCCTACTATCACTTTTGATTTTCGCCTGCTCAGCATACTCACTGCATGATCCACCCCTTCATTATTAAAACCCATGCGGTTGATCAGCGCCTGGTCGGCTCTGAGTCTGAACAATCGGGGACGTGGGTTGCCTGGTTGCCCTTTTGGTGTGATTGTACCTATCTCGATGAAACCAAAACCCAGGGAGGCAAATTCATCGATAAAGGCAGCTTCTTTGTCGAAACCCGCCGCCAACCCAATAGGATTGGGAAATTTGACACCAAACACCTCCCGCTCCAGGGATTTGTATTGAGGTTTGAAAAGCAATGAAAACACCAGTTTGCCTCCTGGTATGGAGCAAATCATCTTCAACAACGTGGTGGTGATATGGTGGGCCTGCTCCGGGGCAAAAAGAAAAAGTACCGGTCTGATAAAAAGCTTGTACAAAATGTTGTGTTTAAGTTAAATCAATTCTTTTTGAAATTACGGTTTTCACCCGTTCATAAAAATAGTGGGGCGTCAATGTGCGCCAGTTGGGGATGTCTAAGGCTCCGCCCACATTAATATAGCTGTCGATATCGTATTTTTCCATTCTTCATTGATAAACTCCCTGAAATTTACTGCGGCTATCCATCCATCTTCCACCTCTTCAAACCACTCTTCATAGTAGCAATCGTCAGAACCATGAAAGTTGAACACGCTTTCGCCTATGAGAATATACTTATTGACCCCGTTCAACTGTAGGTGGTCTATCACATTCCTTTTCAGGAACATAATGTCGTTAGTCACAGCGTCGTTCCATTCTCCAATCATTTCAATGACGGCAAAGCCCAGATCATAGTCTACAAATAGCAGCTTAATATACAATGTCTCAGAACCTATATAGTCCCAGGCCGGATCGATGTAGTAATTGTAGATTGCATCCTGGTAGAGCTCATAGTTATACTCTTTGCCATAAAATGGCGAGCGCTCATCTTCAGACGAATCGTAATATTTGAGCCAGGCATGATAAGGTTCTATTTCGTGCAAAACCGGTGATTCATTTTAATGTGACAAAAGACCAATAACTTCAAATTTATCAAAAACCTGAGCCTGATGTGGGGCATCTTCCAGTTCGGCGGTGAGGTCTTGCCCTGCCCAATGCTCGTAGTGTCTGCCCTTCGCCCACATGCGCGAATTGCTCAGGTCGTATATCTTACCCTGGTAACTGCACCATATTTCTTCGCGGTCATGACCGTTGCGCAGCGCAAGTTGCGAGAGGGTATATATCTTAATATTATTTTCTTCCACTTTGCAAAATTCCAAAGAATTCCAGTAATATTTAAATAAACAAAGTAAAATCTGTTGAGGTTAATTCTATGGCCAAAAGGCATGATTTACAGGTCGATACAAACCAATTGGCTTTTTATATTCCATCCATTGCTTGATAATGACCAATAAAAGCATGATAATTGAGCAAAAATAATGGAAGGCACTTCATTTAACAATTACCAGAATTAATTGTATTTTTGAATGAATTTAGTTTGAGGATCTATTTTGATCCCGCTATAGCTGTTGGGTACATTTTTTATATCATCGGTTTTTAATGGGTATATTAATTCCTTTATTCTTAGTAATCGTCTGTTGTGTGATCATATGGAGAGCCAGCGATAGTTTTGCTGCTGCTTCAGATTATATTGGCAGGAATTTATCTGAGGGGGTACGCGGAGCTACCATCAATGCCATAGGCAGTTCTCTCCCCGAGGTTTTTACCTCATTTTTCTTCCTTTTTTATTTGAAAGACGTAGATGGATTCAGCGGAGGCATTGGCACCACAGCAGGAAGCGCCATTTTCAATGGCATGATCATCCCGGCATTTGTCATACTGGTGGTCATCCTTACCGGCCTTGCCAGGAACATTAGCGTATCAAGAAAGGTGCTTTACCGCGATGGGGCATCACTGATATTGGCAGAATTTCTGTTCATAATCATCATTAGTGGCAAGTCACTTCACTGGTGGCATGGCGTTCTTCTAATGGTCATCTACTTCGCCTATTTGTTTTACATGCTCAAATCGATGAAAAAGCCTGGATTTAACCATCCATCGCACCATGAGCCTGAATTCAGGATACATGAACCTCAAAAAAGCTCCTGGTACTATTTGTTTACTTTCGACTTTGAGCCTCTTTTTATAGGAAAAAACAAAATCAGCGACAAAACGGCCTGGCCGTTGTTGATATTCTCTACCTTTTCCATTGCCTTCATCTGCCTTATACTGGTGCAAGCCTGCGAATGGATAGGCAGCGACGTATATACCATCCCCTATTTGGGCACCTTCGAAGGCTTAAATATACCTATCATGTTTGTGGCGATCATCCTTGCTTCGGCGGCCTCAAGTGTGCCGGATACCATCATTTCCATGAACGACGCCAGGCGTGGCAACTATGACGATGCAATATCTAATGCTCTGGGAAGCAATATATTCGATATTTGTTTTGCATTGGGTTTTCCGCTTTTTATCTATACACTTATCAACGGGCCCATTGTCATGCACCCCGAGACTATCGAACAAAGTGCAGAACTTCGGATATTGCTGCTCTTACTTACCATTCTTGCCTTTGTGGTATATGTGTATCGCAAAAAGATCAATAGCGTGCAGGCATATATGCTGCTGGGCATCTACAGCGTTTTTACCCTGTATGTGATCGGCCGGGGCGCCAACCATCCTCTGGCCAATGAAGTAGCGGTTTACCTGCGGGGTATCGTCTCTTTCCTCAACCTGCTGTAGCATATATTTACACCTACATTTTCAGAAATTACCAAGGTGAGCTTATGTGCGCTGGATGCCAGCCCATGCCGCGCTAGCAAGCCTATTGACCGCATACAACAGATAGCACTATGTAAATAACTCATGTTTCGCACTAGGCCATAATCGTTTGATTATTAAGCTATTGCAAAGAATTAAAAGAACTAGTTAATTGATAATGAACAGCTTACTTATTCTATTTCCGGTAATAGCGTCTTATGCAACGCTGTTTATCACCGTGCAACGCTGTGTTTTTTTTACCACGGAGGCTCACTGAGTTTTTACACAGAGCGACACTCCGAAATATCATACTTAAAGCATTAATAATCAGTTAAATAAAATCATAATTTTTGGATGCGACACTTGAGTAAATAGCAGGTACTTAAAAGTGCAAATGTAATATGTGACACAGTTTGAAACAGACCAGCTATTGCCCTAGGCAATACTAAAACCTTCGTCGGTTTATTTGTCTGTTGGTTCGCCGTTTGGGCGCTTTGAGCCTTTTGTTGCCCTGAACTTTGATTTTACGGCGGTAGGTACTGGTTTTGCCCAATTCACCAAAGTAGTATTCCAGTTTAACGTTGAAAATAAAATACCCATCCTTGTCGTCCGGGTTTCCTCTAAAGTTCTTGCCTTGCTCTGCCCAGGTAGGCGTACCATCTGGCAGGGTCTCCCAGGTGCGGTCTGACAATTTTCGAGCTACCTCATTATCCCCAAAAGTCGAAGGGTGAGGATACACACCGCTGCTAACATCATCCAGATGGTCTGACAAAACAAAACGATATCCGCCATCGAGCACGACATTAAAAAATGGATTGACCCTAAATTTGACCCCTGCGCCCACCGGAAACGAAGCTGTGAATGCTCCATAACTTTCGCCTGAAGTATTGAGCTTACGCAAATTATACCTTTCGCCATCTAGTTTGGCAGTGGGGTTGTAGTTGACCAGGCCTATGCCCCCATAGATGTAGGGGTTGGCAAAGGGACGCATGTAAAACCTCCGGTCTTCCTCAAAGAGGCTAACCTGTCCTACCAGACTGATTTCGAAATTATGCGATTGAAAAGAGAGATTGCGGGTTTCTTTGCCCGGGTCAGTCTTATCGGCACCTCCGAGCATAAACCATGTTACCTCTGCCCCGGCAGAAAACCACCTGTAAAAATTGTAGCGGGCACCAAGACCCAAATTAGGTTTAATGTTGGAGTTGTCCCCACTCTTGGCCAGGTCACCATAGTAGTGCGTAGTGCCTGTACCGACCGAAAAAATCAGGTTCCGGTTGCGATTCTTATTGTAGAATCCCTGACTAAAGGCCAATTCTACACAAAATAATAATCCGGCAAGAATGAGTATTGTTTTTTTCATGGAAATCAAAAAAAAATACAAAATGAAATATCTCTCTAAAATAGCGGAAACTTCCGTTTTCAGACAGCTGTCGCTCAAATTTAATAAAATTCGCTTTTAAATTCATAAGAAAACCATGAATTCAATCTTTAAGCATTTGAAAATCAACAGAGAAGACCGGCATGTATAACCATGCAATTCCGTGCATTGCCTAAACCAAATGACAAAGGGCATTTTAAGCAATAGTAGCCTGCTCCGGCCAAAATCTCCGTCATTTTACGTACCTTACAAGATCTCAACATAAAAATCATGAGAACTACCACACTTTATATTTTTATTATCCTTGCCGCTTTTCTTTATACCTGTCAATCAAAACCTGCCAAAGATACTCCTATCGGCAATTGGCAAATAGGGCCATTTGTAAAAGTCGATTCTCTCAATCCTATTCTTGGCCCGCTCGACACCAAATGGTATTGTCCGGTGCGTCAGGATACGGTTTTGTGGCAGGGAAAGGATATTTTTAACCCCTGTGCTGTAGTAAAAGAGGGCAAAGTTTATTTACTCTATCGTGCTGAAGATTTTGTTGGACAATTCAATGGCACCTCTCGCATAGGGCTGGCAGTGAGTGACGATGGCCTCCACTTTGAGCGCTACCCCATGCCGGTGTTCTATCCGGAAAACGACCAATACAAAGATATGGAATGGGAAGGAGGGGTAGAAGATCCGCGAATCGTGGAAGACGAAAACGGCACCTACTATATGACCTATACCGCGTACAATGGTCACAAAACCAGGCTTTGTATGGCCACCTCCGACGATTTGGTGATATGGAGAAAACATGGAGTGGTATTTGACCATATCGACGACTCGCTCGCAACCACCTTTAGTTTTAAGTCAGGTCTCATAGTCAGCACCCTGGTAGAGGATAAAATGATCGCAACGCGCATAAACGGGAAATATTGGATGTATTGGAATGTCGGTGAATTGTACCTCGCTACTTCAGACGACCTGATCCATTGGGAGCCCGTGCTCAAAGATGATGGCAGCTACTACGCCCCGGCGCTTCTGCCCCGGCCAGACATGCTGCACACCGACAATATCATGTGTGAACCCGGCCCTGCTGCACTGCTGACCGACAAAGGAATTTTGGTGTTTTATAATGGTATTTACAATGGCATTTCCTCCGAAAAAGGACGACCAGAAGGCGACAGCCTCACCTGGGCAGGGGTGCAGGTGCTCTTTGATGCCGAAAATCCTTTGCAAGCCATAGCACGAGCCGACGAGCCGTTTATCAAACCAGAAAAAGATTATGAAATTACCGGTCAGGTGAACCGTGTCACTTTTATAGAAGGCATGGTGAAATTCAAGGAACAATGGTTTATTTATTATGGCACAGCCGATTCCTTTATAGCGGTAGCAGTGGCCAACGCCCAATAACATTTTTTAAACGACTTTTATGAAAATCAACTTCTTTTATTTAATTGCACTCACACTGCTGATGGCAGTTTGTGCGCCCAAGAAAGCTCCGAAACAGCAGATCACAATATTTTGTGCGGCCAGCCTTGCTCCCGCAGTAGAAGAGATCAGGCATTCCTGGGAAAAAACACACTCGGAGGAGATAATCGTGAATGCGGCCTCGTCGGGCACTTTAGCCAGACAAATAGAAAACGGCGCCGAGGCAGACATTTTTCTTTCGGCAAGCCGCGAATGGATGGAATATATCGCACGTGCTGCACAGCCTGGAGAGCCCGCTAAATCGATTGTAGGCAACAGCTTGGTAGCCATTGTACCTGTGGGCTCAGCAATGGATGCTCTGAATTTCGATTCGCCGGAATTGGCTGACCCGGGAAGCGGATTGATCGCCCTGGCCGATCCCGGGCATGTGCCACTGGGCAAATACACACAAGAAGCCCTGGCGTTTTATGGTTTGTATGAGCAGTGGAGCGAAAAGGCCACGCTCACCAACGACGCACGCAGCACGCTACGCCTGGTAGAGTTGGGGGAGGCAGTGCTCGGAATTGTTTACCTCTCCGATGCCAAATCTTCGGAGAAGATAAAGATAGTGGCACATATCCCTGCCAAATGCCACAGCCAAATAGCTTATGAAGCGGTGATCATTGAACATGATAATGCTGCGGTAAGGGCTTTTTTTAATTACCTCTCAGGAGACGCAACCAAATCCATTTGGGAAAAACATGGTTTTTTGCCTTTGCGAAAATCCATAAAATCGGAAGGGGAATTCGTAAAGTAGTGTCAGGAGGTTATTACTCTAAAGAAAAAAAACAGGCTTGCGATTATCATGTTCAAGCTTGCGATTGGAACAATGATAAGAAACAAATTATACAAAATGCGCTTGGAATCGTGCTGCTTCTTGCTCCGAAAGGCCTCCTTTTTCAAAGGAGGTTGGGGGGAATAGTAAAAAGATCATTGCAGATTCATAGAGATTGCCGCGTCGCTATGCTGCGCAAGCGCTCCTCGCAAAGACGGCTAATAGTGGGTTTTTAGGGCAATTGCGCCTGCCTTACGCCGTCTATGCCCCCAGCTTTACACCGTCAATGGCGCCTGCCTTACGCCGTCATTGCGAACGGAGCTTTTCGCGGAGTGTGGCAATCTGCCAGCTACCGGCAGGGAACTATCAGGATCATTGCATTAAGGGGCGCGATTATAATTTTTACTAATCCTGGTCACTCCCCCTTTCCCAAAGGGGAGCAAGGGGGATTCAGTAAAAAGATCATTGCAGATTCATAGAGATTGCCGCGTCGCTATGCTGCGCAAGCGCTCCTCGCAAAGACGGCTAATAGTGCGAACGTAGCTTTTCGCGAAGTGTGGCAATCTGCCAGCTATTGGCAGGGAACTATAAGGATCATTGCATTATGGGACGCGATTTATACTTTTTACTAATCCTGGTCCTCCTGCAATCCTGCCCATCCTGATTCAGACATTTCGCAAAGACGGCTAATAGTGGGTTTTTAGGGCAATGGCGCCTGCTTTACTCCGTCTATGCCCCCAGCTTTACATCGGCAATGGCGCCTGCCTTACGCCGTCATTGCGAACGGAGCTTTTCGCGGAGTGTGGCAATCTGCCAGCGACTAGCCGGGAACTATAAGGATCATTACCTTATTGGGAGCGATTTATACTTTTTACTAATCCTGGTCATTCCCCCTTTCCCAAAGGGGAGCAAGGGGGATTCAGTAAAAAGATCATTGCAGATTGACAGATATTGCCACGTCGCTATGCTGCGCAAGCGCTCCTCGCAAAGACGGCTAATAGTGCGAACGGAGCTTTTCGCGAAGTGTGGCAATCTGCCAGCTATTGGCAGGGAACAATGAGGATCATTGCTTTATGGGACGCGATTTATACTTTTTACTAATCCTGTACATCCTGCTATCCTGCGCATCCTGGTTCAGACATTTCGCAAAGACGGCCAAGAGTGGGTTTGGTTGTGGTCAATGGCGCCAGCTTTACTCCGTCTATGCCCCCAGCTTTACACCGGCAATGGCGCCTGCCTTACGCCGTCATTGCGAACGGAGCTTTTCGCGGAGTGTTGCAATCTGCCAGCTATTGGCAGGGAACGATAAGGATCATTGGATTATGGAAAGCGATTTATACTTTTTACTAATCCTGGTCATTCCCCCTTTCCCAAAGGGAAGCAAGGGGGATTAAGTAAAAAGATCATTGCAGATTGACAGAGATTGCCACGTCGCTATGCTGCGCAAGCGCTCCTCGCAAAGACGGCTAATAGTGCGAACGGAGCTTTTCGCGGAGTGTGGCAATCTGCCAGCTATTGGCAGGGAACTATAAGGATCATTGCATTAAGGGGCGCGATTATAATTTTTACTAATCCTGGTCACTCCCCTTTTTTCAAAAGTGGGGCAGGGGGGATTCGGCTAAAAAGATCATTGCAGATTGACAGAGATTGCCACGTCGCTATGCTGCGCAAGCGCTCCTCGCAAAGACGGCTAATAGTGGGTTTTTAGGGCAATTGCGCCTGCTTTTCTTCGTCATTGCGAACGGAGCTTTTCGCGGAGTGCGGCAATCTTCCAGCGACTAGCCGGGAACTATAAGGATCATTGCCTTATTGGGAGCGATTTATACTTTTTACTCATCCTGCAATCCTGCCCATCCTGATTCAGACAGTTTACAAAGTCGGCTACTGGCCAATTTCCTCTGGTTTAATCGTACACAAAACTGTATGTTTTTAAGCTGACCTGAAGAATCAGTTGGACGGGGGCAACATTGATGCTGAAGACCGGCAGGCCAATTGGCTATTCCATTTCTAAACCATATTTTTGCATTTGTAAAAAATAAAAAACATGAACAAACCTGTGATCATATTTTGCGCTACCGCATTGGGAAAATCTGTTCTTGATATTTTCAAAAGCAACCAGGTGGTAGTGTATGGATTCCTGGATGACGACAAAAAATTGCACGATACGGAGATAGAAGAGGTAACGGTGCTCGGTGCCACTGACGATGCCAGTTTCCTGAAAATAATAGGCAAAGATTGTGACGCATTTATAGCCTCGGACGATAATAAATGGAAAGCTTCCATGATCAGATCGTTACGCGAAGAACGTGAAGCCATGCCTGTAAATGCTATTCACAGCACCGCTCAAATCTCGCCATCAGCCGTGCTGCACCATGGCAGTCTTATTGCTCAGGGGGTACGCATTGGCGCCAATGCCAAAGTGGGCAATCATTGCATCCTTCACGCGGGAGCCATTATCGACTTCGATGCCACCATTGGAGATTTCGTGCAGATCGGTGCCGGTAGCATCATCAATTCGGCCGTGGTAATCGAAGATGGGGCTTTTGTAGGCAGTGGTGCCACTATTGTCAGTGGGGTGACTATTGGCCAAAACGCCCGGGTAGGCGCAGGCTCGGTAGTGATCGGTGAAGTCGGAAAGAAGTCAACAGTATTTGGCAATCCGGCGCAAAAAGTAAAATAAGCGCCATCACGCCCATCAGCAATTGCGGCAAATAGCCCATAAGTCATTTGAAAGAATGACCCTGTTTGATGCC
>JAAUQL010000073.1 GCA_012033595.1 Cyclobacteriaceae bacterium | reverse complement strand
AAATGAAGCTTTTATATCTCTGTAATACTTCAGGCTATCTTCATAGGAGCGCTTTTGCTCCGGAGTGAATTTTGCAATTTCAGCGGTGGCAAACAACTTATCGAATATTTGCTCACGCAATTTATCCGGAACGCGGTCTAGTTTGTTCAAATTGCGGATTACATATAACCATTTATCAAAACGGGTCTCAAGCTGCTCGACAGTTTTATTATATTTCGGCATTTCAAGGTATATAAATGTCAGTTTATCGTAAAAAACCCTGCTCGTTTCTATATCCGCCAACTTGATATCATATCGGAATTTCTCCGGAGTGTCACTGTCCTCGTCAAACACAAAATCTAAGATAGCAATGGTATAAACAGCTTTGAGTTCATAAACCCAGTCTGCCCTTTTGGCCTGCTCCCGTATGGGGAAGGTAGCGTAATACAAGGCACGGTCTTTGAAAAATTTTTGCTTGGTTTTTTGTAATTCCACAATGAACTTCTCTCCTCTTTCATTTTCACAATACAAATCGAATATGGCCTTTCGGTCCATACCTGTATCTCCTAAATGCTCATTTTTCAAATAGTGTAAGTCCCGGATTTCACCCTGCTCTTCTTTTAAGAGTTCATTCAAAAAATCCAATAGCAAATCCTTGTTTACCTCCTCACCAAACAACTTCTTAAAGCCATAATCGGTGAAAGGGTTGATGTATTTCTCTCTAAAATCTTCCATATAACTTAATCAAATTTACAGACATCAGACTAATTTTAAAACTGTATTTCAACCTGCTGTTTTTCTACTATACTTAGTTATTAATAATAATCAAATAACAAAATACGATTTTTTTCATTCAACAGCATGAATCAGCTTTACCTACTATCCAAGATCACAATTCCTCTAGCTTTTGTCTGTCCGTACTATCCATTTCATTGCCTGAATTAAATTGACTGCTAAAATTGTTTTTTTTAATTGTTAATTTTATGGAGATATGGCAAGAAGGGAAAATTTTAAAAAGAGCCTGTTATCCATACAGGCTTTAACTAATCGCATCTGCCACAGCTTGACATAATTTAGTGTTTTTATCTGTCACCTGGCTTCCAAAAATATTTATATTAACCTCAATGTAAGTTCCGCTTTCGCGGAATACTGCCGGAGGCGTATATTATTGATTTTTAAGCAGATATTCGATTTGCAACTCCGGCAAACTGATAAAACGATGCCGGTCGGCTAACCCTGCTATAGCCATAGCATGCTCGGTGCAAGCCAGCACAAATCGATCGACTTGAGGATATCTTGCCAAAAGCCTGGCAAAGACCAATGTAGCTTCTTTGTGATCCTTGCCCGTATAAATAATTTTCTAAGGTGGTCTAGCTCCCTTTGGGTAGCCTCGTCTGCCTCGACTATAGTGACCGGAGACCGGGTAAATAGCCCGGACAAATAGGTGCCCTTCATGGTGTACATGCTACCAACCAACATTATATTTATTTTATGGTCAAAAACCTCTCTTATAATTTCACGCAAGTGCAGCAAGCCATTTCCATGTATTTGATCACTTACCAAATCAAAGGCCTCGTGCAGGGTGATATTGGCCAGTATATAGCGGCTTACACCCATCACGTTCATTTCTCTGAAATAAGGCAGTATGCGACTGGCCGCCATGTGCATGTTGTCTGGCAAAAACAAATTGATATCTTCAAAAGGAACAGTTAGTGTTTTGACAGGTAAAACATATGTTGATCTTCCCCTGGACAATCTCGCCTTTTGTTGCAGTGTTTCGAGGTACCAAACGCCAGCCTGTGCGCCAGTCATCAATATTCCGACACAGTTATCCATTGGGCTGTAGCAAGCTTAGAGAATAATAATGTTGCTGATCGAGAAAATGGTCAACAACCGCGAAATCAGCAGCTTTGCTCAAAGCTTCGATTTCCGTCAGGCTATATTTTTTTGAGATTTCGGTATGTATCACTTCATACTTGTCGAAATGGAAGCTTTCACCCGCCACATCCACCTCCTGATCTGCCAGGCTGAGTACAAAGCTGTAAGCAGTGCCTGTGACCGGCTCGTAATACGGATAATGGTCGAATTGTTCCAGATTAAAGTTTGCGCCAAGCTCACGGTTTATCCTTTCGAGCAGGTTTAGGTTAAATGCTTTGGTATATCCCTTCGAATCATTATAGGCTTTCAGTATGGTCTGGGGATGTTTTTTCAGATCGAAAGCCACCAGGGCATAGTCCTGGCTGTTCATGCCATTTCGAAGCCAATGCAAAAATATCTGTGCACCCACATTGTCGTAGTTCCCTATATTGCTGCCCATGTACAGGATCAGGTTGTGCGAACCATTTTTGGGGATGTCGTAAAAGGTGTGGTAATAATTGCCCGGTACAGCCTGAAACGCCGTTTGAGGTAACTCTTCCAACACATTTTCCTTGTTGATTTCCAATACATTAGGCGATATATCCAAGGCGGTGTATTCGGCATTTACACCACTTTGTTGGAGGCACCTCAACAGATTGATCGTCTTGGTGCCATCGCCTGCACCGAGCTCTATAATATTCCAATTGGTGGATCGGTTTAGAAGTTTATTTGCCAGGTTTTTAGATTGGTTCTCAATTATTTCCAATTCGCAGCCGGGAAGATAATACTCTTCAACCTGCATAATGTGTTGGAATAAGACATCGCCTTTGGCATCATAAAAATATCTTGAGGGCAGTGTTTTGGGCAAGGCTCGAAGACCCTGTAATACATCATTTTTAAACTCCATGGATCTAAGCTATGTTTTGGGCCAGACGAATTCCATTGAATACCCATCGGGCACTGGCGTGAAAAAAATTTCTATAGGTTTTTCTGCTATGATTTGGCGGTGTAGCCACCGAGGCGCCTCTGAGTACGTTTTGGTTGAGCATAAATTTACCATTGTATTCGCCGAGGGCGCCGGGAGCTTTGGCAAAACGTGGATATGGAAGATAGGCCGAAAGAGTCCATTCCCAAAGCTGCCCCCAGGCAAATTTGTCTGCCGCTATTTCCCATTCAAATTCAGTAGGCAGCCTGGCTCCTGACCATTCGGCGAAAGCCGATGCTTCATAAAATGAGATATGCTGTACTGGGGCTTCTTTCTCCAATGGTTTCAGGCCATCTAAGTTATAGCTATGCCATTGCCCATCGATCTGATGCCAGTAGAGCGGGTTTTTGACCTCATGCAAATTGATATAATCCCATCCCTCTGCATGCCATAACTGGTGCTGACGGTATCCTCCATCCTCTACAAACTGCAAATATTCGCTATTGGTCACCAGTGTATTCCGTACCTGAAAGGCTTCGACATAGACCTGGTGCGCCTCCAGTTCATTATCATATGCAAAGGATTTTCCATCAGCTCCTATTGTATAAATACCCTCTTCGCAAGAGATCCATTTCTTTTCGTATGTTTCTATTTCGCCCTTAAAACCAGAACCATAAACCGGATAGGTAGGTTGTTGACCCAGGATAAATTTGAGGTCATAGACCAGCAATTCCTGATGCTGCTGCTCGTGGTGAATGCCAATCTCAATGACTGAGCACACCTCTTGCGATTGTGGGCTTGATAGAAATACACCCACGGCCTCATTTACATATTTGCGATATTGATAAATCTGCCAAACAGTGGGTCTGGTCATAAAGCCCCTTTCGGCCCTGAGGGTACGTTCGCCCATAGCATTGTAATAACTATTGAACAAATAGGCGAAGTCACTATCGAAAACCTGATATTCCGGTACATATTTTACCAAGATAAATTGCTCAAAAAACCAGGTGGTATGTGCCAGGTGCCATTTGGGAGGTGAAACATCAGTGATGGGTTGCGGGACATAATCCTCGATGGCCAGTGGCTTGCAAATATCTTCGCTTAGCCTTCTTGTCGCATCAAATTGTTGTATTAAATATGTTTGGTCGATATGATAGGTCATTTTATAATTATGATTGCTTGAATATGTGGTAATCGATGCTTATAACCAAATGAATGGGATATGGTTGCCGGAAAAAGACAAAAGCTTGATGCACATTTGATAGCTAGAGGCTAAAAGCGATGGTCTATACAAGGACGAGGAAAATAATTCCTGAAACATGTATTTTTTCATTTGATCGGCTTGCATCCTCGCTATTGCAAATAAAAAACCTCCTTTAGCGCAAAAGTAAGCGGAGAATGATCATTGTTGGTTTCCATAATGTCGGACATGTAGGTCCACCACCTTTGCACAATGGCATTGGCGCCAAGGTCTTGCGACGAACTAGTTCCCTTCTGCTTTTGCACAGCAAAAAGTGTATTTGTTTCTTCGTCCAAAAAGATAGCGTAATCTGAAATGCCTGCTAGTACCAACAACGCCTTCAATTCCGGCCAAATGGCATCATGGCGTTTTTGGTATTCAACAGCGCAACCGGGTTTTAGTTTCATTTTAAAGGCAATCCTGTGCATCTTGTTTATTGATAAAGGTAAAAGCATTTGGGTTTCAAAAATATATTGTTGATCCACAAAAAGCCATTGTTTTTGAAAGCCAGTCAATTTTACGGAAATTGGCAATAGAAAAGCATTTGATCCATCCCTATGAAACTTACCTTTTTCCGCCTTCTTGCCAAAATAAACAAAGCCATTTTGCCAAGTTACAAACATAAAGACCTTACCAAATTGAGTAAAAAGGAAAAAGCCATCATTGGCTGGCGAATTTGGGTCACCAAAAATTCCCTGGGCAACTGAATGCCCTTCAAGCGAAAATTTTGTTCAATATCTTTATTGAAATAGCATAAGTAGATTTCACCCCCTCTAAACCCAGGCTGCCCGAGGCCAGGGTATTGTTGCTAAGCAAGGGATTGTCGGAGGCATAGTATGCATAACGCAACTTAACATCGCTGCTGATACTCCGCCGTATTTTCGATGCAGACTGTATGGCCTTTTGATAGTGTGCGCCTTCCATTTCCAGCCCTATGGCCTTCCATGATGACTTCAGGAAATATTCAAGCACATCGACATTTTGCAAGCTGGTACCCAATACCGAAACCATGGTACCTTCGACCACATTGATGCCCAAATCAGCAAAATCTGCCTTTTTCAGATCATTTTCAATAGGATAATTATCGGCAGTACCTTCGAACACATGGGCGGTGGGCACCATAATGTCACCTTTTGAACCCCCCAAAATACCCGCCTTGCCCATCACAGATATCGAATGCACATTGATAGGTATAGCAGTACCGTCCTCCAATTCGAAGCGTTTGAGCAATTCATCCATAGTCTCATAAGCCTGTTCGCCAAAAGCATAGTCCATAATGAGCAGCACCGGTTTCTCGCGCTCCAGCTTGTGATGGTCGATGACCAGTTCAGGTGAAAGCTGCCCGATGGGAAATTTTACGGTATCGATTATTTGCACCGTAATGTTGGTGCCCGAAGTATCTTCTATTTCTGCCAGGCCATGTTGCTGAGCGAATTGAATCACATCCAATTGTGATTTTACATTTTTTCTGTCGCTAAGCAGCTCGGCCAATTGGCCAATATGCTCTCGTTTTTTTGAGTCCGAAAGTACAGAAAACGCATAAATAGAATTGACAAAGCTATGCATATTGGCACTGATGATATGCAGTGGCCTGTCAAGAAGCTGGTTTTCATACAGGTATTTTTTAATCTTGTTGGCCCACAGCTCGCCATAGGTATGATGACCGATGCGTTCGCGAAGGGTTGCAGAAAATGTAATTTCCCTTGCTTGATCTGTGCTTGCTTCTTCTATTGCCAACCTGCCCAGCCAGTACACAATATGAAATAGCGAATTGGCACCTGATTGCTTTTCGAATTTTCTATACCCAAGAGCGGTCTCTTCGTAGGTTCTGCCCATCAATACGCTTAGGTGGGCAAATCCCTGCTCCTGGCTATGTTCCTGCTCTTGATCTTCGAGCGCAATGATTTCCTCCAGTTTCTTCCACGCCAGGGTTTTCCTGCCTTTGTAGTCTATCGCATGCCGCTTTATTTTTTCTGCTTCTATATAAATAAAAGTGAGGTGCGTGAGAATATCGTAAATGTCGCTTCGGCCACGGGTGAGTTCGATAAAAATCTGCTCCCTGTCTACCCTGTAGCAATTTCGACGACGCTTGGCCGGAATGATTACCTTAAAGTTGGAATGCTCGTACCCCTCCCGGGAAATGAGGTTGATCTGCCGGCATTCTTCTATGCCTTGTGGCAATCTGTCGATCACATACAGCAAGCCATCGATTTCCACCTTTTCTTCATCAGCTATCGATCCGTAAATCTCGGGGTTAAGCGTAAGCAGTGATTTAATGATGGAACTACCCGATACTCCCATCGGTTTATAACTACCCCTGATAAAGAGGTGTCTCATAATAATGTACAGCCGCTCTATCGCCGCCCGTGATTCCTGCGCTTTGGTACGTGGTTTTATGGTAATTGTCATATTGATAAGTCCTTTTGCAATTCTGATAAAATCTCCGTTGCACTGATGCAATCCTTTTCAATATTACATATTTATTTGAAGCTATGCATATGGATGCAATGCGCTCCAGCTAATGCACAAACGCAAATACATCATAAGGTTCCTCTGATTGCGGGAGCAGGGATAATAAGTGAAAGCTTCGCTTTTAGCGATTTTCCTACTCATTCAAACCATCAGTACGCCCTTTTACCTCCATCGATATTTAAATAGTGGCAGTGTAAGGTTAAAATATTGAAACATTGCTGGCAATTATTTTGAGCTAAATGACCAGCGCTGTATTTTCACCCCACACTTTTTGTTATTCAAAATCTATGAAAGGTAAGAATTGTATTGTTACCGGAGGAAACTCCGGAATTGGGTTTGAAACCGCTCTTGCCCTTGCCAAGCTGGGCGCCAATGTGGTGATATTGAGCAGGAACCAGGACAAAGCGGAAGCCGCCGTTAAATCCATAAAAGCAAAATCGCAAAACAACCAGGTCGATTACATACTCTGTGACCTAAGCTCCCAAATGTCGATAAAGGATGCCGCAAAATACATCAGCCGGGATTTTGACCAGATTGATGTGCTGGTAAACAATGCAGGCACTTGGTTTTCGAAGCTGGAACTGACCGAAGATGGAATTGAACGACAATTTGCCGTCAACCACATCGCATATTTTTTGCTCACCCACGAATTGCTCAGCCTGCTGGCCAAATCAGACGATGCGCGCGTCATCTGTGTGTCGTCCGACTCGCATTTTCACGGTAAAATACACTTCGAAGACCTCACTTTAGGCAAAAAATATCATGGACTAAAAGCCTATGCGCAGTCTAAACTGGCCAATGTTTTATTTGTATATGAATTTGACCGGATGCTTAAAAAGCAGAGCATCTCCAATATCAGTATCAATGCCGTGCAGCCTGGCTTGGTTAAAACCGACATTGGTTTGAAGCATACCATATCCCTGCACGGTCTGGCATGGCGCGTTAGGCGGCTAGGCGGTGTGAGTCCGGCTAAAGGGGCAGAAACATCGATCTACCTGGCTAGCTCTATGGGAGCAAAAGGAGAAAGTGGCCAATACTGGGACAAAAGCAAACCTAAACCATCGTCCAAAAAATCGTATGACACTGAGGGTGCCACCAGACTCTGGCAAATTTGCAAAGAGCTTTGCGCGATAGATGATTATTTCCGGCCTTTGCATATTAAGCAAGGGTCAGCTTAAAAACGGAAAGCTTTTGGATGATTAAATCAGGAGAGCCCTAATCCCACAAAATATTGGGGTTGAGATGAGCACTGCTTAGAAGCTAGGAGCGGGGTACCGGGTCATCTTGCCAAAAGGTTGGCATATGGTTTTTTTTATGCTTTGGTATAAACCCTGAAAATCCGCTCCATAATGCGCATTTTGAGCCGTGTGGGTATAAGCTTGGCCACCTTGGTCACCCACCAATTCATCTTGCCCGGGTTGATGATGAGCATACCTCCCAGCATATTTCTGATGGCTACCCTGGCCACTACATCGGGCATCATCAAAATCAATTTTGCTTTGTTCCCCTGGGATTGAATGCGCTTTAAGCCGCCTTCGTTGGTAAGTACCGGCCCCGGGCAAAGAATACTTATTTTAACCCCAAAACGGCGTATTTCCTCATTTAGCGCAAGCGAATATGCATAAATAAAATTCTTGGTGCCGGTATAGACGGCCTTGTATGGCAGTGGCAATGTGGCCTCCATGCTGCTGGTGTTCATGATGTGCCCATGTTTCCTTTTTTTCATTTCCGGCAAAAACAGATGAATAAGTGCAATGTATGCCTTATTGTTTAGGTCGATCATTTTAAAATATCGTTCCAGGGGAATCGCTTCAAATGCTCCCCCTTCGCCAAAGCCTGCATTGTTAATGAGAATGCTTACTTTATAGTTATTTGATTTGCACCAATCATAAATACGCTGAGCAGATTCGGGATCGGTAAGGTCGGCCGCCAAAGAATCTACCCGGGTTTCATAGTGTTCGCTTATAAATTTTTCTGTTTCTTTAAGTTCGGGGCCATCCAGCGCTACAAGCAATGTATTGATCTGCCTACGGGCGAGTTCCTTGGCCATTTCCCTACCTATGCCAAGACTTGCTCCGGTAATCAATGCAAATTCATCTTTCAAAATCATAAAAAGCCAGTGTCTTTAAAAAATCAATGCCTGCCTGCGGCAAGCCTTGCAAAGATAAGTGGAGGAAAGATTTTAAACCAAAAAACCTGAATTGATCATTCAGGTTTTTTGTAACTATGCCTTGACGGAATAATTATTTGATGTCATTCAGATCGACGATCCTCACTTCTACCCTACGGCTTTCTTCTTTGCTCACCCCGGCGTTTTCGGCAGAACCATAGCCTTTGGAGACAATCCTCCGCCTCACGATTCCCCGGTGGTTGATATAGTCCAATACAGAGATGGCTCTTTGGTTAGACAGTTTTTTGTTGTACTCATCGTCTCCTTCAGACGAGGCATACCCTGAAATTTCTACCCCCAGGTCGGGATTGGCATTGAGTATGTCCAAAATGCTGTTTAGATTGCCCTCATATTGTTTGTCCAGCTCACTTTTACCTGCATTAAAGTATATTTTAAGCACTTGATCCAACAGTTGCTTGTCATATTCCTTGCTGGTGCCTTTTACGGTTTGCGATTGGGCATTGGCTTCTTTGGTCACAAACATGGTGGGCAGAGAGTAGATTACCTCTCCATCGACCTGCTTCTTTTCAAATTTGCTTTCATCACTTTCATCATAATAATAAATCCTTCTGGCTGACTGCACATTCTCATTGTTTTCTTCAAAATCTATCTCATCAATTGGGTTTTTCAGCATCATCAACCCGAGCAGATAGTCGATGGCCGTCTGATCTTCAGCTTCTATGAGCGTACTCATCAGTTCATATACATCTATGCTGTCGTATTCGATCAATGCGGCTTCATATTCCTGGCGCATACCTTGAACCCCTTCGGCCTGGGTATCGTAAAAGGCATTTTTTACCTGTACCTCCTGGCCTACAATCACATCAAAATGTTTGATGGTTTTGAGGTAAATTTTTTGATAAAGCTGATAAAATTCCTTTTGGTTGGGCACGTCGATATTGAGCGTATAAGGCAAGAAACCATCCGATTCTATGATCATATCATAGCTCTTGTTCGGAGGCAAAATTACCAGGTAGTCGCCGGTACGTTGGTTTGGATGATAGACATAGTCAATTTTTTCTTTGGTCTCCGTGTCTATCATGTAAATCTTTGTTTTGAGCGGTTGCTTTGTTTCTGCATCCAGAATTCGGCCTTTGATCAGTGTTAGAGGTATGGTTTCATAGTCTTCGGGCATGTCCATCACATAAATGTCCTGACCACCCAGACCGCCCTTTCTGTCTGAAGAGAAGTATCCTCGTGAGCCATCCGCAATGAGTGTGAAATAGTTGTCGTTGGCGGTGGTGTTGATGGGATAGCCCATATTCCTTGGTTCATCCCACGCCCCATTTATCCATTCCGACTTGTAAATATCATTTCCGCCCATACCCTGGTGTCCGTCGGTGGTAAAGAAAAGTAAGGTCTTGTTTGGGTGGATAAATGGTGCATCTTCATTGGCTTTGGTATTGATTTTGGACCCAAGATTTACTGCTGACCCCCACGTTCCATCGCTTTTTCGCTCCGACATGTAGATGTCCATTCCTCCATAGCCTCCCGGTCTGTTGCTGGCAAAATAAATGGTTTTGTTGTCGGGTGTCATGCTGGCGGTGCTTTCCAGGTATTTGCTTTGAATATTGCCGCTCAATGGCGAAGGCCTGCTCCATGTTTCACCTTCTTTGGTGATGGTGTAAAGCGAACCGCTGGTGCGATCTCCGATAAACACCAGCATCTCTTGTCCATCGGCCGAAATACCGGCGGTACCGTAGTTGTTTTGAGTTTCGATTTTCAATCGCTCAGGAATAGACCACGAGCCAGTCTGGTTTTCGGAAATGTAAATTTCTTCTACAAAATTTCCCAAAACTTTGCCTTCTGCGGGGCGAAGCGCTGTGTAAGCCATCACGCTTTCGTCTGCCGATACCACAGGATTATACTCTGTAGTTTCGGAATTGATGCGATCGCCCAATCGCTGAATGTTCACATTTTTTGGAATCCGCATGATATCGTAGGCATTTTTGATTTGGGCGATTTTTTGCTCTATTTCAGCTTTGGCGTATTTTTCTCTGGAAACCAAGGCCAATTGTTTGTTGAAAATGACCAACGCCTGTTCAAGCTGCTCATTTTCGACATAGGCATTCCCAAAATCGATATAGTAATGGTATGGTAATTCTTCTAATTTGGAAACATCAATCTTTTCGAAATACTCAAGTGCTATAATCCTTTGATTGATATCTCTGGATGCGCTGTAACTTTTAGCGATTTTATAATGAAGCATCGGATCATTCACCCCGGATTTTTCCAATTCGAGGTAAAGTGGCAAAGCCTCCGTGTAGTTTTTAACCTGAAAAAGTTTATCCGCTTTCGATTGAATTTTTCCCACATTCACATCCTGCCCAAAAGCAATCACACTTACGAACAAAATCACCTTCAATACCATTAATCGCTTCATCCTAAACTTATTATTTTACATCCAATACTTTAATAAACGCTTCAAACTTATGACATAAAGCATTGATTAAGAATTGATATTAAGCTGAAATATTACAAGTAAATGGTGTGAAGGCTAAAAGGCCATAATATGACATAAATATAGCGTGGTGCCCGAGTATCTGGTGACACCAGGTTTGCCAGACACAATTTTGCAAATAAGCTGGCAAGCAAAAATGGATGGCGCTTGCGATCATTTCGCCATTCGGCAAATAATAAAACCCCAGACCGGCCTTATGGCGCCGGATTGGAATTGGCTTTGTGCACCATTTCTATTTCTTGGATGGCTTCATTGGATATGGTGATATCTATGCTGGCAATATTTTCCCTGAGCTGCTCCATAGTGGTGGCACCAATTATATTGCTGACCACAAAGGGCCGGGTGTTAACAAAAGCCAGAGCCATTTGGGCAGGATTCAGCCCATATTTTTGGCAATCTCAACATAGCGTCCTGCTACATCAAACACCACTTCGCTGGAGTATCGGGGCAATTGCGGAAAGCGATTTATCCTCGATTGGCTCACATCCGACCCGTCGTGGTATTTGCCCGAAAGTAGCCCAAAAGCCATAGGAGAATAGGCCAATAGGCCCACATTTTCTCGTATAGCAATTTCTGCCAGGCCAATTTCAAAAGTCCGGTTGAGCAGATTATATGGGTTTTGAATGGTGAGTGGCTTGGGCAATTGATGTTGTTCGGCTCTTCTGATAAAGTTCATTACCCCAAAAGGGGTTTCGTTGGATACCCCCCAGAATTTTATTTTACCTTGTTCAACCAGTTCATTCAAACTGTAAATTACTTCTGCAAAGTTATCTTCCCATACTTCGTTTTCATCGTATTCGTAGCCCAATTTGCCAAAGCTGTTCACCTTACGCTCAGGCCAGTGAAGTTGGTAAATATCGATATAATCAGTTTGCAGCCTTTTAAGACTGCCATCTATCGCGATGTTGATCTGCTCTCTGGAAAAATTGAGTGGATTTCGAATGTAGGATAGGCCCGGATTTGGCCCGGCAATTTTCGTAGCCAATATTAATTTCTCCCGATCAGTTCTGTTGCGCAGCCAGGTGCCTATATATCTTTCTGTTGAACCCTGGGTCTCTTTGCGACCCGGCACGCTGTACAACTCTGCCGTATCTATAAAATTGACCCCCTTTTCAATGGCATAATTCAATTGTTCGTGCGCTTCTTTTTCGGTATTTTGCTCGCCAAAAGTCATGGTTCCAAGGCATATTTTGCTAACCTCCAAACCCGTATTACCTAATTGTGTATATTTCATATGTTGCTTTTTTACATATCTTATTCGCAAACCTATTGTTAAATTGTTTCAATCAAAACAAAGCCTAAAAATTTTACGCAATGACACTTAGAGACGAACTTCTACAGGAGCATTCAAAGCAACATGCGCATTTTCTGGCCAAAAAAATTGGCCCCTCCCAAGAGGATTTTGACAAATTGATGACGCTCTTTTTATGCAGTGAAAACCAGGTGGCTCAGCGGGCTGCCTGGATCGTATCCCTGTGTGTCGAAAACCATCCCTTTCTTTTGCAAAAGCATATGAGCGCGATCATAGAAAACATGCAAAATCCTGTACACGATGCGGTAAAGCGGAACACCCTGCGCATTTTGCAGCAAGTGGAAATTCCTGAAGAACTGATGGGCTTATCTGCTGAAATATGTTTCCAGTTCTTAAATTCTGCCAGAGAACCTGTCGCTGTCAAAGTCTTTGCCATGACGGTACTGGGCAATATTGCCAGCGTGTACCCTGAACTGAAAATGGAATTGAAAATATCGATTGAAGACCAACTGCCCTTTGCTTCTGCCGGTTTCCAGAGCCGGGCCAAAACGGAGTTGAAGCGCCTGGAGGCAAGAAGCGATAAAAAAAGAAAATTCATTTAATTAGGTAAGGATACGGAAATAACAAATCCTGTCTGGTACGCGTTAGCTTGTGCCTGGCCTAGCATCGGCTAAATTTTGTAAAGTTGAAATTATTTCTTTGTAAGTTTGAAGCATGGAAGCGTCT
This sequence comes from Cyclobacteriaceae bacterium, assembly GCA_012033595.1. Lineage (GTDB taxonomy): Bacteria > Bacteroidota > Bacteroidia > Cytophagales > Cyclobacteriaceae > JAAUQL01. The sequence continues at coordinate 17,979 of JAAUQL010000073.1, read as the reverse complement.
TTTATTCAAAAAATCTATCAAAAACACCAGGATTGCACCAATTGCCCATCTACAGTGCTGGTACCTCAATTCTTTACCAATCTGTTGGGGATATTGTTTCCGAATTTTGCCAGCACACCGGTGTTGGATTATTTGGAATTTCAGGAGCGTATAGTAATGATCACCAACGAGCTGGAACAAATTCTTTCCAGAAATTCCAATGAAAACCGGAAGACGGCAAATACCAAACCGATGCTTTCTTCAACGAATTGCCTGCCGTATACGACAAATTGCAACTCGATATCGATGCCATGTTTGCCGGCGATCCTGCTGCTAAGACCCGTGAAGAGGTGATCCGTTCTTATCCGGGGTTCTATGCTATAGCTGCCTATCGGGTAGCGCATGCCATGTGCACGCTGGGTATTCAGAATATCCCGAGGATGATCACCGAACACGCCCATGGCAAAACAGGTATCGACATCCACCCCAATGCCACCATTGGAGACCACTTTTGTATAGACCACGGCACCGGTGTGGTCATCGGTGAAACCACGCTGATTGGCAGTCATGTAAAAATATACCAGGGCGTAACACTCGGTGCCCTAAGTGTGAACAAGGAAGACGCTAAAGTAAAGCGACATCCGACCATAGAAGACCATGTGGTCATCTATGCCGGAGCCACCATTCTTGGAGGAAATACCATAGTGGGAAGGAATTCGATAGTAGGCGGAAATGTGTGGCTTACCAAAAGCATCCCTCCGGATTCTAAAGTGTATTACCAGGCTCAAATGCACACCGATGACAACGGAAAACAAAAACCAGATCTAATCATTTTCAAATAATCATGACCATATTCGACCTTATCGGCAATACGCCAATAGTAGAGCTGACCAATATACCAAAACTAGACCGTGTGAAAATCTACGGCAAACTGGAAGGCCTCAATCCTGGTGGAAGTGTAAAAGACCGTGCAGCTTTGGGCATGATCAAAGGTGCCCTCGACCGTGGAGAGATCAAAAAAGGAGACCGGTTGGTAGAAGCCACCAGCGGAAACACAGGTATAGCACTTGCCATGATAGCCGGACAAATGGGGGTGGATATTACATTGGTGATGCCTGAAAACAGCACAAAGGAACGCGTGCTGTCAATGAAAGCATATGGAGCCAAAGTGATACTGACGCCGGCCGAAAAGGGTATAGAATACTGCCGGGAGTTGGCAGAATCAATGGCTCAAAATGAAGGCTACCATATGCTCAACCAGTTTGCCAATACCGACAACTCACTGATGCACTACCGCACCACAGGCCCCGAAATATGGGAACAAACCGATGGCAAAATCACGCATTTCGTATCTGCGATGGGCACTACGGGCACCATTATGGGCGTATCGCGCTATTTGAAGGAGCAAAACCCGGCAGTGCAGGTGGTGGGTTGCCAGCCTACCGAGGGCAGCAACATACCGGGAATAAGACGTTGGTCGCCTGAATTTTTGCCTAAAATATTTGAACCTGAGCGTGTGGACCGGATGGTGGATGTAAGCACAGAAGATGCGACTATTATGGCCCGCAGGCTGGGTCGGGAGGAAAGCATCCTTTCGGGCATGAGTAGCGGAGGCGCCTTTTATAGCGCAATGAAAATAGCCCGGGAACTGGAATCGGGGATTATTGTATTTATTGTGTGCGATATTGGAGACAGGTATCTGAGCTCCGATCTATTTGGTTAATTAGTATTTAAAAACCGGTATTTGCCATAAATGGGCTATTGTTTGGGTGGTCTCAAAAGGTGCATGATTGATTAAGTTTCCGGGTTCACCATTTTTTTTATAGCCTCACCAGGCGGTAAAGTGCTCATATCCAATCCATGGCTCACCACTCAGCGATCATTATCTCTATTTCTTGCACATTTGCCAAATTAAAAGAGGTACCTTACCGCGGTCTTATCAAAAGTCTTATTTAGCTTATTTATGGAAATGCAGCTTTTAGTGATTATTGGCATGTCGATTGTCGGACTTTGGCTCGTTTTGTATTTTATTCCCATTGGTCTGTGGATCACTGCTGTGTTTTCCGGGGTACGGGTCAATCTGCTCGAATTGGTTTTGATGCGCTTTAGGAAAGTGCCCCCAAGGCTGATCGTCAACTCCCTGATACTGGCCACCAAAGCAGGCATTGCAGAAATTAATACGAGGTTGCTGGAGACCCATTACCTTGCCAATGGCAATCTGATCCATGTGATCAAAGCCTTAATCGTGGCAGAAAAGGCCAATTTGAATATGTCCTTTAAGCAAGCCGCAGCCATTGATCTGGCAGGCAGAAATGTACTGGAAGCGGTACAAATATCGGTAACGCCCTATATGATCCTGGTGCCAGCCATCACCGGCGTTTCTACCGACGGCATTCAGCTCGTGGCCATTGCCAGAGTGACCGTACGTACCAACATCCAACAATTAGTGGGCGGTGCCGGAGAAGAAACCATTAAAGCTCGTGTGGGGCAGGGCATTATATCAATGATTGGCGAAGCGGCAAATTATAAGGCTGTGATGGCAAAGCCTGAAGAAATATCCAGGCGGGTATTAGCAGGCGGATTGGATGCCGGCACAGCATACGAAATTTTATCGATAGATATCGCCGACATCAATATCGGACATAATATTGGAGCCAAACTACAGATAGATCAGGCTGTTGCCGACCTGAACATTGCCAACGCCAAAGCCGAAGAACGCAGGGCCATGGCGGTGGCACTAGAGCAGGAAATGCTCGCCGATGTGCAAAGAGCCAGGGCTATGGTGATAGAAGCCGAGCAACAAATTCCCATTGGTCTTTCTTTTGCCTTTAGACAAGGACAACTTTTTAAGGCTGATCAGTAAAAGGAAGCTGTTGATTATTCAAATCTATTGATTTTCTCAAATACAAATTATCACAAGCAGACCTAACGGCGAGATGTAGGCCACCCCCCCTACTCCATGTGCGTTGTATCATATATCTTGCTGATATACAGATTTTTAAAATTTTCATTGAACTATGATCTTCATAGGAAGTTCATCTTCTATTTTAAGTATATAGACACCGGACGCCAGATGTGACATATCGATTGTATAATCAGTTAATTCGCCATACGCTATGTTTTTGCCCATATCATTGTAAAGCGCAAAACGATTTCCTATCAGGTTTTTTGAAGGGAGGATGTAAACAAAATCATGGGTCGGATTGGGTGCAAAATTGGTGCTTTCGTACAAATCTGTTTCGAATTGTGCTGCCAAAAATGGTGCATTCACGCTTGGGCAGTTGATATGCACGCGTGCTTCGTATTTTGTGCCAGGCCGCAGTCCATCCAGTGTAATTTTCGGCTGAGGCGACTCGGTGCTTAGCCAATTATGGCTGCCTTCTATGGCGTAGTCGACAATATATTGAGCGCTGTGGTACTCATCTTCCCACACCAGTTCGGCTGTGGTTTGTGTAAGTGAAGCAAGCGACAAATTGGAAGGCACATAACAAACCGTAGTGAAATATTTAGAGAGGAAATTTTCGGAATTGGCGCACTCAGGCGCAACGCTAACAAAATACTGCGTACCGGGCATCAAATCTTCCAAGTGGTATGAGTTCTGATTTATTATGGTTTTTCCCATTTCCCCAAGTGGCCAGACATATCTGAGTGTGTACCGGTCTATATCTGCTTCAGTCGTCCAATGTATGTTTGCCCCAAAGGGTGTGATTTCACTTAACCATAATTTTGAAAGTCTTGGGCAAGGCGATGTAAATGAAGTGTATATATATTCTGAATTGGCGCTTGCACACACCTGTTTCCCTCTTATATGGTATTGTGTCCCACCTTGGAGCGGAAAAAGCAATAAGTCATTTTTAACTGGTATCCAGGTGGTTGTATCCGCATTGTACTCCAGCATAATGTCGCCAACCACTGCATCGCAAGACCAGTTAACTAATGTTTTATTGAAATCAATGATATCGGCATTAAGCCCGGTCAAAGGAGGACAAAGCGTGGTAAATTGAATTTGTCTAAATTCCGCTGGCTGATAGCATCGACCCCGGTACCGCAGATCGTATGAAGTGCCAGGCACCAAATTGTCGATTTGCCAACTGTAAGGATCCACATTTATCCAATCTTCTTTGCCGGTTTCAGTATAATGTGTTTCAAATTCACTTAAAGAAGATGCATTTAGCCGGACGCTGTTCTCCTGAATATCGCTAATAAAAAAGCTTTCTAGATTGATGCAATCGGTGGTAAAATTGATATAATGATATCCTCTATACCCCAGATAACATTTTGCACTTATCCTCAAGCGATAATCATATCCTTTTTCCAAATTATTCAAATAATGGGAATTGACATCTATCCAATGGTATATTCCTGCATAAGTGTACTGTATTTCGAATTGACTTAAGTCGGTTTCAGCAGGCAAGACAATGGTAGCTGAAGTAGTCCCGACTTTTACGGAAAACAATGAAGGATCGGGGCAATCGCCTGGTGTGTTTTGCCATATCTCTAATTGATTTCCTGTAACCGGAAAAAAGTTGTATTGAAGATTATTGATCACTTCTGGCCTTCCATCTCCATTCAGATCATTAAGAATTGCATCTGAAATAACCGAATTGTTGTTCTCATTTCTACCATATTTCTCTAAAAGCTCAAATGTGGTATTCGAAAAGCTCCCTCCAACCTTGTTCTTGTTTTGAAGAATTAAAAATTTGCCATCCTGGTCACTGACCAGCAAATCTACTTTTCCATCACCATTCAAATCTCCTGGTTTAATGGAATTGATGGCAGGCAAATCATATACAACACTTGGATTGGCTAAAAAAATTTCAGATCCGCTATGTTCAGCAATAAACAACTTGTCATTATTCCCTTTCGAAAATGAGATTAGTTCTTTCCAGCCATCCTGGTTGAGGTCTTCGACAAGATGCTTCTTTCCATAGGTTCCTTTAGCGCTATCGGGTAAAACATGATCTTCAAAAACAAAAGTATCAGGATTGCTTTTGTTTGCATACACCAGAAAAATATCTGTATGGTATAATGATTGAATCAAATCTGGCTTTCCATCATTGTTGATATCAGCAGCAATCAAATTTTCCAGGTTAGGGTCAGCGATATTTTTTGAATATTTTAGTACAAAGCCATCTGATAAGAGCCGACCCTTAGGATTTTGATTTCGAAATATTTTCAAAATGCTTAATTCACTACTTTGCACATTGATGCCTGCCACATCGATATATCCGTCATGGTCAAAGTCTTGAAATTGCATTCTGGATAAAAATTCCATGTCAATGTCAACTGGTTCACCGAAAAAAATGTACCCGGGGACAGATAGATTAGGATAAATACGCAGTGCTCCATTTGTACTATTAACTATATCTTTAAGGCCATTGCCATCAAAATCGCCAATCGTAATAAAACCATAGCGCATAGATGGAAAACTGATTCTAACAAACGACTCATTGGTGATGTCTCCACCGGTATTGACATTTTGGAGGATGGTCACACCCTCACTGTGTGAAGTGACAATATCAGGACGCCCATCACCATCCATATCCTGAATGTCCATTTGGTAGATATACATATCATCAATGGCTGCCCGAAGCTGCATGTCGCCGTTTTCGAATTCACCAACAAACGTGGGCACAAAAGCCTGGGATGAGCTGGATCTAAGACCTGATTGGGTGTCCAATAGCGTGATTTGGCCGTATGAAGCTCCCTGTGGCACCACTACCTTCAACTCATCGGAGGTGCACGACAACACACTGGCCTTGCATGCGCCAAAGTTTACCCAATTCATTTCCGGCAGACTATTAAAATATTGCCCGTAAATGGTCACTTCGTCGCCAACATTGGCTGCGACGGGTGAGAAAGAACTGATCTGAGGTTTTACTGCCGTGAAAAATGTGACAGAATCCGTCTCCGTTGAAGAAAAACTATTGCTTACTATCAGTTTGTAAAAGTATGTTTGTCTGGCTTCCAGGTCCTTAACAGGAGTTGAAACCAGCAAAAACTCAGTAGTATCTGGCAATTGGAATGAGTCAGAAATCAAGCCCATTGAGGGCGAAGGCCCATATTCAAAATAGTAGGTGGCAGGCAGGCTATTCGGATTAATTTCAGCATACAATACCGCACTCGATTCTGTTACATCCACCGTATGTTTTATCTTTGCCAGCGGCGCTAAAGAAAGCGTTTCAAATGTTGTGTTGTGGTAGGTGTTGCCGTTTTCATTGGTTGCAACTAGTCTAACATAGTATTTGGTCTGGCTCTCTAGTCCGGTGAGCATCCCGTGCAAGATATCAGTATAGGGGTAGATTGGGCTTGTATTTCCAAAAGCCGGGGTTTTTCCGTATTCGAGATGATAGCTCGCCGTATCGCCTCGTGGAATAAAACTTCCGGTAAATTTGATGGTGGTGGCGGTGATATCATAGAGTTGCAGGTCAGTGATAATGGGTTCGTCAATCACACCTACTGCATCCCAAGCGTTTTGGACTTGTCGATACGCATTTGAATTTTTGCCATACAAATCAGCAGTAGCCAATTGTGAGCCAATACGGGCAGGATGTCAACTTTGTGATCCCGCAGTAATCCACAGCAGTCGGTATTTGCAAAAAAATAAGCAGATGCTCATCAAAAAAAAATATTTGCCAGAATTATGCGAGGCGATTTCGCTGGTAGCTCCAATGCGCTTCGTTCACTGCAGGCGTGTCTATTTCGCCGGTAAGTATCCGGATATTTTTTTAATCCTGTTGGGGAATATTTGTTAATATTGGATTGTGTAATTTTGCGCCTTCAGCATAATAATGCTTTTGCACCTGGCAGCATGAAAAATGTAGCGGCAAAAAAGCTTGACGGCATTTACATAAATTACTTTTCAAGCGTCATATAGCGGTTCTTCAGCAATGCAAGAAAATCTTTCATCGCTTTCGCGGAAACCTGCCTTCTTATCATCCTGTAGCCTATCTTCAAATCAAACAAAATATTTGAATTGAAGTTAATACTTATATCTTTGCGCGATTTTAAAATTTATTAAATAATAGCTAACATGTATTTGACAAAAGAAAAAAAACAAGAACTTTTTGAAAAGCATGGTCGGTTAAAAACCAAAGGTGACACTGGCTCTCCGGAGGCGCAAATCGCGCTCTTCACCTTTAGGATTAATCACCTTACTGAGCACTTGAAAATCAACAAAAAAGACCATTCTACCCGATTGGGCTTGTTGAAATTAGTCGGTAAAAGAAGAAGATTACTTGACTTTTTATCGCAAAAAGATATTGAGCGTTACAGAGCGATCATTAAGGAATTGAACATCAGGAAATAAAATCAAAAGAGGGAATTCAATTTGCAATTCCCTCTTTTTATTCCTACTTAAACCACACTCATCACCGAAATTTGACTTTTACAAAAACCATAATATGTCACTAAACATTATAAACAAATCCATCAAGCTAAATGATGGAAGGGAAATCACTATTGAAACCGGTAAACTCGCAAAGCAAGCTGATGGCGCGGTAGTAGTGCGCATGGGCGATACCATGCTGTTGGCCACTGTTGTTTCGAGTACCGAAGCACGCGAAGGCGTGGATTTCTTGCCTTTGTCTGTCGATTATCAGGAAAAATTTGCCTCAGCAGGCCGCATACCAGGTGGTTTTTTGCGTCGCGAAGGAAGGCTCGGAGATCATGAAATATTGATCAGTCGCCTGGTTGACAGAGCATTGCGCCCGCTTTTTCCCGATGATTATCATGCTGAAACCCAGGTGTTCATACAGTTGATTTCTGCTGATGCCAATGCACAACCCGATGCGTTGGCAGCTTTGGCAGCGTCTGCAGCCCTGGCCGTATCCGACATCCCTTTTGGTGGGCCAATTTCTGAAGTCAGGGTAGTGAAAATCGGACAGGATTTCGTCATTAACCCCACAAAAGAACAAATAGAGCAGGCTGAACTGGAACTGATCGTAGCCGCCACCCTCGACAACATAATGATGGTGGAAGGTGAAATGAATGAGGTATCGGAAGAGGTGATGCTCGAAGCCTTAAAAATAGCTCATGAGGCCATCAAAGATCAGTGTAAGATTCAAATAGAACTGACCGAAGCTGCCGGAAAAACCGAAAAAAGAACGTATAGTCACGAAACCAACGACGAAGAGCTGAAAGCCGACATGATGGAAAAGCTCTATGGCAAGTGATACGACGTAGCACGGCAAACCATCAAAAACAAAAAAATCAGAACCGAATCATTTAGCAAGGTGAAGGAAGATTATATTGAAAGTCTTCCTGAAGACCATGACAAGGATCCCTTCCTGATCAGCAAATACTTTCACGATATCGAAAAGAAAGCGGCACGCGACCTGGTTTTGGATGGTGGCGTAAGACTCGACGGCCGTCGTATGGACGAAATAAGACCTATCTGGAGCGAAGTCAATTATTTGCCTACCGCACACGGGTCGGCCATTTTTACCAGAGGTGAAACGCAATCGCTCACCACGGTGACCCTTGGCACCAAGCTCGACGAGCAAATGATAGACAGTGCAATGATCTCGGGCTATAACAAATTTATTTTACATTACAATTTCCCTGGATTTTCTACCGGTGAAGTCAGACCAAACAGAGGACCTGGCAGACGTGAAGTCGGACACGGCAACCTGGCGCACAGGGCATTGAAGAAAGTGTTGCCCTCGGTAGAGGAAAACCCATACACTGTTCGCGTGGTATCCGACATTTTGGAGTCGAACGGCTCATCGTCAATGGCAACGGTTTGTGCCGGTTCTTTGGCGCTGATGGACGCAGGCATCAAAATCAAAGCTCCGGTTTCTGGCATTGCCATGGGTATGATTTCCGATCCCGCAACGGGCAAATATGCCATATTATCAGACATCTTGGGCGATGAAGATCATCTTGGAGATATGGACTTTAAAGTAACCGGTACTGAAGATGGCATCACCGCATGCCAGATGGACATCAAAATCGATGGACTTTCGTATGAGGTGTTGTCAAAAGCATTGGCGCAAGCCAAAGCCGGCAGATTGCACATATTGGGCGAAATCAAGAAAACTCTTGCTGCTCCGCGTGAAAATCTTAAACCAAATGCACCTCGTCTGGTTAGCTTTAAGATCGACAAAGAGTTTATTGGCGCCGTGATAGGACCAGGTGGAAAGGTGATCCAGGAAATTCAGAAAATGACCAAGACCACCATTGTGATCGAAGAGGTTGAAAACGCCGGTGTAGTAAGCATTTACGCTGCCGATGAGGCATCGGTAAAAGCAGCCGAAAAATGGGTGAAAGGGATAGTAGCTGTGCCGGAAGAAGGCGAAGTATATGATGGAAAAGTGAAATCAATTACCAGTTTTGGCGCTTTTGTAGAATTTATGCCAGGCAAAGAAGGACTGCTGCACATCTCAGAAATCAAATGGGAAAGATTGGAAAACATGGATGGTGTTTTGGAAGCCGGTGAAGAGATAAAAGTAAAACTGATCGGTACCGACAAAAAGTCGGGCAAGTACAGGTTGTCTCGCAAAGTGCTTTTGCCAAGACCCGAAAGACAAGCCAAAGACTAATTTTAATTCAATCTTTTTTAGAAGTATTCACGTTTAAAATAAATTGTAAAGTAAAAAGTTGGTCTGGGAAATTAATTTGAGCCCACTAGCGTTTTCCATTAAGTGACAATAAAAATTAGCCAATGAGACAGCTAAAAATTAGCAAACAAATTACCAACAGAGAGAGTCAGTCTTTAGATAAATATTTACAGGAAATCGGGAAGGTTGACTTATTAACGCCGGATGAAGAGGTAGAATTAGCGAAGAGGATACGGGAAGGAGATCAGATGGCACTCGAAAAGTTGACAAAAGCTAATTTGAGGTTTGTAGTTTCGGTGGCAAAACAGTATCAAAACCAAGGGCTTTCGCTGGGCGACCTTATCAATGAAGGAAACCTGGGGCTGATCAAAGCAGCGCAAAGGTTTGATGAAACCAGGGGTTTTAAGTTCATTTCCTATGCGGTGTGGTGGATCAGGCAATCCATTTTGCAGGCCTTGGCCGAACAATCGAGGATTGTTCGTTTGCCGCTCAACAGAGTGGGTTCCCTCAATAAAATCTCCAAAACTTTTTCAGAACTGGAGCAGCGATTTGAACGTGAGCCTTCACCGGACGAACTGGCAGATGTACTGGATGTCACCACTTCCGAAGTTGTCGATACCATGAAAATTTCCGGAAGGCATGTATCCATGGATGCACCATTGTACAGGGCGAAGAAAACAGCCTGCTGGATGTGCTGGAAAACGACACGGAGCAAACCCCCGACAACGAATTGATGAACGATTCGCTCCGACGGGAAGTGCAGCGCGCCCTTTCTACGCTTACCCAACGCGAAGCTGATGTGATCACGCTGTATTTCGGCCTCAATGGTGAACACTCCATGACCCTGGAAGAAATAGGTGAAAAATTTAACCTGACCAGGGAAAGGGTACGTCAAATAAAAGAAAAAGCCATAAGAAGGTTGAGGCATACCTCGCGAAGCAAAGCCCTCAAGCCTTATTTGGGATAAATCAAGAAAGCTTTTGAAAGTAAAAAGGTCTCTTCTATCATCGAGACCTTTTTTGTTATACTTTTTCAATTAAAACCTATAAATACAATGAAAGATGTTGCAAATGTTTTGATTATTGGATCAGGGCCCGCTGGATTTACGGCAGCAATTTATGCAGCCAGAGCAGGACTCAAACCAATACTTTTTCAGGGAGGTCAACCCGGCGGTCAGCTCACCATTACCAATGATGTGGAAAATTATCCAGGCTACCCCGAAGGAGTGAATGGTCCGCAAATGATGATGGATTTCCAGGCTCAGGCAGAACGTTTCAAAGCGGATGTCCGCTATGGCGTAGTAACAGCGGTTGATTTGAAAAAGCAACCCTTCGAGGTTACGGTAGATGAAGAGGAAACATTTTTGGCTCATTCCATTATCATCTCCACCGGGGCTTCTGCCCAATGGCTGGGCTTGCCATCCGAAGCCAGACTCAATAGCAAAGGAGTATCGGCATGTGCGGTTTGCGATGGCTTTTTCTTCAAAGGCCAGGATGTAGCCGTGGTAGGTGGTGGCGACACCGCTTGCGAAGAGGCTACTTATCTGGCCAAGCTTTGCAACAAAGTGCATATGATAGTGAGAAGGGATGTTTTCAGGGCTTCTACCATTATGGCCAACAGGGTCTTGAATACACCAAACATCACGGTACATTGGCATTCTGAAACTGAAGAGATTTTGGGAAAAGATGAAGTGGAAGCGGTGAGAATCTTCAATAACCAAACTGGTGTGAAAACCGAAATTCCCATCAAAGGCTTTTTCGTGGCAATTGGACACAAACCCAATACCGGACTTTTTGAAGGTATGCTTGATATGGATGAAACCGGGTACCTGATAACAAAGCCCGGAAGCACCAAAACCAACATAGAAGGTGTTTTTGCTGCCGGCGATGCACAGGACAAAATCTACCGTCAAGCTGTGACAGCGGCAGGCACAGGCTGTATGGCCGCATTGGATGCCGAACGCTATTTGGCCGAAAAAGAAATATAGTTTATTATTCTAAAGCCATTGAAGTCTTTGTGACTGCAATGGCTTTTTTTAATTTCCTCACCATGAAGCTCGATCTCCTCGTCTTTGCTGCCCATCCCGACGATGCCGAACTGGGATGTTCGGGCACCATAGCAGCACATGTTGCCGCCGGATATGCCTGTGGCATTATTGACCTTACCCAGGGTGAAATGGGCACCCGTGGCACACCACAGCTCAGACTGAACGAAGCGAAAAAATCGAGCGACATTTTGGGGCTACAACTAAGGGAAAACCTGGGATTTGCCGATGTGGAATTTACCAATGACCATCGCCATCATCTCGAAATCATTAAAATGATACGGAAATACCAGCCTGAAGTGATCATAGCCAATGCCATCAGAGACCGGCACCCCGATCATGGCAAGGCAGCGGAATTGTTGCAACAGGCGTTTTTTAAGTCGGGACTTAGTAAAATTGTCACTACTGATGAAGGGGTGTCACAGCCGCCATACCGTCCAAAAAGACTTTATCACTTTATTCAAAACGATTACATTGAACCTAATTTTGTCATGGATATAAGTGCGTTTTGGCAAACGAAACTCGATTCAATCATGGCCTTTTCATCACAGTTTTACAATCCGGAAAGCGACGAACCGGAGACCTTTATCTCTTCTACTGCTTTTCTGAAATCAATTGAGGCGCGAGCCATAGAATTTGGCCACCGGATTGGAGTTCAGTATGGCGAAGGTTTTACCATGACCACTACGCCTGGTATCAAAAATATCTTTGACCTAGTGTGATTTGTCCCATTGACGCAATAGTTCCAGCGCTTCCTTTTTATCAATACCTGGTTCTTTCGCCAATTTCATTTCTTTCAATAGCCAATAGATCGCCTCGTGTATTTCCACATCGGCATAACCATGATCTCTGGAAAAATGTACGTATTTCAATGCCAAAAAACCATTGAACCAATTGAAAAAGCCTTTGAGGAATTGCACTTCAGTTGTACTATTCTTCTTTATCTTGCTGAGTTGTTGCTCAAAATCAATTTCCTTCAAAAATGCGCTTACCCCCATGGGCAACAGGCCGATTTGTGCGGAAACATTACCACTTTCAAACATTTGGGGGATCATTTTCATCAATGCCCCAAATTCGATGAAGGTTTGAGGGTGGTAGGTTGAATACCTCATCGACGGGCCGTTGAGCATAGTGCTGATCGCCCGACCGGTGCCAAATGGCACCCGGTCTGAAGGCCGTGGAGAAGGATAGACCCTTGCATTGGCTATAGTGTGTACTTTGCCCAACTGCGATATTTTTTGCAGAAAGTAAAAATCCTCCCCGGCCTTTCGTTTATTCATGCCACCCTGCTTCTGATATGCAACAGATGTAACCGTGATGCACGACCCCACTGTATGAAAAGCATAAGGAAATCCGACAAGTGCCAAAGCATTTTTATAGTACCGCAGGTGCAATTCATAATCGGCGATATGCTGATACAACTCGGCATCCAAAGCACCCTTCAAGGGATGTTCAAAATGTAGAATAGCACACACAGCTTTGGGATGCTCCATATAAAAGCTATGGATTTCCATCAAATAATTTGTAGTGCAGGTACAATCGGCATCGAAGCATGCAATGATGCCATTTCTGCTTCCGACAGCTTCAAATCGGCGCAGAGCTTCATCCATTCCTATTTTACGGGCAAGCCCTACCCCTGCTTGCCTCGCTGGCAAATCAAAGGCTTCGATCACTTCCCAGGCCAAACCGTTTTTTTGATGTGCTGCAGCCCATAATTTGATTTCTTCCAAACTTCGATGGTTAAAATCCTTAACGTGCTGGCTATCCGCTGCACTGTGGTTCACCACTACGATGACCTCCACCTGGCATTGCAGCAATTGGCACCGGTATAGCGACTGTAGGGAATCTATGATATCGGGTTCGAAATAGCATGGAATCACCACAATGAGTTGCGTATTTTTTGCCGGGGTACTTTTGAGTACGGGTCCCGGGCAGGCATACCTTTCCAAATAGATATTTTCCAAATTTTTCAGGGCGCAAGTCTGTCAATGTTCCAGGCATCTCCGGCTCTCGTATAGAGAATTCTGTCATGCAGCCGACTTGGTCTCCCCTGCCAAAATTCTATTCTTTCGGGAACTAACCTATACCCTCCCCAGTGCTCGGGTCGGGGTACCGTTTCGCCCAGATGCTTTGCGGCCTCCAACACGAAGGCTTTTTTGATGACGGTGCGCGAAGCTATTATTTTGCTTTGAGGCGATACTATTGCCCCTATCCTACTCTTCCAAGGTCGGGAATTGAAATAGGCATCTGACTGTTGGGTAGTACATTTTTCTACCCTGCCTTCAATATTAACCTGCCTTTCCAGTTCTGGCCAAAAAAACAATGCAGCAATAGATGCATTGCCGGACAGGTGGGTGCCCTTTCGACTGGAATAATTTGTATAAAACACAAATGAACCGTCATCGACCCCCTTAAGCAATACCACGCGCGACGCAGGTGTATTTTGAGGTGAAACTGTAGAAACGATCATGGCAGTAGGTTCGTGACAACTGGAAGTGATAGCTTCCTCCAGCCATAGATCAAATTGCTCGAAGGCGTTTTTCTTCACACTTATCTTGCTTAGTTTTCTTTTTGTATATTCTTGTCTTATCTGTGATACATCCATTTCGATCGTACTTTTGTTCTCTTAAATTCAGCCTGTTTTGGCCTGCATCAGTCAGCAAACCAAACACATATATTTGCCGAAATTAGTATTAAATCACGCATTTAGTATTTTTTTTAGTCAAAATGTTGATACCTTTATTTCGAGGAAATAGCCCGGATTATTTACTGGCTTTTGACCATGCAATCAATTTTGATGGAAGACCGTTTTATAAGATAAATGGAAATATTCAACTATTCATTTGATAAAATAGAACCTCAAAGGGGCGATCTTCTAATTTCCGAACCCTTTCTTGCTGATCCTAATTTTGTTCGCACCGTCATACTGCTTTGCGAACACAACGAAGATGGTTCTTTTGGGTTTGTACTGAACAAGCCGGCCATTGTTACCCTGGGACATCTTTTAGATAAGGTACCCAACAGAACGGATACGGTTTTTGTTGGCGGTCCGGTACAACAAAATACCTTGCAATTTGTACATAGAAAACCCGATATCATCGACGGGGGCACGGAAATAATAAAGGACTTGTACTGGGGTGGCAATTTTGATCAAATTATCACCATGCTAGACAACAACCTGATAGCCGAATCGGACATCAAATTTTTCGTTGGTTATTCTGGTTGGTCGGCAGGGCAATTAAATAATGAAATTGAATTAAATTCGTGGATAATATCCAGGAATGTGAACGCGGAGCAAATCTTTGATGCTGACGTGGAATCATTGTGGAAAGAAGTGTTAAAAAAAATGGGCGGGAAATATAAAATTGTCTCCAATTTTCCCGTAGATCCGAGGTTAAATTAACCTTTATTTAAATGTTTGGTTATGGAAAATACAGAAGAAAAAGAGAAGTTTAGTGAAGAAGTGAAGCTTGTGTCTGATGATACCACAAGCCAAACTGAAGAAAATAAAAATGAAGTTGACGAAGAAAAGGCGGAATCTGCCACAAAGATAAGTATCGAAGAAGAAATTGCTGAAACCACCACAGCAAAAACTGTTGACCAACCTGAGGAAGAGCCGAACTTGGGCAACGCTGAAGAGCAAAAAGTAGCAGCTCAAGACAAAGAAATAAAGGAATCACCCATCCATACCGAAGAAGTGGCCGTGGCAGCCTCAAATACCGTGGAGACCACCACAGCGACTGAACCTGCGGACGCAAATCAGGAGGATTCAGAAGAGGAAGATGAACAAGAAGAGGAAGATCATCAATTAGATTATACTAACTACACCATCAAACAAATGGTGCAAGTGTTGGAAAGCCTGCTAAAAGAAGACAACCTCTCGCAGGTAAACCGCATTCTCAAAGAAATTAAAAAACCGTTTGACGATCAGTTTCAGGCAAATCAACAGGAAGCTTATGAGCGATACCTTGCTGATGGAGGCGAAAAGGATGGTTTTGAATACCGTACCGACGAATATGAGCACCGTTTTCAGAAGGCCTATAACAAGCTCAAAGAGAAAAGAAACCAGTTTTACAATAGCCTGGAAAAGCAAAAGGAGCAGAATTTGCTGGCCAAGCAAGAAGTACTTGACAAACTGCGTGAACTGGTAGATTCAGAAGAAACCAATGCCAGCATCAAAGCGCTGAAAGAAATCCAGGATAAATGGAAATCAGTCGGAGTTATTCCTCAATCTCAAGCCAAAAGCCTTTGGGCCAACTACAATGCCTTACTCGATCGCTTTTACGACCAACGAAGCATCTACTATGAGCTAAAAGAACTCGATCGCAAAAAAAATCTGGAACTGAAAATAGAGCTCTGCGAAAAGGCCGAGCAATTGATGAACTTGACAGAAATAAGGGAAGCCATCAAACAGCTCAACGAACTGCATGAAGAATACAAACATATAGGCCCAGTACCCAAGGAAGATCAGGAAGCACTTTGGGAAAGATTCAAACTTGCATCGGACAATATTTACGGTCGCCGCAAAGAATATTATGAAAAGCTGAAAGGCGAATTTAAATTGAATGAACTCGCCAAAACAGCAATTGCCGAAAAGGTGCTGCCCTTTGCCGAATTCACCTCAGAAAAAATTTCTGACTGGAATAAAAAGACCAAAGAAATATTGGAAATCCAGAAAGAATGGGAAAAGATAGGCAGCGTGCCCAAAGAAAAGGCAAAAGAAATTAATAAGCAGTTTTGGTCTTCATTCAAGTCCTTCTTCAATAAAAAGGGTACTTTTTTCAAAAAAATAGATGAAGAACGAAAAGCAAACCTAACCCTTAAACAGGAATTGGTAGCCAGAGCAGAAGAGCTTAAAGACAGCGAAGATTTCAGAAAGGCCGCCGATGCACTAAAAGAGCTTCAAAAACAATGGAAAGAAATAGGTCCTGTGCCAGAAAAAAACAGGAATGAAATTTTCATGAAATTCAAAAAAGCCTGTGATCACTTCTTCAACCGACGAAGGAACAACAGCGGAAAAGTGGAAAAGGAGTATGAAGAAAACCTAAAGCAGAAACAAACGCTTTGTGAAGAACTGGAAAAGATGATTGCTGAGGAAGCTTATGATATGAAAAGGGTAAAAGTAATCGAATCGGAATGGAACGATATCGGTTTTGTACCCAAAACAAATATCCGCTCAATTCAAAAGCGCTATACCGATGCAATAGGCAAAATAACAGAATCTGCTGATATCACGGAGACGGAAAAGCATAAAATGCGTTTTTCAGCGCAATTCAACACCAGCGCCGCAGGACCGGGTACAGAAAAATTAATTCAGAAAAAAGAGGGTGCTTTGAGAAGGCAAATCAGCGCGCTGGAAAATGACATCAGCCTCTGGAAAAACAATATTGATTTCTTTGCGGCTTCAAAAAATGCGGACAAACTCAAGAAGGATTTCCAGATTAAAATTGACAATGCCTCAGCAGAACTCCAAAGCTTAAAAGACCAACTCAAGGTGATCAGCAATATTTAAAAAATTGCATAAAATTTACCCTCAATTCTTTTGATTGTAATTACAGAGAATTATTTTTGCAGTCGCTTTTCAGACCTCCTTAGCTCAGCTGAGGGGCGAACGTTAAGAAATGATCCTGTGGATCATTTTAGTGAGCAGCCAGCTTGCAGGGTAAGCACCAGCTGAGCTGTTTATTTGATAGATTTACCCACAATGCCTCCTTAGCTCAGCTGGTAGAGCAACTGACTTGTAATCAGTAGGTCGGCGGTTCGATCCCGTCAGGGGGCTCTTGATAATCAAGGAGTTACGAAGTAAAATTTGTAACTCCTTTTTTATTTGATACATAGTTGGATACATGGAATAGTACAAGAAATTCCTACCCAAATTCAGGAATAAAAATCTTTTCAAATCTTCTTTCGGAATAAAGCAGAAAAAGCCAGAACCCATTTTTCAACTCCTTTTTAAATTGTAACAAGATTTAAAATTTCTGGAAGATGGAAAACCCCTTTATTGACCTTAAAGACCAACTCAACAGAATTGAAGAGCTTCTGATCAAGACACTAGAGAAACCAATACCTAACCAGGAAGATAATAATGCCTGGATGAATATAGAAGAAGCAGCTGAATACCTTCAAATAGCTAAGCCTACACTTTATGCTCTGACCAGCCGGAGAGAAATTCCCATTTACAAAAAGACAAAAAGGATCTACTTCAAAAAAAGTGAACTAAAAGAATGGCTTGAAAAAGGGAAGAAAAAAATAAAAGGACATTCTTCAAATGAAATAGTTTTGATTTAATCTGACAGTTAAAAGGCAAAACAAATTAAATTTGATTTATCAATAAACAAATAAGTTTCACCTTTAAAAACTGTCAGAAATGAATTCAGAAACAAAATTAATTAAAAG
>JAAUQL010000072.1 GCA_012033595.1 Cyclobacteriaceae bacterium | reverse complement strand
TAGCCATGACGTTTGTTTGTGTGGTAACATCAAACATCATAAACTTTAGCGAGGTGTCAAAGCCTCGCTATTGTATTATTCCAATAACCAACTCAAGCTTAAAAACTTTCCTCGGATGACAGTAATAAAAAATAATGGAAGAGAATTGCCAGAGACACTTTTTTGATTTGCTAAAAAAAAGCCGGGCTTTCCGGTTTGGAAATAAACCCAAAAATGTAATTCAATAATTGAGTAAAGAATGAAAACAACAAGAAGGAAATTTTGTGAGAACTCCATTAAGATCGCAGCCGGTTTGGGCATGGTATCTATGGCTCCGGCCAGTATGAGCTGTACCAATTTGTTTAACAACAAGATAGTGGTAGGCCTGGTAGGCTGCAAAGGGATGGGATTTTCTGATTTACAGCATTTTATCGCCCTTGAAGAGGTGGAAGTAAAGGCGCTGTGCGACGTAGATAGCAATGTGCTCAATGAGCGGGCCGGCAATGTGGCCAAGTTGATGGAAGAAAAAGAAAAAGCCGGGCTGAAGGTGGCTTTTAAAAAACCCGAATTGTATAGCGACTATCGCAAGCTGCTCGAAGACAAAGAAATAGATGCGGTAATTATTGGTACTCCAGACCATTGGCATACCCTTATCGCCATAGATGCCATGGATGCCGGCAAGCATATATATGTGGAAAAACCCATGGCGAATTCCATTCATGAAAATTTGCTCATCGAACGTGCTGCCAACAAATACAACAAGGTGGTGCAGGTAGGGCAATGGCAGCGCTCCGACAAACACTGGCAAGATGCCATGGACTATGTGCATAGCGGTGTGCTTGGGCAGGTACGCCTGGTAAAAGCATGGGCTTATATGAACTGGTTCAGGGTAAAGCCACAACCTGACGGGCCGGTGCCTCCGGGGGTAGATTATGACTTCTGGCTCGGTCCGGCCGAGGAGCGGCCTTTCAATCCGAACAGGTTCCACTTCAATTTCCGATGGTATTGGGACTATGCCGGTGGTCTGATGACCGACTGGGGAGTACATATGCTCGATTTTGCTTTGTACGGCATGAAAGCCGGTAGGCCAAAGTCTATCATGTCGAGCGGTGGCATGTTTTCGCATCCGCCACACACCATGGAAACCCCGGATACACAACAGACCATTTTCGAATTCGAAAATTTTAACCTGCTGTGGGAAGATGCCGTGGGCATAGAGGAAGGGCCGTATCGTCGTCAGCATGGTGTGGCATTTATGGGTGATTGGGGCACTTTGGTGGTCGATCGCAATGGCTGGGAAGTGATACCGGAAACCAACTACAAGCCTAAGGAAAAAATCATTGAAGCGGTACCGTTTACCAAAGGCCTGGGTATTGGTCTGGAGGAACATGTCAAAAATTTTGTAAGCTGTGTGAAGTCCGGAAACCGTGACACCAATGCCAACGTGACCATTGGAAAAAATGTGGCCATGGTAGGTCATATGGGTAATATCGCTTATCGCGTGGGAGAAAAGATTTATTGGGATGATGAGAAAAACACTTTCAACAACGAGAAAGCCAATGCCTTGATCAAACCAAATTATCGTGCGCCATGGACCTTGCCGGTAATTTCATAATTTTTTCAGTCGATTTGTAAGATGTGCTGGCAATAACGCCACTTTATAGAAGTAATTGCTGCCGTGAGTCCGGTGAACTATTAGTTTGCCGGGCTCACGGTTTTTTTTGTCCGAAATCCTATTGCGTCTGCGAGCTATGATTGGGCGGAAGAGAACTGCAAAATCTGCAATTGGCCTAAGTTCCTGTGGAAAAAAGTGCAAAATACCGCTGTACTGCTTCGATGCCGCCATTGATGTGCCATTCTGGCTCATATTATCTTAAATAAAGAATTATCATGTATTTCGGGCGCATGACCATACCAGGCATGTGGCAAGATCGATCTTGATTATATACAAAATCCAGGTTACCCTCGGGCGGGCGATCAGTATACACAGTGTATGGTTTTTTTTTGATGTCGAATGGCTATGAAACACAAATCAGATATTTCACACATGAATTGGTCGAAGCTGTTTTTTGCACTTACTTTTATTGTGCTTGCGGCCTGTAATGGAGATAAAAACGAGGCAGTTTTTGAGGAAGAAGAAGCTGCAATTTTTCAATCGGAAGAGGAGGCCTGGCAGGCCTTTGCGGTGATAGAAGCCATTTCTCATGCTGCTATGCGCTACTCCGATGCTGATGCCGGGGCAAGAATCGCAGAGCAAAGCCCGGAATTTAACTGCGCTACGCTGAATTTTGTCGGCAATGCCAAAAGCGGGGAACTGACCATAGATTATGGCGATGGCTGCAAAGGACCTGATGGTAAAACCAGGCGTGGAATAGTAATAGTAGAATATGACGGTAATTGGGCACAGCAGAATACGGAGGTTTATACCGTGCTCAAAGATTTTTATTTGGACGACATGCGCATTCAGGGTTCGAGGAGATTGACCAACGTAAGCCTCGATTCCAAATCATTGGTGTTTACAGAGGAAATTATCAATGGAACAATTACCTGGCCCGACCACTCCTACCTGACAAGGTCGAGCGATATGGTGCATACGCTCGAATTTGGAAATAACGATAGTAGTTTTGAATTGTTGATAGAAGGCAGCGCTTCCGGCAGATCAAGGCTCGGGGTGAATTATAAAACCGAAATAATGGAACCCTTGCGTGTAAAAAGTATCTGCAGACTGAACAATATTTACCTGCCAGTAAGTGGCACCAAGTCGATATTTGTTGCTGAAAAACCGACGATCAGCGTCAACTATGGAGCCGGTCAATGCGACAACAAATTTGATGTGAGTCTGGATGAGGCCAGCAAAGAGGTCGCTCTATAATTCCTGCTTTAGACCACGTTGAATGGCAGCGTTAGATGATGACAACGTGCGCTGCCTTGTCAATAACAGGTAGAAAAGCACTTTTTGATTCCAAATTAATGTATCAATTTTTTGCTACTGGAGCGAAATGTCGCCCAAAGACATGCATTTCGCGCAAGCATTTATATTCATTTTCACGTTGCCATGCAGCCCGGAGCTCAGTCGATATCTGCTTCTTTTAAACTACGTTTACCAGTACTTTCCCAGCTGCCTGGTTGATTTCTCCAAACGAAGTAAGTTCCAGTCCCCGCGATTCGAACAGCTTTTGTACCTCATCTACAGCATCAGGGTCGACAGCGACCAAGAGGCCTCCACTAGTCTGCGGATCGCAAAGTATGTGCTTTTGTCCCAAGGTCATTTCGCTGACTTTATGTCCGTAGCTGTCAAAGTTCCGGTTGGTGCCTCCGGGGACACATCTATGCTCCAGATAGTAAGGCACAGCTCCGATGGTGGGGATGTCATTAAAAATGATACTTGCCGAAACGCCGCTTCCTTCGCATATTTCCACCAAATGACCAAGCAACCCAAAGCCCGTAACATCGGTGAGGGCCGTGATCCCCTCGATCTTGCCCAATTCAGCGCCAATCTGGTTAAGTTGTAGCATCAGGTTTTTGGCCGTGTGCAGATCTTCGGCCTTTAGCAGGCCTTTTTTTTGTGCCGTGGTCAATATACCAATGCCCAGGGGTTTGGTTAAAAAGAGCCGTGATCCGATTCGGGCTTTGTCGTTGGTTTTGATATGGGCACGATGCACCTTGCCCGTGACCGCCAGACCAAATATCGGCTCGGGGGCATCGATACTGTGCCCCCCGGCCAGCATGATGCCGGCCTTTGCACATACTTGCCTGGCACCTGCCACCACTGCTCTCGCTACACTGGCCGGAAGTTTATCGATTGGCCAGCCAAGTATAGATATGGCCATGATGGGTGCTCCACCCATCGCATAAATATCGCTAATGGCGTTGGTGGCCGCTATGGCACCAAAGTCATAGGGGTCGTCTACTATAGGCATGAAAAAATCGGTGGTGCTGATGATGGCCGTATGTTCATCGAGGGCATATACGGCGGCATCGTCTTTGGTGGTGTTGCCCACCAGCAAGTTTGCATCTTCAAAATCAACCGGCAGATTGCCAATGATTTCATCGAGTACTTTGGGCGATATTTTGCAGCCACAACCCGCACCGTGCGAGTATTGGGTCAGTTTTATTTCTTTCATTATAATTTCAGATGATCAGCTATTTTTTGCAATTGTATGGCATTGCTAAGAGGATCGGCATTTTCACTTTGAAAAGTAGCCACTTCCTTTTCTTTATACTTGTTTTTAGAAAAAGTATATGATTTGTCGTAATACTCCAACAGAAGCCAGGTTAGTTCTTCAAGTCTGTCTTCTTCCAGCAAGGCCAGGGCTTTTTTTACCCGGTCGCCACCAAACCGGGACTGTATCTTTTGAATGGAGGAGGCCAGCAACTCATGATCAAAATGACCATATTCTGCCAGTATATTGCTGGTGCGCAGTTTTTTTTCCAGGTCTATCTCAATAACCGGCGAACGGTTCATAGCGTCCCAAAGCGTTTGGGGCAGGTACACCCTGCCAATGGTAATGCTTTCGCTTTCTATCCATATGCGTTTGGAGGGGTCTAATTTCAGATAATCTTCGTAAAGGGTATTTTGAAATCGGGCGGTATTGGGCTGCTCCTCCATGCCCAATGCGCCGAAGGCCGAACCTTTGTGTCTGGCATGGTGTTCCAGGTCGATGATTTGTTCCCCCAGGTTTTCCAATTCGTGCAGTATTTTTGTCTTACCGCTGCCTGTGGGTCCTTGCAGCAATATCAGACGATCGAGGTTTTGGAAGTCGTCGAGCAATTGCTGCCTGTAGGCTTTGTAGCCACCTATCAATATGGTGGTATCAATGCCAACCAGGTCAAAGAGCCAGGCCATTTTTTCGCTGCGCATGCCACCACGCCAGCAATGCACGTTCAGTTTGCTGTTAACGGCCAGTGTTTTGGCCTTGTTGGCCAGGAGGTTCATCTTGGGTCCTACTATTTCCAAACCCAGCTCAATGGCTTTTTCTTTGCCCTTTTGCTTGTAGATGGTACCCACCTGAGCGCGTTCGCTATCGCTAAAAAGTGGCAAATTGACCGCGCCTGGAATATGACCTTCTTCGAATTCGCCCGGCGACCTGACATCGGCAATGGCGACACGAGATCGAGTCGACAAGAATTCTTTTACACCTACATAATGCATGACTGTGAAAGGGTGGAGGTGGATTAGTTAGAACTCAGGCTTCCGTCACTTTATTGCCGACAATAAAGGGTTTTGGGATCTGGAACAGTTTGGAAAGATAATAAGTCATGAACATAAGGGGGACTACGGAAGTAATAGGCGACAGGGTTTCGGGCACATCTTTATCTTCATAATAAAAAACGTGTGCACCGGCGTTGGCTACCAATTCAAATAGCTTATTGGTACGGCGATACGAAACGCCATCGGACTTGATCACAATTACCACACTGTCTTTTGCGGTTTCTTTTGGGCCATGGTCGTATTCCGATACCGACATACCGATGAACGGATGCTTGGTGGATTCGCTCAAAATATGTGCTGCCTGATGTACAGTAGCTATGTTGGGTCCATTGCCTATGATGTAGGTACCTTTGTATTTTTGCGAAAGCATCAGTTCATAAACCTGTTCGGCGGTATCTTTTCCCCAGTTTTCGTATTCGTACATCTTGTCGCGCAGCAAATTGACCGCCAATGATGGATCGACCCCATGCCCGTTGTAAAGCGTGATGAGTGTATTGATGTACGTTTTGGTGGACGAGCTGAGTTCAGTGCCTGCCAGGATAGGAAAAACACGCTCCAGGTTGGTGGAGACACACAGCGGGCTCTTGAGCACATTGGTGATGGCGAAGTATCTTTTAAATAGCTCCCGGCACCATATCACTTCGCTGCTTCGGCCCGATTGCGAAATGAGCACCCCCATATCTTTCACTTTTTTGCCCGACAGATAATTATAGTATTCCGAGGCGCGATAGGGTTGTATGGCTATGCCCTGGTAGTAGATGGCCAGAGTGGCATAGTAAGAGGAGCCCATGCCCAAATAGGGAACATTGGCTGGCAAAGCTATATTTTTAGTAGTGTATAGGATCTTTTCTGCGTGATCGGGTATTTCTTTTATTTCATTGATCATCGGCTTCTGCTATGTGTTTGATACTCGTCAAAAATAATCATAATTAGGTAAAATAAGCTCATTATGCCCTAAAATTAGGATTTTTGTTGAGCACTTATCATATTGTTTTTTATGAATGAAAAATACAAATGGCTGACTATAGCCCGGCATCTCCAATCTATTGGTCAGGCCGGCCTCACCTATACCGAAAACAAATACGACCTGGAACGGTATGAACAAATCATGCAATTGAGCAAAGAAATCATAGCAGATTTTTCCACGATGGCCATGGAAAAATTAGATTCGGTTTTCGCACTCGAAGAGGGCTACCTCACTTCAAAGGTGGATGTACGAGCTGTGGTTTTTAGAGAGGAAAAGATACTGCTGGTGCAGGAAACCATAGATGGCAAATGGGCTTTGCCCGGCGGGTGGGCAGATGTTGGCCTGTCGCCCGCTGAGGTGGTGGTGAAAGAAGTTGCCGAAGAGTCGGGACTGGAAGTACAGGCAGACAAACTTCTGGCTGTCTTTGATAAAAAATGCCATCCGCACCCGCCAGAATTATATTATGTATATAAGATGTTTTTCCTTTGCCACGAAATTGGCGGCACCTTGAAGACCAGCATAGAAACCAGCGATGCCGGTTTTTTTGCCAAAGACCAACTCCCCGAGCTTTCTACCAATCGCAATACCACCTCCCAGATCATAACCATGTTTGGCCTTAGAAATACTTCTGGCCCTACCCTCTTTGATTAGCAAGAGAAGTGGGAGGCAGGTGGTGAAATGCCTACGGCGAAAACCTATTTGATTGGGTCTTCAAGTGTAAATTTGGCCGAAAACTGTTCATCTTGCCGGCGTATGCCCACGATCATTCTTCTGCCCGCTTTTGATTGCAGCATTTGCACGATATTGCTTAGAGAAAATTCCCTGGTTTCCAGTCCGTTTATGGTAAGAATCTGGTCGCCTTCTTCAAGACCCGCTATCCAAGCAGGCGAGCCTTTTCTTATTTTGGTGATTTTGAAAAGTGGCAGGTCAGGTATGGGTGTGGTGACATCGATGCCGCTAAGATTGTATTTGAAATCGTCTTTGAAATCGGAATTGGGCTTAAGCAACATTTCGCGGTCATGATAGTCGAAGATCACATTAAACCTTTTGAGCACGTCTGCCCCTAAGCTGCCATTGCGGTCATTTTCATAGTTGGAGATTTGTACTGAGCTTTCTTCCGGATAGGTGATCAGAGGTTTTTTGAATTTGTAATTTCCAATCGACATCCGTTTGGCTCTGCCGATATGCCCATAGATATCGCCGCTAAGGCCTACACCCAGAAAGGTATACAATGAGTTGTCGGGAATCTGAAATCTGCTGTCAGAAGTCTGAAACAGCGAAGCGGCATGGCTAGCCCCTGAATCTACCAAAAGGTTTACATCCATAGATTGGTTATAGTCATCCACCATTTTTGCTTTGATGTAGGGTTTGCGGCGGTGTATGTCCATGGCTATGGGTTCCCACTTTTTTAGTTTCTTGTCCCGGCGTCTTTCATCAAAAAATTTGGGGTCATAAAGGGTAATTTTTCGGCTTTTGTAATCTATCTCTACAGTAAAACTATCGAATACGTCGTAGCCGATGAGGCCATTGATTTTGGTGCCCAGGCCTTGCGAAAGGTGGTCAAATTCCTCCTTTAGGATAATGACATTATGGTTGAAACCGATCACATCCGGTAGTTCTATCACATTGCCAAAAGAATGAAAAGCTTTCACCTCGCCACCATTGCCCAGTCCATACAAGTCTATCTCGCGGGCAAAATTGAAGGATATGCCCTCTGCTCCATCCATGCTGGTGATCATGGTATGGCTCACGCCGGTATCGAGTATGAAATGCAGGGTGTCAGAGCCATTGATAAATACAGGAATGATGATAAGGTTGTGGATCATCTTGAAATGAATGTCCACCTTTTTTTGTCTGGCTTTTTTGAAATGCAGGTGAATGCTATTGTTTTGTGCCTGGCAGAATAGGCCTTGGCTGAAAGCCGGCAGTATAATGAAAAGCAAAATTAATATGCCCGATACTGCAAAATATGGAATTGGCGATTTTGTTTTCATATTATTATTTTTCTTTATGTCCTTTATTTTTCGATCCATTTCTATAAGGAGCCAAATTGCGGAGATCGAGGTCGAATGTTCCAAATCCAATAAGTCCCGCCTCTGTTATACCTTGTATATTGATGAAAAAATGATCGTTTTTGTTTTCGGGTTTAAATTCCACACTCGACAAACCATTGTCGTCGAATTTCATTTGCGGTATCCAAAAATCCCCTTGATACGCAGGGTCTCCTTGTATTGAATTTTTCGTTGTTACTGGCTTTTCTGGTGTTTGCCCAAATTGCCCTCCGACCGCCACTTGGGCGGTGGGCAGTTCGTTCCTGGCGCCAGGCAACATGGGTAGCCTGGCAGATATGTTTTCAGTGCTACCTGATGGCTCCCGCAGTGGGGCAAACAGCATTGCATCGATCAGTGAGGCAATGGAATCGTTTTCCAAATCGAAATCCACTGTTTTGTCGATGGCTGTGCCTTCAAAAAATATTTTTTCTAATGTCTGGGCTGGTGTTTTGGCGGTTTATGGTCGAAACGGTCAGGTTGAGTTTGGCCTTTACCACTTTGCCTTCAGGGTTGGTGACCAGAAACTGCAAGGCGATGCGTTTGCTGCCGCGAGATTTGTATTCAGCCGAAATCAGCGATATACTCAGTTCTTCCGGTTTCACAAAAAAGGAACGCTTGGCCAGCACATTGCCTGATTGGTCAGTGGCCACCAACGCATTTACTCCGGGGCGGAGATGCTGCAATGGGATGTCGAAACTGTTTTGACGACCGGAAAGCAAGATTTCCTCCGCGCGATAAACTTTGCCGTAGGACGAGGAAAGCAGATAAATTTTGCGGGTCAAGGCAGGATGTTGCAAGACCTCGACATACAAGCTGTTGATCCGGTCATCGCCGATATGCAGCAAAAGGCCGGTTTTTTCTACACCGTTTATTGCCCATTTATCACTAAAGTGCATATCGGTGAAATAGTAGCTTGTATCTGGCGCTGGCAACAGCTCAAATTTTCCAATCCCAAGACGATCGGTACTCACCTGCCGGAGTATAGTTCCGAAGGAATCGGCCAATAGCCAGTTGCCTTGTACCGGGCTGCCCGCCGGGGTTTTGACCATAACAACCACTTGATTGGGCATACCCTGAAGCAGCAGGCCACTTTCCGGATAGTACTCGAAAACCAGTGAATCTGTTGACTGCATCCTCTGATCGATAAAATCGGGCATATTTTTCCTGGGTTGATAGTCGATCCCGATGCTTGTCTCAAATGCTACCTTATCCGAAATATTGGTAAAAGCGCGCACCTGATATTCCCCGGACAACAGCGATGTGGGCAGGGACATAGAACCATAGGTCAGTCCCCTGTTTATATCATATTGCTGGCTATAAATGGCGGTGCCCTGGTGATCGACTAATTGTACCTTTAGCCGGCTTCCGAAGAGCAGGGGTTTGAGGGTAAGCCGATCCAATACATAGGCAGCAAACTGGATATACTCTCCTGGTTCATATTGCATTTTGTCCAGAGCCAAAAGGATTTTTTGCCGGGTGGTATCTTTGTGGTGTGACTCGTAGGTAGCTACAATTTCTTTGGTCATGGCGCTGTTTTTAGTATCGGGCCTCAATACCACTTCTTCCTCATTGTTCATAAATACTGTCCCAAAGGCCTGGTTTAGCTCAAAGTCTTTAATTAGTGCTTCTTCCAAAGGGGTGCGTTTCACTATCGGGTTCTGATCCCAAAATGCCGCATTATATCCGATGCCGTCTATCACCTCTGCATCGCTGGTGCTGTAATTTATGGCTCCGCCCAGGTTTTTGTTTTTTACTGGAGTATAATGTTCATAAAACGTCAGCATGGAGGTGGTGCTTACTTTGCCAATGCGTTGCTTGTGAAAGAAATAATCAAATTCATGGTCGATTTGGATGTAGTCCATCAATAATTCGCCATTGCTGTGGGCTTCTCTAAAAGAGATATGGAAAGTAAGGTTGTAGTTTTGCCAGGAGCTTTTGCTATCGCTAAAGCCGATAATGTCCGGCGCCGGGTTAGAAAAGGTGCCTTGCACTCTGAACACCTGGTAGGTATTTATATCTATGTACAGCTCGCCATGAGCAGCCGGAGTATTGATGCCGGGCTTTGGGGTAAACTTTATTTTTGCGAGATATCTATCTTCCAGCTTCAGTGTCTCTTCCAGCTTTAGGTCAAAGTACTTTCGGGTATCGGTGTGTATGGGTACCAGGTAGCTCTCTGTATCTGGCTGACTAACTGTGAACATTCTGGATAATAGTGTGAAATTTTTGTTGTACAGGAAGATGTCGAATTGAGTGTCGTTGCCAAAGGCGTAGCGGCCTTCCTGTACTGCCCAATCGCTGATCCCATCGGGAGAATATTTTACATCGTAAAACAGTTCGAATATTTCGGTAAAATGATTTCCTCTTTTTGATTTTTGCCTATAAAACGCTTTTCCATATTTTGTTTGGCTCTGGGTATGTGCAAGTTTTTGTCCGGCTCGCTTCACCAGCCGGTATGCCGATTGGTTGCTGCCACGGGCTTTCACGGTAATGCCCTGCAACACGGTGGCTGCCGGAGCCAGCACTATTTGCTGTTCATGAGTGTTGTCATAGATGTAAATCAGTTTCTTTTCGTGAGCCAGGTGAGATATATGCAGTTCGGCAGGAAGATTTTCCAATTCAATTTCAAATGCTCCGAATTCGTTGGTAGAAGTACCTTTTTCCGTCCCGCAAGGGAAATATGAGCGTAAGGTATGGGGGTATGATCGCGCTCATCGATCACCCTGCCACTCACAAGGATTTTTTTGTTTTGAGGTAGAGCATGCAGCACAATGTGCTTACCTATGACATGATAATTGATTTGAAAAGGGTGCAGCAGGCCGTTGAGCACAGCCCTGAGTGAGGTGCCGGTATAGTCTACGCTTACTACCTGGTGTAGTGGAAGTTTAGAATCGGAGTATGAAAATTTAATATCATATTTTTTGGCAATGTCTGCAATAGCTTCTTTTAGCGAGGCCTTTTCATATGTCACCACTACCAGCGTGTCCAGGTTTATCTGCTGAGCCATGGCCAGATAGTGGATGGTGAAAATCATTGCCAATATGGAGAAAGTGCGTTTCATCTTTTAGTTGCATCCATTGCCCATAATGATATATCTGCCTTCACGGTGTTCGATGTTTGTGCCCGTGGCCATGGCTACGATCCTAAGGGCATTTTCGAGGCTGGTCTCCTCAAAATCTCCTGTAAAAGTGCATTGTTTGCTGGCATCATCATCAATACTGATGAGCACACCATAGTGGCGTTGCAGGGCATCGATCAGGGCAGGTAGTTTCTCCTGGTTAAACGAGAGTTTTTTCGTTTTCCACGATAAGAAATTAGCATCTGCGTTTAGCCCCTGTCGTATTGCCCCGAAGCTACCCGACAGCACGGCCATGCCGCCCGGCTCTACTATCACTTTTTCTTTGTCATCGGCAAGGGCAAAGGCCACCCTGCCTGAGAGTACCGTGAGCCTGATTTCATGTTCATCGCTATAGGCCCGCAGATTGAACTTCGTGCCCAATACCGATGTTTTGGTGTTGCCCGAGTAAATGACAAAGGGTTTTTCAGTGTTTTTTTTCACGTCAAAAAAAGCTTCTCCTTTGAGGTACACCGAACGCGTCGAGCCATCAAAATATTCAGGATAGAGCAGTTCTGATTTTTTGTTGAGCGTCACCAAGGTGCCATCCGGCAGCGTTATACTCTTTTGGCTGTCGGCATCGGTAGCCAGCATGGCATACAAGGCCAAATCGTCGGAAGAACTGGAGGTTTTATGATTGAATATATAAGTAATGCCTATCACCAATATGATGGCAGCGGCAATACGAGCCAGCCAGGGAAAAATTCGAATGACGGCACCAGACCGGCTTTGGGACTGATTTTGCGTCAGCGTGTGAACAAATGGCCAATCTTGTGCAGCTTCAAAGGCAGGTAGATTTCGCTCCTCTTCCGTCATATGGTAAATAGAAGTGAACTCATCAAATTCTTCGCGGTGGTTTTGCTTCCAGGAAAGGAGATCACGCTCCTCGTCTACGGATATTTTACCACCTTTTTGTTTAATGAATAGCTCCCAGATTTTCGCTGTTTCTTCCTTCATAATACTGTGAATTACTATATCATGACAATGCCAAAACCTTTTACCGCCATATTGATCGAAAAAAAAATGATGTTTATGGCGATGGACTTAAGTGCTTAACAAAATCTTAGCAATAAAACAGAAACCATCTGCGTGTGACAACAAGCCGGCAGCTAATATCGTATCGCGGCAAACGCTACCTTTTTGAAAAATTGAGTTTTATTAGAATATTGCCAGGATTTTCCGTTAAACAATCATGGGTTTTTCCAAAGATTTATTCCTTAGAACCAAGGTCTGGCTAACATTTGTCACCATTTTGGTGGTGATCGGGGCAGGCATATCATGGAGCTACATGAGTTACCAAAAACTCATCCGATCCCTTGACAGGCTTTCGGCTCCTGACGAAAAAATGATGCTCATCCAAAATACCGTACAAAGCATCACCCTGGCCGAGAATTATATTAAATCATATATCCTCACCGACGAAAAAGACGCATACGATCAATATGAGGCAGAAGTAGCTAACATCACTGCAAATATTGATTCGCTCAAATCTATGATGTCAGGTGATAGTCTCCAAATCCGGAAAATTGATTCTTTGCAATTGTTGTTGTTTCAAAAGATGGAGTACCTCCGTGATTTTTTGATCACCAAGAAAGTGCGGCAACACAAAAACTTCAGCATAGAAGCGTTGGAAAAAATCAATAAAAGCACCGCCGACAGCATACCTGCCAAAGAAGGAATACGCACCATACTCAAGAGCACCGAAGAGTGGAGGCCTATAGTGGAGCAACAGATTTTGCAAAAGGAAATAAAGGAGCCGGGTATTTGGGAGGGGATCAAACGGCTGTTTGGCACCAAAAATATACGCATAGATACAGTGACCCGCATAGAAAACGATACCGTAAGGGCTATTGAAGTCACTTTCGACACCTTGCATATCAATGCCTTTGACCAGGATACCCTACTGCTGCGCATCACTCAGATATTGGAGGAGGTGGCCAATAAGGAATTTCAAAGCCAGGAAGCCCTCTCGGCAAAGGAGCTGCAACTGGTTAAAAAGGATTTGCGGCTGCAAGCAGAGCTGAGCAAAATATTTGAGCAGATAAAACGGAACGAAATCAACAACCATGTGCTCAGACGCAATGAAAGTCTGAACATATCGCAAAATGCCACCAAAGTGATCCTCACCATAGGCATACTGGGCATAGCCCTTGGCGGCATATTCCTTATTGCCATAGGTCGCGACCTCACCCGATCATTTTACCTAAGCCAGCGGCTTAAGAAAGAAAAAGAAAAGGCAGACAAGCTCGCCAAAGTAAAAGAAGAGTTCCTTGCCGGAATGAGCCATGAAATCCGCACACCTCTCAGCAGCATTTATGGATTTTCGGAGCTTTTAGGTACCACTTCACTTACCGAAGATCAGCGCCTCTATACCGATGCACTTTCTAAAAACACCAGGTACCTCATAGGATTGGTCAACGATATCCTCGATTTTTCCAAACTAGATTTTCAGAAGCTCCAGCTCAACGAAGAGCCCTTCGATTTTAGCGATATTGTTTCCCAAATGCAATCCATGTTTTCTTTGCAGTGTCAGGAAAAGGGACTGGATTTTAAATTGGATATTGATGAAAAACTCCAGGAAGTAAAACTTCTGGGCGATGAATTTCGCCTAAAGCAAATCCTTACCAATCTGCTCGGCAATGCTGTGAAATTTACCGACAAGGGCTTTGTGGAGCTCAATGTACAGGCACTAAAAAAGATGGACAGATACCACCTGAACATTAAAGTAACCGACACCGGCAAGGGCATAGAACCGGGCAAATTCAAGAGCATTTTTAATATGTTTGAACAAGAAGATGCATCGGTAACCAAAAAGTACGGCGGAACCGGGCTGGGGCTTTCTATCGTAAAAAAGCTGGTAGAATCGATGAATGGCAAGATCATGGTCGAAAGCAGGGTAGGGGAGCGTACTACATTTAAAGTATGGTTGAGTCTGGCGTTTGTCGAAAAGGAGCACGCTGGCGCTATCGACGACGGAGCACCAGTTTATGATGAGGTGTACGATGCCCATGTGGTGGCCGTAGATGATGACAAATGGAATGTGTCGCTGTTTCGCGCTTTGGTAGAATCGCGCGTCGCCAGGCTCTCGGTGTTTGGCGATCCGTTTGAGGCGCTTGATTTTATTAAAAACAATCACCAACGTATCGATATCATATTTACAGATATCAATATGCCCGAATTTAGTGGCATAGAGCTTCTCGATAGCCTGATACACTCGAAGTTGGATATACCGGTGGTGGCGATCACAGCCCATGTACTGCCAGACAAAATCAAGAAATTCAAGGAATTGGGTTTCTGTGAGGTCATAGGTAAGCCCTACCGCCCTGAGGCTATTTTTAGCATTCTTAAGGCCAATTTTAAGCGCACAAGCAAGTTGGTGGCAGAGGTGGAGTCGCCTGTTGCTGCCACACCTTCAACCGAAGGATTGTTGTTTGATTTTGAGAAAATCAGGCTGTTTTGCGGCAACGACGATTTTCTACTCAATGAATTGATCCGGGAGCTCATAGAGAGCAATGAGGCAAATGTAGCGGAGTTTGAACGCTTTTTCGAGCTTGCCGACCATCAGGGACTGGCTGACCTTGCGCACAAAATGACCCAGACCTACGATAGTCTCAACTTAAGTTCCATCGCCGAATCTCTGAAAAATATCGAAGTATTTTTGGTATTGAACAAGCCGGAAAAATTGATGCAAATGGCCGCCGAACTTAGACCGCGCCTCACGCAGGTGCGGGAGCAATTGAACCATATCAAGCTTCAATATTATACTTAGCGATCTTTTTGTATAGGGTAGTACGGTCTATGTTGAGCATGGCAGCGGTTTTGGTTTTATTGTATTTGGTTTTAGCCAGTGCCAGCTCTATTTTCTCCTTTTCGGTCTCCTCCTGAAGTAGTTTCAGGTCCAAAGATTCGCTGATTTTGTTTTCAACTTGCAATTTGGTGGCTACTTGGTTCAGGCCGTTTTCCAGTACAATTGCGTCGGGAATGTGGGTCTTTGCGATATGGCTGGCATTGCACATGAGCACTGCGCGTCTGATGATGTTTCCCAGTTCCCTAAAATTGCCGGGCCAGGAGTAGTTCCTGAAAATTTCCAAGACTTCTTCGTCCACGCCAATCACCTTTTTGTCAAGTTCTGTATTGGCTTTTTCTATAAAAAAATCTATAAATTCAGCCATATCCTCCTGCCTTTCGCGCAGCGGTTTGAGCATGATTTCAAATTCATTAAGTCTGTGATAAAGGTCAAGCCTGAAATGGTTGTTTTCAATAGCACTGAGCAGTTGCTCATTGGTTGCGGCCAATATACGCACATCCACCGCGATGTCGGCTTCACTGCCCACGCGCTTTATTTTCTGTTCTTGCAAAGCGCGAAGCAGTTGCACCTGAATGTCGTAGCTGAGATTGCCCACTTCGTCAAGAAATAAAGTGCCCCCGTCGGCCAGTTCGAAGAGTCCTTTCTTGTCCTGAAGCGCCCCGGTAAAGGCACCTTTTACATGGCCGAAAAGGGCACTGCCTGCAAGTTCTTTAGAAAGTGCCCCGCAGTCTGTAGCCAAAAAAGGCTTGTCTTTGCGCTTGCTGAATTCATGGATCATCCGGGCGGCATATTCCTTGCCGGTGCCGCTTTCGCCCAATATCATCACACTCATTTTGGTAGGAGCCACCAGTTGCACATGCTCCCAAAGTTTACGGGCATTTTCAGATTTTCCGACTATAAATTTCTTTTTGTTCGATGTCTTTTTTAATTCTGCCCCCTTTTCTTTTTTGCGCGTCTTTTGACGCAAGGCTGCCTGAATGGTGAGCAATAATTCATCTGGATTCACCGGTTTGGTTACGAACTCAAAAGCGCCCAACTGAATAGAGCGTACTGCTGTCCTCACATCAGAGTAGTTGGTCATCAATATCATGGTTTGACCCGGTGATTTTTCTTTAATCAGTTCCATCAACTCCAAGCCATTGAGGTCGGGCAATTTAAAGTCGATCAGTACTAAATCGGGTACGCTCATGCTAATGTGATCAAGCGCTTTTTTGGCATCGAGAGCAGAATGTACTGCAAAACCATTTTTTCCTAAAAAAGCAGAAAGCATTTTATTGAAATAGGCATCATCATCGACTACCAGGATTTGTTGCAGCATACTATATTGTTTTTTTTACATTTCAATCACGCAAAATAACGTTTATTTTCATTTCTGCTTATACGATGATGTCGATTTTAAGGTGAAGATACCCAGGGAAGGAACAAAAAAAAGAGCCTGCCCAAGGGCAAACTCTTTTATGGTTGTTTGATCGGTTTGTATAGATTGAAACTCCGCTTATTGGACTGCTTTCTCTCTAAGGAATTTTCCATCCATATCGAAATGCACTGCTTTTTTACCTTCTTCAGAATTCAGGATAAACTCCACATATTCTTCCGTGGCCGATTTTACAGTATACACTTTTTCGAGCGATTGCGACTCATAGTCACTTTGATTCCATCCCTCCTGAACTACGGCAGGTAGATCATTGAACGAAACTTCAGTTTTTTGATCATCAGCTGCCGAAACAGCAGTCAAATTAATGTCTTGAGTTGCTGAGGCAAACCCTGTGGTGGTCAAGCCAAATGTGGCTATGGCCAATACACCCAAAATTATTTTTTTCATTGTTGTCAATAATTAAGTTGAAAAATGAATTGATGTAACATATATGTGTTGTGCCTCCCACAATGAAAAACCTGTGCCAAAAAAAAATATCAACCATAAAGCGCAGATAACCAGTCGGTAATGGGAATCGACAGTTGACTCCGGCAGGTAACAACATTGCGGTAAACTACATCAAAGTGTGGTTTTATACTACAAAGTGTTGAGGGGAGTTAGTGCGAGCGTGGTAGAAAATGCCTTACTGGGCCGATGGTATGCGGATTTTTTTCACAAATGCTAGTTATTGCCATTCTCCCTTGTATAAAGGAGGGGCAGGGGTATACTGCCACCATTACTCCTAAATCACACCATCAAATTGAGTCGAAATAGCCGGAAGTCAGAATACACAAATAGCCTGGAAAACAATTAATGCTTGATCCATTCTCCAAAGTGTGATTGCCTGCAGATGAAATAAACTGTGTCTGCTTTTTGAAGGGGGATATCTATGTTTATCCAATACTCAATTTGCCGTAAAGAAGCCTGGTTTTTTGGTAGATTTTAGTGCATAATTGCATGGTGGCAAGCGCTTGAATAGTACAATGAAATATATAGACGTGTTTTGCCTTGTGGCGGGGACGAATCAAAAAAAAAGCATCCCGATTGCTATCAGAATGCTTGATTTTTGAATGTGGGCCCTACTGGATTCGAACCAGTGACCCTCTGCTTGTAAGGCAGATGCTCTGAACCAGCTGAGCTAAGAGCCCGGTATAAACCGCCTTTCTTATTAGGCTGTTTAATTTGGGAATGCAAAGGTAGAATAGAAATTCATTAATGCAAATGCTTTTTATATAAAATTCAAACAGTTTCTCTATTTGGATGAATAATTGCTTTTCTTTGTATTGGCAAAAGTTTATTCCAAAATCTAAGTGTTTGGAAATCAAATGAATAGAATCGTTATCGCAAAGAAAATATTGCTATGGGTCGTGCTGGCTTTTGTGGGTCTCGTGGCGGCAGGTATTTTATTCTCCTATATTTATAAAGACGACATCATTGGCTACTTTGTCAATGAAACCAACAAGCACATTACTACGCCCATTGATGTTGGCAAAATCGAAGTTTCGTTTTTAAGTAATTTTCCCAGTGTCTCCATTAACCTGCACAATGTCACCATAAAAGAAAGTACTGGGGAGCATTTGGGGGTACTCGGCAAAGCTAAGATCATTAGTATATCGTTCAACCCTATTCTACTGCTTCAGCAAGACTACACCATCAGCCGGATTTTTATGGCTGATGGAGAGGTGAATTTGAAAATTGATCAGGACGGATTGCCAAACTATTTGTTTTTAAAAAAAATGGCCATGCAGAAAGCAATGGTAAATTGTCTTTGCAAAACATAAAAGTGGAACGGACAAAGGTGGACTATGCAGACCTACGATCCGACTACCATGTTGCATTGTACGTGCAAGAGGCCAAGGCAGAACTAGCGCAGACTGGTACTATCCTGGAGATTTCAGGAGAAGGAGATATTCTTTCTGACGAAATAAAAATTGGTAAGCGGGTATTTTTTGACAACAAACAGATAGAGGTGCATTCTGAACTCGAATATGATTTGCAACGCAAGAGGTACACCTTTAAAACCGGGGAGCTGGCTATAGATAAAGGAGAGTTTGA
This sequence comes from Cyclobacteriaceae bacterium, assembly GCA_012033595.1. GTDB lineage: Bacteria > Bacteroidota > Bacteroidia > Cytophagales > Cyclobacteriaceae > JAAUQL01. The sequence continues at coordinate 12,945 of JAAUQL010000072.1, read as the reverse complement.
GATAGTTGGGGGTGTAGATGTAGATCAAAAACGCATTGATCTTGATTTTAAAGGTATAAACACATCTTTTCAGACGATCAACTCATTGTTGTCAAGCGATTTGTCGAAGTATTTTAGTGCGTATAGGAGCAAAGGGGAGATATATTTTGCCGGAAGGGTGTCAGGTACATATGATGGACAGCATTTGCCTAAAGTCAGCATCGATTTTGGCGCAAAGAATGCATCTTTTTTTCATCCTGAATACAAAAAGCAAATCAAGGATGTGAATTTTACCGGACATTTCGACACTGGTAAACGAAACCACCGCTCAACCTACCGCCTTGATTTTCAGGATTTTTATTGTAGTCTGGAAGATAAATCGCTCCGGGGAAATTTTGTGCTTTTCAATTTCGATGATTACGCTATTGATCTTAATCTGGTGGGAGAAGCCGATGTGAACACCCTGCTGCTGTTGTTTTCACGCGAATATGTAAAAACAGCTTTAGGTGTCCTAAAAATGGATTTGCATATCAATGGCAAGCTGGAAAACCCCAGCCTGACCCGGAACATTCAGGCCAACGGCTCACTGGGCTTTCAAAATATCAGCTTTGTGCTGACAGGCGAAAAGCTCCCTTTCAATAAAATAAATGGAGTCCTCACATTGAGAAATAATGACCTGGCCATAAGCAACCTGACAGGTTTTGTAGGCAATAGCGATTTTATTCTCAACGGATTTATCAACGATATTTCGCAAATACTGCTTACAAAAGACAAGACATACCAGATGCAAGCTGATTTTAAATCACAATACCTCGATTTTGATGAACTACTCAGAAGCAATTTTGCCTCTCGCGATACAGCCCAGGCCAAAGCAGCCAAATATGAATTTACCATTTCTCCTACCGTTTCGCTAGATCTGAATTGTGAAATCGAAAACTTAAGATTTAAGCGGTTCGAAGGCAGGTCAATTTTTGGTAATATCATAATTAAAAATGAAATCGCTCAGTTGAACAAGGTTTCTTTTAGTGCTATGGGGGGGCGGGTAAAGGTAGATGGCACTGTAAACAGCAAAAACAAAAACGTGATTGAAGTGTGGACAGATGCTAACCTGTTCAATATCAATATCGATAGTGTTTTTTATGTGTTCAAAAATTTCAACCAGGACTGGCTTGTGGACAAAAACCTGAAAGGACAGCTCGATGCTGATGTGAACCTGTACCTGACCCTGAACAAAAACCTGGTATTCAACAGCCATTCGCTGGTGGCCAATATCAATACCTCCATTACCAATGGCCAATTAAATGATTTTGAGCCCATCATGAAGCTTTCAAAATTCGTAGAAGAGGAAAGCCTTGCAAAAATGCGTTTTTCGCAAATGACCAACGAGATCAGGATCGAAAACGAAAAAATATTTCTGCCCGAAATGGAGATAAAGTCAAATGTGTCGAATATTCTGGTGAGAGGCACGCATACTTTTGATAAAAAAATCGACTATCACCTAAGTGTCCCCTTAAAAAGCTTCATAAAAATTTCAAAAAAGCGGGACTACAATCAAAATGCGCGACAGGGCATGAACCTCTTGCTCAAAATTACCGGCACTACATCAGACTACAGCATTTCTTTCGATGCCGAAGCCATCAAAGACCGGTTTACCAAAGATTTTAAGGACGAAGGTAAAGAATGGAAAAAATCATCAATAAGGAACCTGTCACTTCTCCGCCGGCACTAGAGCCCGAAGATGAATATTTCGATTTTGGCAATGATGAAGATGGCCAATAGCCATTATTTCAATAGTAATGCTTGTCGATCAGATAGTTGGTCACATAGTCATGCACACCTTCTTCCAACGTATGGAATTTTTGATCAAATCCGATAGCGCGCAATTTGGTCATATTGGCTTCGGTAAAATACTGATATTTGTCGCGTATATCGGCAGGAGTATCAATAAAAGAAATGTCTTCCGGCACCCCCAGGGCTTTAAACACAGCGCGTACCAGATCGAGGAAAGACCGTGCTTTGCCAGATCCAAGATTGTAAATACCCGAATCTTTTCGATGGTGCATTAAAAACATGCATGTATCCACCACGTCTTTTACATACACAAAGTCGCGCATCTGTTCCCCATCTTTGTACTGAGGATTATGAGATCGAAACAACTTCATCGCTCCGGTTTTTTTAATTTGATGATACGCATGCATCACCACCGATGCCATTCGGGCCTTGTGGTATTCATTCGGGCCGTACACATTGAAGAACTTTAGCCCTGCCCAATACAATGGTGCCTGTTCTTGTTTGAGGGCCCATTTATCAAATTCATTTTTCGACTCGCCATAGGGGTTCAATGGCTTCAAAGCCGGGATGAGTTGTTCGTCGTCATTATAGCCCAGTTCACCAAGTCCGTAGGTGGCAGCAGAGGAGGCATAAACCAGGGGAATCTGGTATTTCACGCATTTTTGCCACATTGTTTTGGTATAGTCGGTATTGAGTTGCCATAGCAATTTGGTGTCGAACTCGGTGGTATCTGTTCTGGCTCCAATGTGAAAAATAAATTCCACTTCTTCAAAATTGACATCGAGCCAGGAGAAAAATTCATTCCTGTCAACCTTTTCTATTATTTTTTTGCCTTGCAGGTTAAGGTTCTTTTCGTCATGGTCAAATTTATCTACAGCTATTACCGCATTAAAATTCTCACTGTTCAATTTGCCAATGAGGCAACTTCCAATAAAGCCCGCTGCTCCTGTTACTACATCATAAGTCAATTTTTGGGCAATTTACTCATTTCATAAAAAAAAGCCACATCAGATTTTGGTCACCCCCCGATGCGACGACCATAGAGATGGAATAAACGTAAAATCTTCGTATTTTTGCGGCAATTAACAAAAGTATAGTGATGATTTATTTAAGCAGGGACGCTCACTTTTGTGCCGCACACAAGCTGTACAACGAAAAGTGGAGCAAGGAAAAAAACGAAGAAATATTTGGAGCTTGCGCTAATGAAAATTGGCACGGACACAATTTTGATATGACCGTAACTGTAAAAGGACCCATAGATCCTGAAACTGGGTTTGTGATGAATTTTAAAGATTTGAATAAAATAATAAAACAGGAGATTCTTGAAAAAGTCGATCATAAAAATCTCAATCTCGACGTAGATTTATGAAAGGTAAATTGCCGAGTTGCGAAAACCTGATCGTGGAGTTTTGGAAGATACTTGATCCGAAAATCAGCGAAATTACCAATGGACGCGCCAGCCTACACTGCATTAAGGTAAAAGAGACCAACAAAAATTTTGCGGAATACTATGGCGAGAATTGAACTGCATCTTCATGCAAATAGGCCGATTGACAAAATCCTACTATGAAATACTACATCGTAGCTGGTGAACGCTCGGGCGATCTGCATGCCTCTAACCTGATCAAAGCGCTTAAGCACATAGATCCGGAGGCGCAATTTAGGGGCTTTGGCGGCGACTACATGAAAGAAGCAGGAGCCGATATAGTGGCACACTACAAAGAAATGGCGATAATGGGTTTGGTAGAAGTGCTTAAGGGCATTGTGAAAATAAAGAAATACATGGCCGTGTGTGTAAGCGACATGGCAAGGTATAAACCTGATGCAGTGGTTTTTGTCGATTTTGCAGGGTTTAACTTACGGATCGCTTCCAAAATTCAGCATCTTAGCTTAAAAAAAATCTACTACATTTCTCCTAAAATATGGGCCTGGAACCAAAAGCGTGCATATAAAATAAGGGATTTATTGACAAAGCCTTTGTCATACTTCCTTTCGAAGAGGCGTTTTATGCCAGATTTGGTGTAGATGCCAAATATGTAGGCAACCCTGTGATGGATGCTATAGTGGCGTTCGAGCCGGCTGATGATTTCCTGACCAGGCATAGTATAGATGGTGGCAGAGAGATAATCGCTTTGTTGCCGGGTAGTCGCAAACAGGAACTGCAACAACTGCTACCGGTTATGGCTGCTGTTGCTCGAAAATATCCCGAAAAAATCTTCGCTTTATCCGTAATCCAAAATTTGCCCCGTCAATTGTATGATATTGCCCTCAGGGAACCAAATGTAGTTGCGGTAGTAGAAGACAACTATAATTTATTGTCAAATGCCCGTGCTGCCATCGTTACTTCTGGTACGGCCACCTTGGAGACAGCGCTTCTTAAAGTGCCCCAGGTCGTCATCTATCGCACCAGCAAGCTCAACTATGCCATCGGAAAACATTTTGTAAAAGTTGATTTTATATCGCTGGTAAACCTGATTATAAACAGGGGAGTGGTTAAGGAACTAATACAGGATGAAGTGACTGAGGAAGCGGTGCACCAAGAGTTGGAGCTGATTATGACCAATGCCAACCGAGCAGGGGACATAGCCCGGGGATACCAGGAACTATACGATATCCTCAGCGATGAAAATGCATCTGCAAACACCGCCAAGGAAATCTATAGTCTTTTAACTTCGTAAAGATTTTCTTTTGCTATCAGGCAACTTTTAACTTGTTGACCCTGGATTTTTCGAACTTTTCTATTGCGTATTCCCGTGTAATGATCAGTTCTTTTACCTCTTTGTTCGATGGCAATTCGAACATGGCATCATTGACAATAGCCTCGCAAATGGAACGCAAACCTCTGGCGCCAAGCTTGTATTCTACAGCTTTATCTACAATATATTCCAACGCTGATTTCCTGAACTCAATTTTGATGTCTTCCATGGCAAAAAGCTTTGAATATTGTTTGGTCAAAGCATTTTTTGGCTCGGTCAATATCATGGATAGCGTCTTTTTGTCCAGCGGATCGAGATAGGTAAGCACAGGAAGGCGACCAATCAATTCCGGGATCAGTCCAAATTTTTTCAAATCTTGCGCATTGATATACCGCAACACGTTTTCGTCATCGATGTCGTGTCTTTTTTCCGTTTCTGATTTTGAAGAAAAACCCAATGGAGTAGTATTGAGTCTCGATTCTATGATTCGCTTAATACCGTCAAATGCGCCTCCGCAGATGAAGAGGATATTTTGTGTATTTAAGGAGATCATTTTTTGGTCGGGGTGCTTTCTGCCACCCTGAGGGGGCACATTCACCGATGTGCCTTCGAGCAACTTTAAGAGGGCTTGTTGCACTCCTTCGCCACTTACGTCGCGGGTAATAGACGGATTGTCCGATTTTCTGGAAATTTTATCGAGCTCGTCAATATATACGATACCTCGCTCTGCTTTTTCCACTTCATAGTTGGCTGCTTGCAGCAGTCGGGTGAGGATGCTCTCCACGTCTTCTCCCACATAGCCCGCTTCGGTTAGTACCGTGGCATCGGCAATACAAAATGGAACCTGGAGCATATTGGCCAGTGTGCGTGCCAGGTATGTTTTTCCCGTGCCCGTTTCGCCTACCATGATAATATTTGATTTTTCAATAACCACGTCATCATCGTCCGGCTTTTGCATCAGTCTTTTGTAGTGATTGTAAACGGCCACGCTTATTACCTTTTTAGCATCATCTTGTCCCACCACATACTGATCGAGATATTCTTTCATCTCCATTGGTTTCACCAGGCTAAAGCTTGGCTTATCACCGGTTTCTTTGGTCTTTTTTTCTTCTTTTAAAATCTGAAAAGCCTGGTCGATACAATGATTACAAATATGTGCGTGTATTCCCGAAACCATCAAATCGACGTCTTTTTTCTTTCTTCCGCAAAAGGAACAGGTTACTTGAGTCATTATTGTTTTATTTCGTAAGTACTTCGTCAATCAGGCCATATTTTTTGGCATCTTCGGCTATCATCCAAAAATCCCTGTCAGAATCTTTTTCTATTTGTTCGTATTTTTTACCGGTATGTTTGGCCAGTATATCATACAAGTCTTTTTTGACAGAGAGCGTTTGCTTTAGTGAAATTTCCATGTCAGAAGCCTGACCTTGCATGCCACTCATCGGCTGGTGGATCATGATGCGTGCATGGGGCAGAGCTGATCTTTTTCCTGATTCGCCGCCAGCCAAAAGTACCGCTGCCATCGAGGCTGCCAGGCCGGTGCAAATGGTCGATACGTCCGGAGACACGTATTGCATGGTATCGTAAATTCCTAGCCCGGCATACACCGATCCTCCGGGGCTGTTCACATACAATTGAATATCTTTTTTGGCATCGGTCGATTGCAAAAAGAGTAGTTGCGCCGTAATGATATTGGAAATATTGTCATCTACCTGCATGCCCAGGAAAATGATTCTATCCATGATCAATCTGGAAAAAACGTCTATTTCTGCAAACCTGGTGGGTCTTTCTTCAATCACCGATCGGGTCATGTTTTCTACGCCATGAATATAGCTGTCAACAGTATTGCCGTTGAGCCCCTGGCCTTTTACTGCGTATTTTCTGAATTCTAGTTTATTTAAGTGCTTATCTGTCATCGATTTATTATTTAGAGTGGTAATTTACAAAAATAAAAAAAAAGCCCTTCGCTAAAAGGACTTTTGTAATATGACTTATTGAGGTCTCTATTCTTCACCCTTTTTGTTGAATTCTTCGAGTGTCACCTTGTTGACGGATATATCGGCTTTTTGTTTTATGATATCTATGATTTTTTCTGTCTTTATTTGTTCATACATATTCATGTAGTTCTGCCCTTCCTTTTGTTGCAAATAGTTGTTTGCCAGCACTTCCAGATTTTTATCCATCTCTTCCGAGAGAGACATGCCGCCAAACTGGGCCATATACATTTTCTTTGTTTGGGCTACTGCTTCTTCATATTCTATTTTCACATCATTGTCGCTGGCAATGCGGTTTTTTATCAGCGTCCATTTCAGATCTTTCAAATAGTGTTTAAAATTTTCTTCTAGTTCTTCCGCACCAATCTGCGGATTGCCCGCCAATATCCAATCTTTGTAAAACTGCTCCGGCACATCTACGGTGGTTTCTTCAATGATTTTCTCCTGAATATCATGCGCCAATAAGTATTCGCTTTGCTTATCGTAGTTTTCCTTGTAGATTTTGGAGTATTCTTCCATGAATTGTTCCTCCGAAGTAACTTTGCCATTACCAAAAACCCTGTCAAAGAATTCCTGATTTAACTCGGCAGCTTCATTTCTGTTGATATTCTTGACCGTAAAGGTAAATTCGCCTGATAATTCGCTTATCGCTTCAGCACTTATGTTGAGTACCTCTTCCAGCTCATTTTGGTCATCAAAGAGCTTATGAATGTCAATCTTTACTTCAGCTTCTTTTTCCAGACCAATCAAACTGTCTTTCATCGTTGCAGACACTTTGTTGATTTCAATAAGGACATTTTCATCGAAACCTGTCGATTCCTGAACCAAAAGTCCAAATAAGGAATCACCTTCTGCGCTTACCTCCGGAATGGTCATTTTACCGTATTGTTCGCGCAGATTTTTCAGGTTTTCAGCTACTTCTTTTTCATCCAGTTCTATTTCGAATTTGTCAACCTTGATATTGAGATTGTAATCAAAATTGTCGATAAGACCCAGACGATATTCAAATTCAAATTCCTCTTGTTTGTCCCAGTCGATCTGTTGAGCTTTTTCCTGGTTGGGCAGTGGGTCGCCGATTATTTTAATATCATTGGTTTTGATATAATCTTTGATCGAGTCAACCAATATTTTATTGATCTCTTCTACCATAATGGATTTGCCGTACATCTTTTCGATAAGTGCGATGGGCACTTTCCCGGGTCGAAAACCTTTGATACTAGCCTGCTTGCTGTATGTTTTCAGTTTTTCTTTGAAATTTGATTGGTAATCACTAACCTTTAAATTAATTTTAATTAAGGCCTCTGTGCTTGAATTTTTCTCTAATTGAATGTCCAAGACGAATAATGTTTAAATGTATAAATAATGATAAAACCCCCAATTTCGTTTACTTTAGAACGCCATTGAGGGTTTGTTATCGGTGCGGATGAAGGGACTCGAACCCCCAAGCCTCACGGCGCTAGATCCTAAGTCTAGTGCGTCTACCAATTTCGCCACATCCGCAGTGACTTAAAAAATGGAATGCAAAAGTACATAATAATATTTTATTTTCTATTGTTGGCTAATTCTTTTTTATTTTGACATGGAAATGGAAACTATATGACAGAGTTTGAGATTGAAGAGGAGAAGAGGGAAATTTTACGTCAGTACCGCAAACTATTAAGACATGCAAAACCATTTTTAAAAGACGATGATGCCAAGATCATCAAAAAGGCTTTTAAGATGTCGCAGGAAGCGCATAAAAATATGCGTCGAAGATCTGGCGAACCTTACATATTCCATCCTCTTGCTGTAGCACAAATTTGTGTTGAAGAAATCGGACTCGGCACTACCTCCATCATTTCCGCTCTCCTGCACGATGTAGTAGAGGATACAGAAATGGAAATAGAAGATATTGAGCGGCATTTTGGCAAAAAGGTGGCTCGCATCATCGATGGTCTCACCAAAATATCCGGGGTATTCGACTACGGCACCTCTCAGCAAGCAGAAAACTTCCGGAAGATGTTGCTCACCTTATCCGACGACGTTAGGGTGATATTGGTAAAGTTGGCCGACCGACTGCACAATATGCGCACACTCGACAGCATGCCGAGACACAAACAACTGCGCGTTTCATCCGAAACCATTTATTTGTACGCTCCACTGGCGCATCGACTTGGCCTTTACTCCATTAAATCAGAACTGGAAGACCTGTTTTTGAAATATAGTGAGCCGGTGAAATATGCTGAGATCGTGGACAAGATCAATGCGTCAAAAGCGCCACGTGACAGGTTTGTACGAAATTTTATAAACCCCATCCAGAAGGAACTGAGTAAGCGCGATTTGAAATTTACCATCAAAGGCCGGCCAAAATCCATTTATTCAATATGGAATAAGATGACCTCTCAGGAAATTGGATTTGAAAAAGTGTATGACCTTTTTGCGATCCGGATCATTCTTGACCTGCCACCTGAAATGGAAAAGGCCGGCTGTTGGCAGGTTTACAGTGTAGTTACAGACTACTATCAGCCAAATCCTGACCGGCTACGAGATTGGATCAGCACCCCAAAATCCAACGGCTACGAATCGCTGCACACCACGGTGATGAGCAAAACCGGCACCTGGGTAGAAGTGCAAATCAGAACCAAGCGCATGGATGAGATCGCAGAAAAGGGCTATGCGGCTCATTGGAAATACAAGGAAAGTGACCAGTCTTCTACCGAATCGGGACTAGAGATATGGATTTCCAAAGTCAGGGAGATATTAGAACGTGAAAATGCCTCTGCTATAGAGTTTGTCGATGACTTCAAGCACAGCCTGTTCAATGAAGAAATTTTTGTATTCACGCCTAAAGGCGAATTGAAAAAGCTCCCCGGCGGGGCATCAGCGCTCGATTTTGCCTTTGAAATACACTCCGAAATTGGCGCAAGGTGCATAGGCGCCAAAGTAAACCAGAAGCTGGTGCCCATTAACCATAAGCTAAAAACGGGCGACCAGGTAGAAATATTAACTTCCAATAAGCAAAAACCCAACGAAGGCTGGTTGAGTTTTGTGATCACCTCCAAAGGGCGAACACGCATAAAGGATGAACTGAAAGAACAAAAGAAAAGCGCTGCATCGGAAGGAAGAGAAATTGTAAAGCGAAAACTAAAACAAGCCAAGCTGGAATTGAACAGCGAAAATCTGGACAAACTCCTCAATCGCTTCAATCTGAAGTCAGCCCTCGATTTTTATTATCTCGTCGGCAAGGGAAAAATCGATCCCAAAGACATCAAAAAAATAAAAAGTAATTCCGAAAAACCGAGAAAATCAATACAGCAAACTTATTCGGATATTGAGTCGTTTCAGAGAACCATCAAAGAAGTGACCGGTGAAAAACGTGATCAGTTGCTTATTGGTGAAGATATGGATATTGTTCAGTATTCTTTAGCACCCTGTTGCAATCCCATCCCAGGAGATGATGTCTTCGGATTTGTCTCTACGCACGAAGGAATCAAAATCCATAGGATCAATTGTCCCAACGCCACCGAATTGCTTTCAAAGCATGGCCATCGGGTAGTAAAAGCAAAGTGGACAAGCCAGTCGGAGGTTTCATTTCTTGCCGGATTGAAAATAAGGGGTACTGACAGGGTAGGGATGATGAACGATGTGACTAAAATAATCTCCAGCGAGCTGAAAGTGAATATGAGATCCATCGCCATAGAAAGTGAAAATGGGATATTCGATGGCAGCATTCAGTTGTACGTGCAAAATACCAAGCATCTGGAAATGTTGACTAAAAAGCTGGAAAATATAGAGGGGGTTGAAGAAGTCGCCAGGTTTGACATCCACTGATGGCCAGGCTGGGCAATGTTCTGCAACCTGTATTCAAATAAGAACCAACCGGGCAATAACCCGATACTAGCCGCACCTACATCTATAAGACAGCCACAAATGAGTTGCTTATTACTTTGAAAAACTAATCCAATTCATAACTTTGTGAGTCTTTTTAAAAATGGATTTTGATTTCCTCAACCTTTATAGATGTAGATGCAGTATAGCCACGAGATTGTTAATAATGTTCTTGTATTAAAGCTTTCGGGAGATTTAATTGGCGAAAACCATGGCTCGGAGTTGATTTCGATTATCAATGATGCTATAAATGAAGAGATTGTTTTTTGTGCCATCGACATCAATGAAGTTAGGTATATCAACAGCAGCGGTATTGGTGTGTTGATCACGATACTTACCAAATTCAGGAACAAGGGCGGCGAAGTAGTTTTGATCAAACCATCCGAATCGGTCGAAAAACTATTGCTCATTACCAAGCTCAACTCCATTTTTTTTATTGTACCAGATATTGAACACGCCTTTAGGGAACTTGTAAAAATTTAATAAATGAAATCTGACGTAATATTAGGCCTTCAGTGGGGAGACGAAGGAAAGGGAAAATTGTGGATTATTTGGCTTCCAAATACGATGTTGTGGCCAGGTTTCAGGGTGGTCCAAATGCCGGCCATACCCTCGAATTCGATGATATCAAACATGTCCTGCATCAAGTACCATCGGGGGTGTTCAGAAAAAATACGAAAAACGTAATAGGAAATGGTGTTGTGCTCGATCCTGTAATTTTCAAAAGAGAAATTGAAGCGCTGAAACAATTCGAAATCGAACCCTTCTATAATCTGTATATCTCAAAGCGGGCTCAGCTAATATTGCCCACTCATCGCTTACTAGATGCTGCCTACGAAAAATCAAAGGGGGACGAGAAGATTGGATCAACTTTAAGAGGAATCGGCCCTACGTATCAAGACAAAACTGCCAGAATAGGCTTACGAGTAGGTGATACCCTGGCCGCTAATTTCAAAGATAAATATAGCAAGCTGAAAGCCAAACATCTGGAAATCCTGGATATGCATCAGTTTGAGTATGATTTAGAAGCTCTTGAAAACGATTTTTTTGCTGCGCTTGACTATCTTAAGAAATTCAAGCTGGTGGATACGGAAATAATGATCAACCAATCACTGGCCGCCAACGAAACCGTATTGGCCGAAGGGGCGCAAGGTTCGCTATTAGATATTGATTTTGGTAGTTACCCTTTCGTGACCAGTTCCAATACCACCTGTTCTGGTGTTTGCAATGGCTTGGGATTGGCACCATCAAAAATTGGCCAGGTATATGGCATTTTCAAGGCATATTGTACCAGGGTAGGAGAAGGGCCATTTCCTACAGAGCTGAAAGATGAGATTGGCGAGCGTATCAGAAAGGAAGGCCGGGAATTTGGAGCAACCACTGGAAGGCCGAGAAGGTGTGGTTGGATCGATCTGCCTGCCTTAAAATATGCCATCATGATCAATGGTGTTACGCAATTGTCGATGATGAAGGTCGATGTACTCGATGCCTTCGACGAAATCAATGTCTGTACACATTATAAGCTTAAAGATGGAACGGTTACGGATACCATGCCGTTTGATTTGTGCAATGAAGAAATCATTCCTATATATAAGTCGATGAAAGGTTGGAAAACCGACCTCACCAAAGTGACCGAAGTTAAATCTCTACCGAAAGAACTGATGGAGTACATTGTCTATCTGGAAAAGGAACTTAAGACGCCAATTAGTATAGTATCAGTGGGACCAAACAGAAAGCAGACCATTTTTAGAAGTAAGGTAGTTTAGTTTGCAGCAATTCTGGTACGGATAAAATATCCGGGATGTATTATTAGTGGTGCTACACATTATAATCGTTGAATTGTTTTCACTACTAAGCCCGATGCGTCGATTCTCCTTTAGGGTCTTTTGCTATGATCCTGATTAGGGTTTCTGATTGACTTCATTTATCACGTTTCCGGGTAATTCACCAGAATTTTGCTTTTCTTTTGCGCCATTTCTTGAAAGGATATTCGAACATATGGCTTATAAAGTATGCACTTGAACCAGTGATGAGAAACAATAATGTTAAACACGCTGTGAATCATATAGCGTCTTGCAAACCATCTTTACGCTGAAAATCCACGCTTCTTATCTTTTTTTCTTTGATTAAAAGAAAGTAAGCAAAGAAAAAGGGTTGGACGATTTGCTTTTTATGATCCGGGATCAATTCAATAATAAAATTTTGGAAATGCTTTATTAAGCTGTTTTGAGATGACGCTGCTTATTATGTATTGACAATAAATCTGTTTTGAAATATTACGCTACTAGTCGGGGGTTTTTTTTCGACACATCAGTTTGATTGTCCTGAGAGCATGTCAATTAATAATATGATGGTTGGTGTAGGTTTAGGTTTCCAAACTTGTAGAAAAATGTTAGCAACGCAACACGCATAAAATGAGGTACAAAGGAGAGCGTTGTGGATTTCACCATACTTTTTTTCAAGCCAACTATTGTTCTTAAAATAAATCCAGTTACCTTTGCAATCCACTTTCGGAAAGGGTGTTAAACTGGCAAAGGCTGGTTTATAATATTGAGAGGATAGGGTTGCAGTAAGGGGGATGAACGCCCTGGAATTTTTCTCAATTATTTTTCACATTT
>JAAUQL010000071.1 GCA_012033595.1 Cyclobacteriaceae bacterium | reverse complement strand
CAGCGAACTATGAGGATCATTGCAAATTGAAAGAGATTGCCGCGTCGCTATGCTGCGCAAGCGCTCCTCGCAAAGACGGCAAATAGTTGTGGCAATCTGCCAGCGACTGGCCGAGAACTATAAGGATCATTGCTTTATGACAAGCGATTAATATTTTCACTCAATCCTGCACATCCGGCAATCCTGCACATCCTGGTTCAGACAGTTCGCAAAGGCGCCTGCTTTACTCCGTTGGCTGTTTTCAAAATTGCCAGCTATTGACCACTCCCCCATTTTCAAAGGTATGCATACGTCATTATTAGACATCACTGGCGCTTTCTTTCACTCAAACCTAAATTTTAAATACTTGATGTCTTCGCCCTGGGCGGTGAACTGATGTTCGTACTTGGTCTTGATGCCATGGTGGTCTGCAGCAAATTCGGAATGGTATAATTGCCAGGTAAAAGACAGGTCGCGTATGTCATTTCGGCCAGAAAGCACGGTGACTGAATAATCGAACAGGCTGGTATTATCCGTTTTGAGGTGGATCCAACCCCCGGGTTTTATCAGCCTTTTATACACTTCGAGGTACTTGGGGCTGGTAAGCCTGCGATGCTCATCGCTGTCTTTAGGGCGTGGGTCAGGAAATACAATCCATATTTCACTGAATTCGCCAGGTTCAAAAAATCGTTCGAGATGATCTATTTGTGTGCGCAAAAAGGCCACATTGTGCAGATTTTCCAGTCGGGCTTTTTTACTGCCCACCCATATCCTGTTGCCTTTGATGTCGATACCAATAAAATTTTTGTTGGGAAATATGGCGCCAAGACCGGTACTGTATTCGCCTCGCCCACATGCCAGTTCCAAAACGATATCATTGTCATTATCGAAAATTTCCTTGTTCCACCCACCTTTGACAGACTCAAAAATCTCCTTCCCTGCCTGAACAACATTTCTGTTGATGTCGTTGTCCAGAAACCTCTGTTGCTTTTTTCTCACTGTTTCAAATGCTCAATTTCGGCAATCACAAAATTACTGCCTCCTACAAAAATCAAATCTTCTTTTCCGGCGCGCGCTGTTGCCATGCGCAAGGCCTTGTTTACATCAGATACCACCTCCCCATGCAGCCCGCACCGGGCGGCTGCTTCGGCCAATTCGGCAGCGCTAAGTGCGCGTGGTATATTGGGTTCGCAATAGTAGTACCTGGCATTGGCTGGCAATTGTGTCAACACACTATCCAGATTTTTTCCTGCTACCATGCCCCAAATGATATAAAGGTTTTTGTACTGCAAGCCATTTAATTGCTTTACGATTTGCGCCACACCATGCTCATTGTGCACTGTATCGCATATAATCATAGGTTCATCCCCGAGTTTTTGCCATCTGCCTAACAGTCCGGTGTTTCTTACCACATTTGATATGCCATGGAGCATATGCATATCGCTGATCTCATACCCCAGGGATTGCATTTGTTCAATCACTTTGATGATCCCCGGGTAATTTTTGAGCTGGTAAGCCCCTTTCAGGTCGCTCTTCACAAACAATTCTTTTCCAAGCCAGGTAATTTGCAACATTCCATCCCTCACAAAATCACCTGTTTCGCGAATGGTAATTTCCTCATCAGCAAAGCTAATCATTGCATTGCTTTCATTGGCTTTGCTTATAAAACCTCTTTGGTTTCATTTTGTGTTTCGCTGATCACCACCGGCGTGTCGGGTTTGATGATACCGGCTTTTTCAAATGCGATCTGCGGCAGGGTATCTCCAAGCATGTCCATGTGATCGTAGCCAATACTGGTAATAAGGGAGACGATTGGAGAGATGATATTGGTGGAATCGAACCTTCCGCCAAGGCCCACCTCTATTACCGCCACCTCTACCTGCCTGGCACTGAAGTAATCGAATGCCATGGCCACTGTTACCTCAAAAAAAGACGGTTTTATTTCTTCTATGAGTCCCGAAAGCTTGCGGATAAAGGCACAAACATAGTCCTCACTGATCTCTTGCCCATCAATCTTAATTCGCTCCGTAAAACTTTTGAGGTGTGGAGAGGTATAAAGCCCGGTTTTATATCCTGCACTTTGCAATATAGACGCAATAATATGGGCGCTGCTTCCTTTGCCGTTGGTGCCTGCGATATGAATCGACTTAAAGTGATGGTGTGGATTGCCCAGCGCCTGGCACAACTTAATGGTATTGGTAAGGTCTTTCTTGAATGCCACTGCTCCTACCCGCTGGTACATAGGCAGGAGATTATACATGTATTCCACGGTTTGATTAAAATCCATGAAACTATTTAGACTTGATGATAAAGGTGATTTTGCCGGTAGATATAGGTGCCGGAATGGTGTTTCCTGAAATAGGACTAAATGTGAGGCGCTCTACTTCCCGCCGGTAAATTTGCTCCACCGTTGGGCTCACTGTTTTTTCCAAGGTCCTCACTGCTATCACGTCTCCATTGTCATCTACCTTGATTTCGAAAACGATACGGCCATTTTCTTTAGAATTGTCATTGGGCACCGGTTCTCTGTCCCAGCGCCATCCGGCCAGATCGAGACTAGGACCTCCGCTGCCCCCGCCACTTGTGCCATACAGGGCGCGGCTATCTACCGATCCTTTAGGGTCACCGGCATCGCCAGCCTGTTTTTCACTCTTGCCCTGGCTCGATGAACCAGGATACAAGGCATTGCTATCTACTGCTTTTTCTTTGGGTTTTGGTGCTTCTTTTGGTTTTTCTTCCACCGGCTTTGCGACTGGTTTGGGCTTTTCTGCCACCTTTTCCTGTACCGGAGCAGGCTTTTTCACTTCGGCGGGTTTGGCTTCTACCGGGCTTTCGTCCTGTTTGCTATCTGGCAGTTCGTTTAACACCGACTCTTCCACCGGTTGCTCCTCTTGCGGTGTTTCCACCACTTCTTCCCTCACTTCTTCTATCTGCTTTTCAGGCTCACCCCTTTCTTCGACTGTAGGCACGGAAGGTGTGGTGAGCGGCTGCTCCTGACCCGATCCATCTTGTTCTATACCTATATTTAGCTCTATCCCATATTCCGGTAGCGGAGGATCCGGAGCCTGCCAGGCCAAAATGAAGAAAAAAAGCGCAATGATAGCAGCGTGGATGGTAACGGATACCAACCAACCGATTCTCTTGTCCTTTTCTTCTTTTTGTGTTGACATTTATTTTGATGGTGTTGTTGCAATAGAAACTTTGGCTTTGAGCGCAGTGGCTATTCCTGCCACATCTACCAGGTATTCCACCGGAACACTTTTATCCACATGCAATACCACTACCCCCTCTTTGCCCTGCAGGCTTTGGCAAGCTCCATTTCTATCAGATCGCGGGTAACGCGTCTGTCATTCACATAGAATCGCTTGTCGGGCGTGATGGTCACACTTACGCGCTGCATGACGATATTGGAGCTTTTACTTGATGGCAGATTGACCGGCAATCCGGATGGCGTGATGAAAGTAGAAGTAAGCATAAAGAAAATCAGCAACAGAAAGATAATGTCCGTCATGGAAGACATGCTAAACGCGGTATCTACTTTGTGCTTCGATTGTAATGCCATATGCTATCGGGGTTCTTGCAAAAGGTCTATAAAATCAATAGAGGTATATTCCATGTTGTGCACTACTTTTTGAACCCTGGTCACCAGGTAGTTGTAGCCAAGATATGCGATGATGCCCACAAACAATCCTGCTGCTGTGGTAAGCATGGCTTCATAAATTCCCGCCGAGAGCAATTTAGGACTTACCGCACCTTCTTCCTGGGCTATGGCGATAAATGCCTGGATCATCCCCGTAACGGTACCCAAAAAACCGAGCATTGGAGCAGCACCTGAAATAGTGGCCAGCAAGGAGAGGTTTTTTTCCAGATTATATATCTCAATTCGACCTACATTTTCTATTGACACTTCTATGTTCTTTAAGGGACTACCTATCCGGCTCAATCCTTTGCCAATCATGCGACCAATGGGGGTATCGCTCTGCTGGCAAAGCACTTTGGCACCGCTCAGGTCTCCTCCGGCTACCATCCTTTTGATGTTGTCCATAAATCCCGCGGGGGTCTTGGCAGCCCTGCCGATCACCCTGATGCGCTCCACAAATACATAAAAGGCAACGATGGATAGCAAAAAAATAGGGATCATCATATAACCCCCTTGTAAGACCAGGCTGATTAAAGCCACTGAATCCTGACCGGCGGACACCGCAAGGGTATCAGCCGGTGAGGATGTTGTAATCTGAAGTATCTCCATATATTAGTATCGTATTACCCAGGTATCGCCGTTTAATGTGCTTTTTAGTTGCTCGGCTTTCACTGCTGCATCATTTAGCGAAACGTAATCTGCTACAGACAGCCTGTGGAATTTTTTGTTTCCACGGGGAGCCAGTATGTTGCAGGTCATGCCGTCATTGGCCAGTGTATTGGCATAGTCACGAATCAGATCTACATCTAATGAACTGGCGACTATGACGTGATAACGACCAGTAGGTTGATTTATTTCAAACACTCCCGCCTGCTTTACCGGCTCAGGTGTGGGCTCTGGTTCTTCAATGACTGGTTCGGGCTCTACGATTTTTTGTTCTACCACGGGCGGTGCCTGCACCACCGGCGTTTGATCCCTGTTCAGCCACCAAAACAACCCGCCAATGGCAGCAATGATGAGGATGACCGCAAAAATGATCCATCCTACCGGTGATTTTTTCTTACCGTATTCTTCTTCGTAGTAAGACGATTTATAGTCTTCTTCTTCTTCTATTTCACTGTCGGTATCTTCTTCTTTGTAGGTGTAGTCTGGTTCCGGGTCTGTATTGGCGTAGGTGTCGTTGGAATAGCTATATTCTTCTTCTTTTTTCTCCTCCCAGCTATTGGAATAAGGGTCTCCCAGCGTATCGGATTTGGTGTCAGAATCTTCGATTTCAGGCAATCCGAAATCGTCCTCATCTTCTTCCTTTTTTGACTTAGAATAAAAATCGTCGTCTTCGTTGTATAGCTCTTTACCTTCCATGTAGTAAAAATTTTGGTAATGTGGTGTGAAACAATATTAATTGGTAAATGTAAAATAAAAATATTGCAGGTTCAAAGCAATTACTTATTTGTTTGACCACCCTCGCAGCAAACCATAGGTACTATTTGTAAATTTTCAATGTTTAATCTAAAAACTTGCAGATAATCCAATCATGGCCAGCAAGCCCCGACTGGGGTATCTGTAATACACTTGATAATTATTGTTCAACAAATTGCTCGCGCTCACAAACACGCTATATTTTTCTGAAAGTATATAATCGATTTTCAGATTCAGATCTATGGAAGGGTCGAGCTTGATGACCGCCGGCTCCGCACTTTCCAGATCGAATGCCTGAATTCCCGAAAGGATAAAAATATCGCCTGTGAGCTTCACTTTATTGTAAAAATTATACCAAATAGAATAGTCCAGTTCCACCTTTGGCCTGTGCCATGCCTTGCTGACTTTTTTTGTACTGTAGGCATTGAATCTGGCAGAAAGGGTAGAGCCCACCAGGTTATTTTTGAAAAATGAAAGTGAGGTGTAAAACTGAAAAAGGGATGTTGTGCCATCGTCGTACAACAATTGGAACCGGTTGGCAGCCAAAGGGTCATTCAAATAAAAATACATATTCTTATAAAGAGCAGAGCGCACGCCGGCGTCGAAGGCTATGTATTGTACCAGACTGCCTTTGACCCCGGCCCTGATATCGACGTTTTTGTTGGTGTGGGTCAGTGGTATGTTGGCCTGTAGATAAGGATTCTCGTTGACCAGATTTTTGTATGTGACTTCTTCCACATCGCCTTCGAGCACGCCGTATGCGCTTATATTGTCTGTAAGCGCATAAGTTGCCTTAGCAGTCGGGTAGATGATGGTATTGTTGTTTACATGCAGCGAATCATTGTGGTTTACGATGTTGACACCCACATCCAGGGTGATGCCAAATGTCTCGAATACAAATGAAGGGTTGATTCGCACGAAGGCTCTGTTGATCTTGTCGGGGTTTTTGTATGACGCAAAAAGCATATCTAGCCCAAGGTGAGCCGACATGTTGTCGTCAAGGAGGTAGTTGGCGTCCAAACCCGCTTTGAAGGCCAGTTCACTTGCATCGTAGCGGTCGGCGATGTTGTGTAATTTGCCAAAAATATCATATTGAAGGGGCGATTCCAGGGCATTGCTTTGGATGTTTACGCCAAGGTTTACCTCATTAAATACCTGCCTGATAGAATCTCTACTTACATCGGCGCCTGCATCGTATCCATAAAAGTGGTATTTGTCCATGACATAGCCAAGATCGCCACCTATGCTGGCTCCCCCACCGATATACTTGCCAAACAGACTGATGCTGCTGTGCCCATCGCCCGAATTGCTTTTATCTACCGGGCCATTTCGCGACGACAGGTGATGAACTTTTAGGCCGTAGTTACTGGTTTTACCGGGCGTACTGTTGAGCGCCGCATCCAGATATGGTGTAATATAATTGCCCACTCCAAGGGTTATATAGCTGGCCGGACCGCTGCTGAGCAAAGTTTCATCTTTGAGCTTAAGTACGCGCAGGCGGGTTCGAATATCGGTGATTTGGGGCGTGTACGATTTAAAGCTGTATTGAAGCTCGTCTGTCTGCCTGGAGTCAATTTCGTCTGGTGGTACTTTTTGAAAAATGCGTTGTGCTGCAGGCAAGGTTATTTCCAATTCTTTGCTGATGACAAACTCGCCTTCTACGACCTCACCTTCTTGTGGCACAAATACCTTTTCCTGGGCATAAGCCTGAAATATGGCCATTCCCAAAAAGACCAACCACAAAGCACTTTTTGATGCAAAACCCATAAGATTATCTATTTTCAACATCTTCAATTTCTAAAGTATCTAAATCTGCATTTTGCAGCTCTTTTGCTTTTTCCTCCACAATCATCAGTTTCAATCGCGCCTGATCCACGATTTCAACATTGGGTGAGTTGTCAATGACTGATTGAAGGGTGGCCTTGGCCTGAAAATCTTCGCCCATGGCCAGGTAGTTGTCTGCTATCAGCAAGAAAGATTTGCCCAGCCAATAATCATAAATTGAAAAATCGCTGTTCAACTGAAACAGCTTGTCGATAGATTGCTGGTACAGCTGGTTGTTGTAAAGTATCTCGGCTATCAGATACAAGGCCTCTGCACCATTTTGATCTTTTGCAGATTCAACCGTTTTGTCGAGGTAGGCGCGACCTTGAGTGTTGTCGCCCATGGCCAATGATGCCTTGGCGATGAGCAGCAGAGCTTCACTTTGAGCATTTGGTGCCACCTGCCCTTTGTCCAGGATCAATTTGCCATAGCGAATGGCCTCACTGTTATTGCCTGTATTGAAATAAGATTTCATCAATCCACTCCATGCCTGGAATTCATCCTTTTTGCTGGCAGCAATTTTTTCCAATTTGCCAAAGTAAGTGGTTGCTTTATCAAAATTGCCCAGGGCATATTCCAGTTCGGCAATGCGCTGTATCACCCTGCTGTATTTATTGAAACTGACTTCATCGGCAATCATATAATAACTATCGAGCGACTGTTGCGGCTGGTCAATCCTGGCATATGCATCGGCGATGAGGTAGCGCGATTCGACCCGTTGAGCTGTATTGGGATAGCTGATCAGGTAGCGCTCCAGGCTTTTGATGGCCTGGGCATACTGCTGATTGAAATACTGTGATTTTGCTGCTTCAAACTCGATGCTTTCCAACTGGTCGCTCTTGGGATTTGCATCGCGAAACATGCCGAGATATCCATCAAATTCATCCGACTTGCCCATTTTTAGTAAAACCTCCTGCAAGCCAAGTAGAGCATCGTTGGCCACTTCATGGGTGGGATATTTGGCCAATATGGTTTTGTAATCATTTTCGGCAGCTTTCAGATTTTGCATATTTACCGAAGCAATGGCATGACTTTGCAAGGCATAGGGAATGTAACTGCTCTCAGGATACGACTTAATGAGCCTGTTGAATATATCGATGGCGAAGGGGTACGAGCCATTTTCAAAATTCAGCCTTCCCTTTTGATACAACGCATTGGCTATATGGCGGGAGTTGGGATATTCTGAGAGCAGGGCATCGAAACTCTTGTTGGCAGCATCGATATTGCCCATAATACCATATACCATCCCTTTTCTAAAATAGCTATAATCTGCCTGTGGCTTATTATGACGAATGGCTTCGTCAAAAACCGAAAGCGATTGGCTGTATTGCTTGGTCACATAGTAGCAATCGCCGAGCCGTACCAGGGCATCACGATATTTGACATCCCGATTTGCGGCGGGCAGGTTGTCGATATAATATTTGAAATGATCAAGGGCTTTGGCGTATTCTTTCAGATTGTAGTAGGCATAGCCAATGCCATACCGGGTGTCAAGGTACTCTGCCGACGTCCGTTTGGTGTCGGCACGGAACACCCCCGCATAGGCCGCCACCGCTTCTTCATATTTCAAACCGATGGAATATGCCTCTCCTTTCCAATAGTGTGCTTTGATGACAAACTCCGGAACGATGGGCTGTTGGAGCGATTTATCGAACAGTTCCACAGCACCTGCGAATTGCTCATTGTTGAACAACTCCGTGCCTTTGAAGAAGGCGAGTTCTGGTAAGCCTTTTTTATGCGATTGCTGGGGTTTTTCATGCTTTCGATATGCTTTATCGCCATATCATAGTTTTTCGAATTCAGGTAAGCTTCTGACAAGAGCTCATCGATACTGTCGGTTCGAGGTGTATTGGGATACTTTAGTTTATACTCGTTGATGGATTTGATGGCTTCGTCAAAATGCTCCAGGTCGAGGTTGAGCTTGGCATACTGAAAAAGCGATTCTTCTTCCAACGCAGGATCGTACGAATGGTCTTTGGACACTTTGAAGGCCGATAAGGCATAATTTTTATTGCCGGTTTGGGTGTACAACTTACCGAGGTAAAAAGATGAAATATATCCCAGTGTATCATTTTTGAGAGCTACTTTTTTAAAACTCTCTATCGCAGCCGCTTTATCACCGGATTCCATTTGTACATAGGCTATTCTAAACAGCAGCTCCGGATCGGCGTTGTTGGTTTTGCCGGCGAGGTAAGCCTTATAGTAGGTTGATGCGCTGGCAAAATCCTTCTTTTGAAAGTAGGCCTCACCCAGGTAGAGATTGATCTCCGATTTTTCCTTTACGGAATTTTTATTGAGCGCCGACAAGCCATAGCTGATCAACTCGTCATATCTTTTCTGCTTATAATACACTTTTATCAACATCGAAGGAATAACAGGTGCATAGGCCTCACTTTTTTCAGCATTCGAAAAGTCATAAAAAGCCCAGTCGTATTCTCCTTTCTCAAAATTGAGGTAGCCGGCATAGTAGCTTGAGGGGTACTGATATTTATTGGGTATTCTTTTCAGGTCATTGAACATTTCGTAGGCCTTGTCAAACTCTTGCTGAGTAAAATAAGCATAGCCCAACTTGAACTTGGCTTCATATTGCAACTCTTTGCCCAGCCGCTCCATATACAGCTTCTCGAAATATTTGATGGCGGCAGGATAGTTTTTTTCGGCATATTTCAGGCTGCCGAGCTCGTAATAGGCCAGGCTGGACTTGCTATGGTTGGGATGTTCGCGGATGAATGTTTCGATGAGAGCTTCCCCATTGCGGTTTTTGAGCTGAAGGGCGCTGTAGGCTATGAAGTAATGCGCATCGGCTCTTTTAATTTCATCTGTGCCCTGCTCCAGATAAGCCTCAAATGCTTTGGTAGCCGAAAGGTACTTACCTGCACCGAGCAATTCCATACCCTTTCGGTATGGGGCATCTTCAGAAGTGAAATCGAGCGAAGATTGCGCTACAACTGCGATGGTAGATAAAACAATGTAGGTGAGACTAATAAAAAGTATTCGCATATTGTCTGTCATCTGGCATGAAAACTCCATTTTACCTTAGAAATTGTCAACGCACAAAATTAAATGTATTGTAAATAGATTTGGGGTTTTTGATTAAAAAAGAAAATAGCCTTCGGCAGCTTGCCCATATTTCAGTGCATAATCTTGAATACCAACTCTTTGAGAATTTCACCGTCGGAAAGGCTGGCGTTCACCCCCTTGGTCTGCAGGTCGGCATGCCTCAGATCCCTGACAATGCCGAGCACCTTTTGGAGCGGATAGTGGCGCGCAGCGATTAAGTAATCTTTTATAAAAAAACGGTTGACTTTGAGCACGCTTGCAAGGTTGTTTTCGCTTTTGTCTGCCGTACAGTGCACCACCAGCAATTTTGAAAAAAAACCATAAAACAGTGAGATGATGGGTATGGCGGGGTTGTTTTTGGGATCAGCTTCAAAGTAGATCAATATCTTATTGGCCTTGGTAATTTCGCGCATAGCAACCGCCTTTTGCAACTCAAAACTGTTGTATTCTTTGCTGATGCCAACAAATTTTTGGATGATATGATCATCTATCTGCACCTTTTCTTTAAAATTGATCAGCATTTTATCTATTTCATTGGCCAGGCGCTGTAGGTTGTTGCCAATATATTCTGAAAGCATAAAGACGCCCTTATCGGTGATCTTAAACTCCTTTTGTGCAAAGTAGGCTTTGATCCAATCGGGCAGTTGATTGTCGTACAGCTTATTGGACGTGAGCAGCATGGCATGTTTGTCGATCGCTTTTGCGAGTGCCTTGCGCTGATCGAGCTTTTTGTGTTTGTGGCAAAATACCAGAATGGTAGATGGCAGCGGATTTTCCAGGTATTGAACCAGTTGTTTATCGCCAACTTCTTTGTTCAGGTCAGGGATGTTCTGCGCTTCCTTTACGATCACTACCTGCCGATCCGACATCATCGGGTAGCGCTTGGCATTGTTGAGCACGTCGCTCATCTTCACGTCTTTGCCATAGAGCACCACCTGGTTGAAACCCCGGGCAGCCTCATCGAGCGCATGTTCTTCTATATAGTCAGCGATCAGGTCTATGTAGTATGGTTCTTCGCCGTGCAAAAAGTAACACGGGGCATACTGCCCTGCCTTCATTTGTTTGAGTACTTGACTGGCCTCCTTCATTAGTCGTTATTCGGTGGTGCTACAAACTGGTATTCCTCAGTGGGCTTTTCGCGACTATATTCCAATACGAGATGCTCAGGATCGATGGCCGACACGCGGACAGGTTCACTTTTTTTGTTGATGGTAAAGACCATCATGTCGGTACTCCCGTTTTCCACCGCAGGCAAAGGGGCATACCAGGTGCCGATAAACAAAAACCCCTCCCCGACTTGATTGCAAAATGCGGGATACAACAGGCACAAGTCTGCATTAGAGGCACAATAGTCAGGATATTGTTCACAAAAAATTTGGGCAGAGCAAAGCGCAGGGTCATAGGCAAACAACAGCGGCTTAGGAGTGCCTGTTTTCCCGGTGCTATCCTGCACAAAAACCAGGTAATTGCCCGCAGCACAATCATTGGCATTGCTTTCCGAAACTCGCTCCCAGATCTTAACGTCCTGTCCTGCCAGCATATACTCCAGCTCCTTTTGCATAAATCCGTCAAATTCCTCCACTTTATCTTCGCAGGCAAATAACAAGAAAACAACTAGAATACCTTTTAAAAGCTTTTTCGTCATGATGAATTATGAATGCACTGTGTATTAAATTTTCTACTACCTGATCAGCACTCCATCGGCTATGAAGGTGAGCTCTTCCCCGGGCTGGTCGATGGCATCTATTTCGGCCTTGGTTTTGCCTGCGTCTTTTGCCAGATGCTTCAATTCATACACATCGATCAATTCTTTGGAAACCGTGCCTTCCATCACCACCGATTTGCCGGCGGCATCCTTGGGCACAAAAAACGCATAATCTTTAAATTTGACGCGCATGATCTCGCCGTTGTCCAACTCCATGGTCATCCAGCATCCTTTGGCCTGGCAAACTTCCAATATGGTACCTTTTACTTTAAGCCGGGCACTGCTGTCGGCTTCTTGCAATTTCTTGCTCAACTTTTGCACAGAAATCGCCCCCTTTTCATCGATTGGCCGACCAAACGATCCTGTTTCCTGCTGCTGTGCCTGTAAAGGGTTGAAAATTAGGACACCAAAAAACGCTAAGAGTAATACACCAGTCTTCATTTCAATTTTCGATTATATTTGCCATAAAATTAATGAACTGTGCAAACTTGTGCCTTATCGGCTCCAAAAACATTTAATATTTTATAAATTACCAGTTGAGTGAAGCTTCGTTAAACTAACATTCTAAACTTTATTGAACATGAACATAATGACCCATACCTTGAGATTTGTCAGAAAACCGATGTTAGCACTGCTTAGCTGCGGATTTTTACTGAGCCTGTTTTTTCTGGCTGCCTGTAGCGACGATGACGATCCGGAACCATATTCCATTCCGGGTATTTATGCCTTTAATAAAGCCATCTTGCGTACCGAACTGAAAGTGGGACTGATCGGCATACCGGCCGGCAAAGACATTACCAATGAGATTTCAGAAGCACTATTAAACTCTGCTGCCTGCAGCCAGCCCGAAAATGCCGCCCTCCATCTCAAAGCCGACAAAAGTTTGTTCCTGACCTGTCGCACTGAAGATACCGAAACAGAAGCCGGTACCTGGAGCATAAATGCGGATACCACACAGTTGACGTTCAACCTGCCTTCCCTTCCTATTGGCAGCTCGCTTCCCTCACTCACCCTGTTCGATCTGGACATCAACAGGTCGAGCGATATCATTGAAGGTACGGGCAAGGGATTTCCCATCAACAAAGCCGTGATCAGCGAATTACTTAAAACCATCCCCGGTGGCGAGGCATTTATTTCTACGATTCCCGCTGATTACGAAGCTCAGATAGATATAGATATTGAATTGCAAAAGACAAGCGAATAGAATCGCATTGGCTCGACGTTAAAAGGCTCTTGTCAAAATTTATATAGAACATAAAAGATACACTATGATAAAAATGAAACTTGTTGCATTATTATTGATTTGTTTAAGTACCTCAAGCTTTTCAGAGGATTTAGACAAACCGATCGTAATAATTACACAAGATGGAGAAGTAGATGACAGAAGTTCTTTTGTCAGATTCTTGCTTTATACATCAGATATTGATTTGAGAGGTATTATTGCCACTAATTCAATCTGGCAAAAAAACGGACATGGAATTGAGTGGGTGTATGAAGCAATTGAGCTATATGGCAAAGTTCATGGTAACCTTTTACTACACCATCCGGACTATCCGTCAGTTGATTATTTGAAGTCGATTACTATGCTGGGCAATGAAGACCCCAAATTTTTAACGGGAGGAGCGCCATACATCGACACAAAAGGGAGTGATTTAATTGTTTCTGAATTGTTAGAAGCAGATTCCAGACCCGTGCATGTAAATTGCTGGGGTGGGGCAAACACTGTTGCGCAAGCACTGTGGAGACTCAAAACCAACCACCCACATAAATTTGAAAAAGCAGTATCGAGAATCCGGATTTATTGTATTTCATTTCAAGATGAAGCTGGTATCTGGATAAAGGAAAATGTACCTGAAGCTATGATTATCGAAGCTGGCTCATGGCATCTGAGTTGGAACTACCATAATAAAGAACCACTTAAACACAATCCGTATCCTGAGTATATGAGTGAAAAGTGGCTGAATGAGCATGTAAAAACTAATCATGGCCCTCTCGGGGCGTGGTACCCTCAAAAAAACATTAGTGAAGGTGATACACCAGCCTTTTTAAACTTTGTTGATAATGGTCTACATGCCCATCTTAATTATTCGCATGGAGGATGGGGAGGTAGATTTATTCCCCATACCGGTAATTTTTGGATAGATGCCAGAGACGATAATAATGATAAAAAGACACTCTGGCGTTGGTGCCCTCCTACTCAACATGACTTTGCCGCCCGTATGGATTGGTGCGTTCAACCATTTGACAAAGCCAATCATGCACCTGCTATTGAAGAATCAACTGAATCGAAAACCGTTTCGAAAGGGGAAAAGGTAGATTTGAAAGTCTCAGCAAATGATATTGACAATGATGGGATATATTGCTTTTGGTGGCATTACAAAGATGCTTCGGGCATGAATTCATATATTAATATAGAAAATGAAACATCGACTAATGCCTTTTTCACAGTTCCTGAAAATTATATAGGAGAAATCCATATAATTTTGGAAGTTAAAGATGATGGAAGTCCTTCTCTGACAAGATATAAAAGATTAATTTTTGAAGTAATATAAAAGCTTCATCCGGGTCAATAAGATGGCCTTGAGCCATTAGCAGAGCATATTTCATTGGCGCTTGCCAAAACAATGTTTATCACTTATTCTTTCCAAGTCGAATGAGGCAAGCTTTGAAATATGTTCCTTTCGGAAATAGTACTAAACAGCATATCCTCTGCTAATTATAAATATCTTCGAGCAGGCCGGCAAGTCGAATGCCTGCCTGTAGCAAGCGCTTGTTGACGATATGTATATTGTGGTAGTTGTAGTCGTAGTTGATTTTTTTGTGATCGGGCAAATCATAGACCTGAGGTCGATAAGAGACAGATTCTCCTGCCCAAACCATAATATCGTCTTTTTTCCAGTCATTCACTTGTTGTGTACCTTCCTGGTCGATCCACGCCACATACTCGGTGTAGCTCAGTTTCTGACCATCGATTATACCGCTGTCCCATACCCGGTGCAAGTTTGAGGATTCCCAAAAATACGTGACCTTAATTTCATTCCCGCCCTTGTCTTGTCCATTGCCAACATGCAGCGGCTGGTGAATATCCCCCACCAAATGTATAAGGCATTTCAAAGCAAATGCTTCTTCGATGTCGGATAACTTACCACTTTTCAATTGTTTAATATAGGTATTGATGGCCTGTATGACATCCCCTTCGCTTGGTGGCCCGGCATAGCTTGTGCCATCGGGAATGGTGCAATAATGCCAGGGCGAAAGCGAATCGTAATGAGGGTCAGATTTGATCTCATCCATAAAATTGCTTACCATGGCGATCGATTGCCCCTGTAGAATGGCGCCCACGGCCTTTTGGGCTTTTGCCGACATATGGTTACTGGCGATTTGCCCAACGATACGGTGACCATTTTGACCCCAGGCCAAGGCCTGCACTACATTAAATACCGACAACAGAAGTATAAAAAAGGATTTCATGATTTTTTGATTTTTCTACAAAAAAAAGAATTTGAGAGGTAAAGAACGCGCTGTGCTACGTTAATTTTGTTTTAACATGCTGCAATGCAAGAGGCCGGGAGTCGGGTCATGGAGTAAAAAGGCATTTGCACATGACATCATGTAAAAAATGTCTATACAAACCACAGGCAAGTGCACTGGCTACCAATCTATGACGAATATCGCAGGTCAGAGCTTTTTCTTGCTCAGTTCCGCTCCGGTTTCATCCAGATAGCACACAAACCGACTGAGTTGTTCATTTCTGTAGATGATTTCCCACGACAATACATTTTCTTTTTCGATGGAGATGGCGCTCATTATTTCACCATAGGGCGCAATAGCGGCTTCGATATGTGGGGGTAATTCTCCAATTGCCATATTGGTACGTAACTCCTGTACCGTGCCATCTTTGCTAAACCGGGCAATTTTCTCGACCTGATCGAGGTAAAAGACCGCTTCCCAATTGGCTCCTTCGAGGCTCCATTCTTCATTGAATGCTTCGGGGAATGTTTTTAAAAAGGCACATTTAACCTGATCCGGGACTTTCCGGGCATCCTTCCAAAATAGGTTTTTGAGTATATCTTTCAAGGTTTTGCTTTTATTAGGAGAAGTTTGGTTTTGGCAATGGTTTCAGCCCCACTAAATTTTATAGTTCTTTTTATACAAGGACAATACCCGCGCCTTGGCTCTTTGCAGGCGCATTTTTACGGCACTTTCCGAAATCCTCAAGGCACCAGCTATTTGCTTTAAGGTCATCTCGTCCTGGTATTTCATCAGCAGCAACGCTTTTTCTTCGGGATGTATAGATTCCATTATCGACATCAAACGGCTGTAGTTCAATTCGGTTAGGTCTTCTTCTTCTACATGCACGATTTCCGGCAAGTCGTGCTCGCTGTTCCAACTGGGGTAATGAAGCTTTTTCTTACTTCGCAGATAGTCGATACAATAATTATATGCGATAGAGTACAACCAGGTAGAAAAAGACGATGTCCCCTTAAACTCCGGAAGCTTTTCATATGCCCTGCTCAATATGTCGTTGGTGATGTCTTTGGCCAGGTGGCTATCGCGCAGCAGGCTGTAACTTTTGTCAAGCACCTTTGGGCGGTATCGTCTGAAAAGTTCGGCATAATCATCCCTGCCCCCATCGCGTAATATGATATCGATGATTTCCTGATCGCTGAGCATCCCCAACTTATCCTCCGTTTTCGACTTTTTTAATTCCCCGTGCACCGTTGTAACTGAAAGCACAAAGATAAGAATTTGGTGGAATGCCAGACAGCTTTATTTTGTTATCGGGAAAATGGTTTTGGATATTCTAAAAAAATGACTCGTTGGCTTTTGATTGTTTGCTTACTTGCTTAGCAAATAAATATTGTGCAGAGGTGTGACTTTTTTTTTGTTCTGCGTCTCAATAGCGCTTAAGATAAAAAACACAAAACAAAACAAAAAAACAAAACAAATGAAAATCCGATTGAATGTAATTCTCATGGCCGCTGCCGTAGTCATTATGATGACAAGTTGTGCCAAATTTCCAGAAGCAGAAGTTCAAACTGCTAAAGACGAAGTAGAAAAAGCCCGCACAGCAGGAGCAGAATTATACCTGCCTGAGCAATTTGCAGCTTTGCAAGATTCACTGAACGCTACAGTTCAGTCTTTGGAAACCCAAAAATCGAAATGGTTTCCAAACTACGACAACAATGTAGCTCAAATGACTACCATTGGCACCACAGCAAATGAACTCATTGTGAAAACAGAAGAGCGCAAAGTAGAAATCCGTGAAGAAATCCAAACTTCACTGGCTCAAATTCAGACTTTGCTCACTGAAAACAATGAATTGATTGCCCAGGCTCCAAAAGGCAAAGAAGGTGCTGCTGCCCTGGTACAAATCAAAGAAGAATTGGCAGTAGTGCAGACATCTGCTGATGAAGCCGCCAAAATGCTGGAAAGTGGTGAGCTGATCCAGACCAAAGACAAAGTAAGCATAGCCCAGGAAAAAGCTACTGCGATCAACACTGAGTTGAAAGATGTAATTGCCAAATATGGCAAAGGCAAAAAATCATAATTGGTATTCTTAACAGAATCCATTTAGCTGAACATTTTTGATGTCTTTTTATACCAAAAATACCGGAGCACAGTCTCCGGTATTTTTTTAAGTGAAAAAACCATTGAACAAATTACCTGGAAAAAAACCTGGGGTCTTGTGCTTGTTACGCTGCTGTTTGGCAGTGGTCTCTTCTTTGCGGCGATCAGGCTTACGCCCCATCCACCTACAGAAGAACTTAAAAGAGCCTCCTCTGCCATTTCGTCGGCCAAATCAGTGATTGCTGATGCATCGAGCCGCCAATTGCTGCGGCAAGCCGAAGCGGACTACGATGCAGCGTTGTCGGCCTGGAAATTGGAAAACGCCAAATGGATACTGCTAAGGGACTATAGCATCACCAGAAGCAAAGCTCAGGAAGCAGAATCGAAAGCACAAAATGCCCGGCATGCAGGCATCAAAGACAAAAGCAATATCAGATTGCAACTGGCCGTGGCCATAGATTCCATTGAAAGACACATCGCATACTACCGTCCGTTGTGGAAATCGTTGCCGGTGCAGGGACCCGAAAACAAGCGATACGAAAAGTCCCTGATGCTCTTTTATGAAGCCAAACTGGCCAATGAGAACAAAGACTATCACACCAGCCACAAAAAAATAAAACAGGCAGCTCAGACCATGCAGGAAGCTACTAAGGCGCTGGAAAACACACTCGCAAACTATTTCCGGCAGTTTCCGGAGTGGCAATCAGTTGCAGAGAAAACAATCAAAGAATCGAAGCAGGATCGGGCGATTCTCATTGACAAGTTTGCCGCCAAGTGCCTGCTGTACAAAAAGGTAAGCTGATAAAAACCATTGATGTGGAACTGGGCATAAACTGGATTGGCGACAAGCGCAAAGAGGGCGATAAGGCCACCCCTGAAGGCCAGTACAAAATAACCCGGAAAAAGAAAGGCAAAGACACCATTTATCACAAGGCGTTGTTACTCAACTACCCCAATGAACTGGACAAAAACCGATTTGCGGAAGCTATAAAAAATGGTTCGCTGCCAAAATCATCAAGGATAGGCGGCCTGATAGAAATACACGGCGGTGGCGGACGCGGCGCCCATTGGACTGACGGGTGCATAGCAGTGGCAGATGAAGAAATGGACCTCATCTACGATTTTGCATCCGTCAATACCCCTGTAGCCATCGTGGGTTCTATGACCGATCTGGAGGGAATTAAAAAATCAATGCAACTATGAGCACCTTGATACAACACTTTTCTTATGCCCTGAAAAGTGGCATAAAATCCATTCCGGGAATGCCCCTGGCACACCACCTTACCCTGCCAGCCTGGCTGGTAAAAGATTCAGTAAAGACTATAGCCTCGCATGCAGGCTATATCTTATCCCTGATCATTTTTATCCTAATTTTCGTGCAATACCTTGCACCATCCTTTTTCGAAAATTCATTGTGGATGATGCCGGCCAATGCCCCTTCCGGCCACTACTTCGCTACGGATTCCACCACACTGGCATCCCTAAAGTCGCAGGTAGTGCTGGACAACAATAAGCTGGAATTGAAAATAAACCAAATCTCCAAAGCGCCATATATTGTCATCAACAGCACGCAAAACGAGTTTAAGCTCTACTCCGGCGGCCAACTGGTACGAGAAGGCATCTGTTCTACGGGCAGTTATGTAAAGCTTGAATTGAACGACAAACAACAATGGGTGTTCAGGACGCCCAAAGGAATGTTGAAAATCAGGAACAAAACCAAAGACCCGGTATGGAAAAAGCCAGACTGGGCATTTATCGAAGAAGGCAAGGCGGTGCCTTCGCCCAATCATCCTTCGCGATATGAATATGGTGTATTGGGGGACTACTCCCTCGCCCTCGGCGACGGTTATCTGATACACGGCACCCTCTATCAGCGCCTGTTGGGCATGCCCGTAACCCATGGCTGTGTACGCCTGGGCGATCAGGATCTGGAAGCGGTTTTCAGGACATTGCGCATTGGCGACCGGGTTTACATTTATTAATATTATGCTACCATAAAAAGCAACAGTATGGATGATATACCGAAATACCTTCAATGGAAGGACATAAAATTGCCCTTATACTATAAGATATCGCTGACTGTTGTGGCCATTCTCCTTGTACTGGTGGGTATTCAAAGTTATCGTGGTACGCGCCATGCCCTTCGGCAGCTCAATTCAAGCTATGCACCACAAGACTCCATACTATGGTTTGCCAACCAGGATGACAGTGTGTTTCAGTTGATGAAAAAACGTGCCTATCTCAAAGCACGCCTGCGGCAAGCCGAATCTGACTCCATCGGTTTGAGCATCGATCTGCTGGACAGCACCGTCGGTCTGAGACTAAAAGGAGTAGAACTGCATGGCAGCAAAATGATCGGCTACAGCCATAGCAGACTGTTTGATAAGATGGATCACGCCTCGCTGGTGAATATGCTATCGGGAACGCTGGAGATAAGCACCGATACCTCAAATACCCACAAAGAACCCATAAAGACAGTAAAAGCACCAAAAAATGAAGAAGAAGCCGCCAAAATGCTCGTAGAACATTTGCCGGACACCATCGACGAGTTTGTGGCCATCAGACTATTACTGGATGAAAATCTACTGGTGACGATCGAGCAGTGGCCAGACAGCGTGCCTTCGTCTGCTCAAGCCTACCATGATTTTATAAGTGCTGATAAGCGGCAAAAATCCGTGACCTTGTGGAAAGATCTATTGAGCCTCCGGCGCCCGGCCTACCAGGCATGGATAAGGATTTATCTACCTCCGCAAGAGGCCAAAAGTATATACAGGGCACTGCCAAAGAAAGGAAATGTCATATTGAAAATATAAAACACCATGCAAATAGAACAGGTGATAATGTTGATTGGATTTGGTCTGGCCTCCTATTCGGTCATTGCCAATGATGTGATTCAAACACTTGGAACTTTTTTGAGCAGCAATGCCAAAAAGCCCTGGCTCTTGCTGTGGAGCTTTGCCGGCACGGTGCTCATAGTGGTGCTCCTGGCCGGATGGCTGATGAACGAGGGCGATGTCACTTATGGACGCCTGGCCCTCATTCCCTATCCCGACAAGATACAGTGGTGGCTGATCTTGCCGCCGCTGGCATTATTGCTCATCACCCAGGCCGGCATTCCGGTCAGCACCACATTTATGATCTTGAGCATATTCTCCACCCAGCAGGTCATAGAGAAAATGGTCATCAAATCCATCACCGGTTATGCAGTGGCTTTTGTAACCGCACTGCTCATATACCTGCTCATTGCACGCAGTTTTGAAGAGAAGTCTTCTGCCGACAAAGCCGAGGTGAAAAAAAACAGGCAATGGTGGCTGGTGGCCCAGTGGTTTTCGACAGGTTTTTTGTGGGCGCAGTGGCTCATACAGGATTTTGCCAATATCTATGTCTATCTCCCCCGAAAGCTATCGCTTACCGAATTGCTGGTGTCCCTGGTGTTTTTATTGCTGTTGCTGGCCGTTGTTTTCAGAAAAAAGGGAGGGAAAATCCAGAATATAGTCAAGCGAAAGACCAACTCCGCCAACATCCGGTCAGCCACACTTATCGACCTGAGTTACGGCATCGTATTGTATTTTTTCACTGTCGTAAGTCCCATACCCATGAGCACCACCTGGACCTTTGTGGGCATTTTGGCAGGCAGGGAATATGCCATCACGCTCTTGCTCAAGCGACACACCATCAACGACACGTACAAAGATATTTTTCGCGATCTCTTCAAAGTTAACATTGGCTTGGCCATCAGCATTATCATCGCCATGGCAATTCACTATCTGAGGTCGGTTTAGGAAGCGTTTGACACTCGAAATTTCCGCTACACAGGATGGAATCAATGTTGCAACAACGCATTTCCGATCCTGATCAGTCGAGCTTTACCACCACTTTGCCTGTAGTCTTGCCGGTTTGGAAGAGGCTGATGGCTTCCTTCATCGCATTAAAACCAAACGAATGACCGACATGCGGCTTACCCAAATCCATTTGACTGAGTTCACCCAGAATCTTATGCAACAGGGGAGCATTTTCATATAGATAAATGAGATTGAAACCCATAACTGCCTTGTTTTGCTCAATCATTTTTTGGGGATCGAGTTTGGGTCTTTTCCAAAACAACCATAGCAGTTTGAGGTAGTTTGGTTTGGCGCTGGTCTGCGCATAGCGGGCCGAGCCGTACACGATCATCCTGCCTTCGGGAGCCATGGCCAGATAACTGTCCATAAATACCCGTCCACCGACGCATTCCATTACCAGGTGAAGCGCTCTTTTGCCCAGTGCCTTGTGAAGCTCGTTTCTAAAATTTTTGCCCCTCACAAAACCCACATCATAGCCTTCGGTACGCAGCAGTGGCAGTTTCGACTCGCTGCCTACACAACCAATGGTAAAAGCACCTTTTAGCTTGGCGATACGATTGGCCCAAAGACCCACACCACCAGCAGCACTTTGTATCAGCACCGTTTGTTCAGGTTTCAGATTGCCCAGTTCCACCAATCCATAGTATGCTGTGAGCACCTGCACGAGGTAGGCGGCTCCCTCTTCAAAATTCCAGTCTTCCGGCAAGGGTACCAGATAGCTTTGGTTTATGTTGAGGTGCGAGGTGTAGCCGCCAAAGCGGGTAACGCCCATCACTTTATCTCCAATACTGAGGCTGCTCACTTTGCCCCCTTTTTGCAGTACAATACCCGAAAATTCCAGTCCGGGCACAAAAGAACCCGGAGGAGTGGCACCGTACAAGCCGTACATGGCAAATATATCGGCAAAGTTGAGTCCGATAGCTTTCACTTCTATTTGCACTTCATAGGCTTCCGGGTTTTCGATGGATTCTTCCACCAATTTCAGGTGGTCGATCGATCCGGCTTTGGGCATCATGCGCCAGGCGTGTCTCTGCATGGGATTTTGTTTTTTAATAAAATATTCGCTGGGACGAAAATAAAACATTTTCCGGCCAGAAAAGCAAGGTACTTCAAGCTATGCTCAATTGTAAAGCAGAGAGGAAAAGAAGCATGCAGAAAGCGTACTATCGGCTTATGTGTAAATGTTAAAAATCTCAAGTCACAATCACAAAATCAAATCGCATAACCCAAATTAATTCCAAAGGGCTTTTGTGCCTTGACTGGACATGAGGGGCATTCATCCGTTTGGGTTTGCTTTAGTATGTTTCCGGAATAAAGTTTGAATTTGACACAGTGAAGAGACAAGCTTTGAACCAATCTGCTGTTTGCCTGCCATACTAGCACCGACAGGACACGGTGCAGCCAGGGAGATTGTCAAATATTTGACTTAAAATACAGCCCTACTAACATTTTAAAATATAATTACTATATTTCTCATTAATAATCCAGTTGGTCTTATCAGGAATTGATCAGGCCTTCATTGAAATTGATCGTGAAATTGTCAAGGTTTCAATACTGCTTATTAACATAACCTAACCAATGTCTAACCAATGACCCATCGATATGAAACGATTGCTTTTGATGCCTACGACGGCATAAAGTGCAACCTCAGGCATCTGGTAAATGATGGCATCAGCAAGTGCCCGGTACTGCTGGTACACGGAGCCGGTGTACGCGCCAATATCTTTGATCCACCGACCGATCAAAACCTCATCACCATGCTGGCCCGCGAAGGATATGATGTGTGGCTCGAAAACTGGCGGGGCAGCATCGACCTGGAACCCCAGCCTTGGGATCTGGATCAGGTGGCACTGAATGACCATCCGGCAGCGGTAAAAAAAGTGGTTGAATTGACGGGTAAGGAAGAAATAAAAGCCATTATCCATTGTCAGGGAAGCACCAGCTTTATGATTTCCGCAGCACTCGGCCTGGTACCACAGGTCAGGACCATCATCAGCAATGCCGTCTCGCTTCACCCTGTTGTGTCGCCATACTCGCTCTTCAAGATCAACTATTATCTGCCATTTGTCAAACTGTTCTTCGACTACCTCAATCCTGCCTGGGGACTGCACGCTCCCGATCTCAAATCGAAGGCCTTGTGCTTGTTGGTGGCGGCCACACATCGCGAAAAGGACACGCTCGTGGGCAAGTTTGTCAGCTTTACGTATGGCGCAGGATGGCCAGCACTTTGGCTTTTGGAAAACCTGAACAAAAAAACCATGGACTGGATACAATATGAATTTGCCGAAGTACCGCTGACCTTTTTCGACCACATGAAAAAATGTCTGCACAAAGGCGCCCTGATGCCGGCGGATCCGGAACATAGTGCAAACAGCTATGTAGAGACACCCCCCAAAACAGATGCGAGGGTGGTGCTTTTTGCCGGAGCGCAGAACCTTTGCTTTCATCCCGACAGCCAGCGCAAGACCTTCGAATATCTACAGGGTATCCGCCCGGGAATCCATAAATTATACATCCTTGAAAACTACAGCCACCTCGATGTATTCTTCGGTAAAAATGCGGACAAAGATATATTTCCCATTATGATCAAAGAACTAAACCAAAACTAAATATGGCCATACCCAAACGCATAAAAAAATACGAAGGGCGCCATGCCCTCGTGGACAACATCCCCTACGTCATGCCGGTAAGTGCCCGGAATTCCCCTGCCCTGATGGCCGGTTTTTCCTGCGACTGGCACAAGGCCAATGCCCTCTTGCCCGGCAATGAGGTACACGCTCTAAAGCTGCCCAATGGCAGGGCTGCCCTCCTGATCACGGTCATCAACTACGTAGATACCAGCATAGGCAAGTACATCGAGTACAGCATCGCCATTGGCTGCACACATGGCAGCCGCCCTGCGCCACCCATACTAAACGCCCTTATGATGAAAACCTACGGCACGGGTCAGTACATCATCGACTTGCCGGTAAGCAGCGAAATATCCGTAAAAGGCGGCAAAGGCATCTGGGGCATGCCCAAACACAAAGCCAACCTTGACTTCGTGAGTAATGAAAGCAAGGTGAGCAGCCAGTACGAAAAAGATGGCCGATTTGCATTTAGAATAGAAATAGAACGACCGAAGTCTTCTTCGCTCAAATTAAAAATCGGAACCGCCAACTATTGCCGATTTCGAAATATGCTCATGGCGTCCTACATTTATTTCAATACCAAGGCCGGGGTCAACCTCTTTGGCAAGGCCAGGGCCAATTTATATATCGGCGATCACCCCAGGGTAGCTTTTTTGCGCGATATCGACATCAATCCGAATCCATTCTTTACCATGTACATGCCCAAAGCCAATGGGGTGCTCGACGACCACTTCGATTGCTGGTTTATCACCTACGACGAAGCCCCCAAAGAAATGACCGAAGGGCTGGAAAGCATCTATGGGCTTGGTCTGAGTGAGGACTGGCTGCCCCCGCCTTCAGTGACCGATTATGAAAAATACAGAATCAGATAAATGAATAATAACAGATTACGCCCGACAACACCCTATTCCATGCAGGTTTAACCCAATTATAAAAATCTACCCCCATGAAAAAACGCTCATCGACATCAACAATGCTTACATCTTTTTTTGTGCATCTATTTATCTCGGCCTTTTCTGGTCTTTGCATTTCTTCTGGTTTCCGCACTATCCCAACACGCTCAATCTGGAAAATTACTACGACGCCATTATACCGCAGACCACTACCGCTACCAGATTTTTCTTTATCACCATCCCCATTATGGCGGTGGCCATCGTGATAATGCTCATCACCGAATGGAAAAGCAGGTTGCGATGGGTGCCTCTGCTCTGGATCCCGGGGCTGTTTGCACCGGTGATCATCCAGCAAATGTTTATAGAAAAAGTCAATAATCAGTTTATTGCCGGTGTCGCCGATATGGCCACCTTGCAAAAGCTACTGCAAGAGTGGATGTTTTTGAACGATCTCCGCTGGATCATCCTGAGCATCATGTGGGGGGTGACCATGTATTTCTTCATTGCCAAGGCAAGGCAGGGCAAACAAACCGCGATATGAAAAAATACCTGAATGCCATCGTGATATTGATTTCGCTGGCCACCATGGCCTCTGGAATAACCCAGGTAGCCGCCCCCGGATATGTACTCGAGCTTATTGGTGCCACCGTCACCGATACGTCCGCCCACTTCTTTGCCATCATCGGTATGTTCATGACCTTATTTGGCGGGCTCATGTTGCAGGCACTGTATAGTGCCAGGCCTCAGCACCCCGCTGTACTTTGGAGTGCACTGCAAAAGTTGGGCGCAGCCATTGCGGTAGGCCTTGGCATGTACCATGGCATCTTCGGAATGATAGCCGGTACCGTGGCTGTGTTCGATTTGTTTTCAGGCATCGTGTTTTTGTATTATCTCAAAACCATGGACAAGTGAGCTTTCTCAGCCGGTTTTTCTTTTTCACCTATATCGGTCTGGTAACAATTGCCGGGTTTTGGGGCGCATTTATCAATCCCTATTTCGATTTCGACTTGCTGTTCCATTTCGATCCACACGTACTCAGCGACCATGCACGCATCAATTTGCTGAGCCAATACCGCTTTCTCAGGGCACTTGAGCTGGGTTTTGGCTTATTTGCCCTATTGTTTTACCAAAAAATATTCGAAGTCAGGACGTTCAACATCCTCTTTCTCACCGTCATGGGATCGGGCATTGTAGCCAGATTGGTTTCGTGGTGGGCCGATGGCCAGCCCAACTACCTCACGCTGTTTTTCCTGAGCTACGAATTGTTGGGCTGGATAGTCATTTTCATTTATACCCATAAAACCAGGAAACAAGGTGCTGATCGATAAAAACAAAAATATGGAGGGAGCAAAACGTGCGCTCATTTTAGCTGGCGGGGGCATGCGCCTGGCTTACCAGGCCGGGGTGCTGATTGCCCTGGAAGAAAACAGCGTATCATTTGACCATGTCGATGGCACTTCGGGTGGCATATTCAATGCCGGTATGTTGGCATCGGGTCTCGACGGTGACCAAATCGCAGCTCGCTGGAGAGCATTGGACATCAAAAAATTTATGTCTTTACAGCCTCTGAAAAAATATTTTAAGCCTCTGAACATGATGGGCTATGCCGATGCCAACGGTATCCGCAACAAGATTTTTCCTGGCTTGGGCATCGATATACATAAAATCAATGTCTTTGACCGGGGCGAGGTCACCTTCAATGTCTGTAACTTTTCCAACAAATCTATCGAGGCAATTCCACACCACCGTGCTAAGGAAGACCACCTCATCGCAGGCGTTTCGCTGCCCATTGTAATGCCGGGTCTGCAGATCGATGGCGACTGGTATTCTGATGCCGTCTGGATAAAAGATGCCAACCTGATAGAGGCAGTACAACGTGGTGCCACCGAGTTGTGGCTGGTTTGGGCCATTGGCAATACACCCACTTACCTGCCTGGTGCACTCAATCAATATGTACACATGATAGAGATGAGTGCCAATGGAGGGCTACTGGAGGAATATGCCCGAATTGCGTTGATCAATGAAGCAAGGACAGGGGTAAGTAAAAGTATGAAACAACAAAAACCGGTGAAGCTTTTTGTGATCAAACCCAAATTTCCGCTGCCCCTTGATCCTGACCTTTTCTTTGGCAAGATCGATGCCCGCTCGCTGATCAACATGGGCTACGCCGATGCCAAAAACACGCTGGCTGCCATGCCCG
Source organism: Cyclobacteriaceae bacterium (assembly GCA_012033595.1). Classification (GTDB taxonomy): domain Bacteria; phylum Bacteroidota; class Bacteroidia; order Cytophagales; family Cyclobacteriaceae; genus JAAUQL01. Next base: position 4,835 of record JAAUQL010000071.1, on the reverse strand, counting down.
AAAACGGCATCCCAATGGATGCAGCAGCCACCAAAATGACAGAACCCGTCACCAGGTTCAATCTTCGTAATGAGTTTCACGGAACTTTGAATTCCGCTCAGGAACAATTTAGCGTAAGCTTTTATTCATACCTGGTCTATGCCACAGCACCGGACGACATACATCATTTCTCCAGCATTTACATTAAAGCATTCGGCAAAGAAATTCCATGTTTCAATCATCGCCTGAAACGTGAAAAAAGCCGCGAAAACTCCACGTATGAAAGCGAGTGGCATTTCATTCATGAACAGGAGATATATTCGCTTTGCGCGAAATTCAACGTGCATACCGCCCTCGACCTGATGCTGGGACTTGAATTTAAGAAAATCGGTATGGCTATAATAAAGGAAGGAAAAACACTGATGGAGGGAACACTATACCAAAACACACAAAAACGGCTTAGATCACGCCTGAGTTACCATGTCCGAAAGCCGGATGGTAAAGGCGGCAGCCTGAGACTGAACTATGATATGGCCACCAAACTAATCGACTATGCAATTTGAACGAAAGCCTATGGTGGGCTGGTACGACGCCAAGCAATTGGCCGCCACGGCAGTAAAAACCGTGATCTCCGGAGTTTTTGGCAGTTATTCCGACAAGCGGGAAATCCAGGCGTTTGCTGCACAACCCGAATACTTCGACTTCTCCGACAGACAAGAACTTTGGATCGACTACATCTCAGACCTTGGCGATGGCTTCGACCCCACCTATACCCTGGCCCACCTCATGGCACAGGATAAAATAGAAACAGGCGGTGAAACTCTGCCCCGCGGGCAAATCCTTGTGATGGGCGGCGATGAGGTCTATCCGACCCCCGAAAAGCACGAATACCGCAACCGCCTGCAAGGCCCTTACAACGCGGCTTTCCCCTGGAAAAACGGCGAACCCAAAGAAGAAAAACCCAGGCTGTTTGCCATTCCCGGCAACCACGACTGGTACGATGGGCTCACCAACTTTATCCGCCTCTTTTGTCAGGGACGCGCCCTTGGCAACTGGCTCACCATGCAAAAAAGAAGCTATTTTGCCATCAAGCTGCCGCACAACTACTGGCTGCTGGGCATCGACATTCAGCTGAAAAGCGACATTGACGATCCTCAATTGGCCTATTTCAGAAATGTGGCCAACAAGGCATTTCAAGATGGCGACAAGGTGATCTTATGCACCGCAGAGCCTACCTGGGTATATGCCGCATTGTCGTCAGACTTTGAAGCCGACAACAGGCTCAACTTTTTCATCAATCGGGTGCTCAAATGTCAGGATTCCCATTATGGTCATAAACCAAAAGATATTCATGTACAGCTAATTCTCACTGGCGATTTGCACCACTATTCGCGCTATGAACTCCAAAGTGATCGACAGCTCACCCAATTGATTACCGCTGGTGGTGGCGGGGCTTTTATGCATCCCACGCATCCACTTCTCGACGAAATCAATTTTGAAATGGCAATAAGGCCAGATTGAAAAGTGTTTTTCCTTCATTTTCCGATTCGCGAAGGCTCGCCAGGCGCAATCTTGCCTTTCCGTACTACAACTGGAGCATGTGCCTTTTCCTGGGAATGTTCCACCTGATTGCTTCGTGGTTTTTACAGAGCAGTTCGGTATATGCAAGCGGAGGCTCCTTTATGGAACATATGGCGCTCGTGCCGATAACATGGGGCAGTGTGTTGGACTATCCCCTGGTGATTTTTCAATATATCCGCCACAGCCCATCGGTGGTATTGTTCAATGCGGTACTATTTATCGGCATTCTCTTATTTACCGACACCAGCACCGGCAAAAAGAAATGGAATTACATAGCAGGCCTGGCCCATGCGGTATTGCAAGTAGCCAACTTCTATATGTGTATCTGGGGCATTGCCATCCTTAACCTGGCCGGACTCCGGCTGCCCATCAATGGCTTAGCGCAAATGTTGCTCTTTGCCCTGATCATGGTGGTGATTGGCGGACTGCTGAGTGGCCTTATCTTCGGCCTGTATCTCTTGACAAGTACATTGGTTTTTCATTCCCATCCTACCGAAGCGTCCTCCTCTTTTCGTCACCAGGGCTTTAAAAATTTCTTGCGGATTCACGTAAGTGAAAAAAAACTGTGCATCTACCCGATCGGCATCAAAAAGGTGGTGAGCAACTGGCACCGTACCGGCACCAGCGAAAAACCACAATTTGAAGGTGACCCCATCGAATTTTCACTCATCGAAAAAGAACCCATAGCTATAATCAACAGACCATGAACAGACTATCGAAACCCATCACCGAGCTAAAGCAGTCTTATGAAGTCATTGTGATAGGCTCCGGATACGGAGGCAGCATTGCTGCTTCGCGCATGGCACGCATCGGCAAGCAGGTGTGCCTGCTGGAAAAAGGAAAGGAATTTCTTCCCGGCGAATTTCCCGACACCCTGCTGGAGGCTGGCAAAGAGATGCAGATCAACAAAGGCAAAAGAAACATCGGCGATGATAATGGCCTGTTTGAATTGGTGGTGGGTGACGACATCAGCGTATTCAAAGGATGTGGCCTGGGTGGCACTTCGCTGGTGAATGCCAATGTGTCTATCGAAGCCGAAGAACGGGTATTTGAAGACCCCGTCTGGCCCAGGGCCCTTAGAGAAGATAGAATACCGCTAAAAGATGGGATAACCCGGGCCTGGGAAATGCTGCGGCCTGTGCCCTATCCCGAAGGGACTAAGGGCTATCCGGTACTGGCCAAAACGGAAGGCATGCGCAGGTCGGCCCGGGCCATCAATGAGCCCTTCCGACTGGTGGATATCAATGTGAATTTCGAGGCAAAGACAAATCATGTGGGGGTGGAACAAGGCGCATGCAACAACTGTGGCGACTGCGTGACGGGATGCAACCATGGCGCCAAAAACACCACCGCCATGAACTACCTGCCAGATGCGGTAAACCACGGAGCCGAAATCTTCACCAACATCGGTGTTTCGCACCTGGAGCGCGTCGGCGACCGTTGGTTGGTTTACGGCAAACTATACCATACCGGAAGGGAAAAGTTCGACGCCCCACCTCTGTTTATAGAAGCCGAAAATGTCTTTTTATGTGCCGGATCGCTGGGCAGTACCGAGATCCTGCTGCGCTCGCAGGCCCATGGGCTCGACCTTTCTAAAATGCTCGGCAAGCGCTTTACCGGCAACGGCGATGTGCTGGGCTTTGGATATAACAATGACTTCCCCATCAATGGTATTGGCCTCGGCAATAGGATTGTGCAAGGCAAAATGAACAAGGTAGGCCCGTGCATCACCAGTGTAATAGACATGCGCCACAGGGAAAAGCTGGAAGACGGCATGACCCTGGAAGAGGGAAGCATTCCGGCCTCTATCAGGTCTGTGATGGTGCCGGCCTTGACCAGTTTTTCCAGAACTATTGGCCGCAATACCGACCGGGGCCTTTTAGATTATTGGAAAGAGAAATGGAGGGAGTTCCTGAGCTGGATAGGTGGACCATACAAAGGAGCCATCAACAATACGCAGGTTTATCTGGTAATGTCACACGACAGTGGCGATGGCGCCATAAAGCTGAAAGATGACCATGTGCGCATCGATTGGAAAGGCGTAGGCAAGGAGGGGATTTTTAAAAAAGTAGGCAAAAGTCTGCATGATGCCACGGCCGCTTTGGGCGGAAATTTCATCAAAAACCCAAGCTGGACCAAAATGATGGACTATGACCTGGTCACCGTGCATCCCCTGGGCGGCTGCGTGATGGGCGACGATGCTGCAAGTGCTGTGGTCGATCACAAAGGACAGGTGTATAAGGGCAAATCGGGTACGACACGCTATCCAGGACTATTTGTAATGGATGGCGCCATAGTGCCAAGACCGGTGGGCACCAATCCGTTGCTCACCATCAGCGGCCTGGCTGAGCGCAATTGCAAACTAATCGCCAAAGAAATGGGCGCCGATATCGACTATGCTTTTGATGCGGTGCCGCCCAGGCCAAAAGTACCACCTACACCAGGGGTTCAATTTACGGAAACCATGAAGGGATTTTTCTCGATGGACGAGAAAGATGATTTCGACAAGGCTTACGATCTGGGAAAAGAACAAAAATCTTCCTTTGAATTTACGCTTACCATCAGGACTGAAGATGTCGATACCTTCATTACCCGGAAAGACCACCTTGCCGGAATGATCGGCACCATGCAGGCACCCAGGCTCTCGGCATATCCGATGACGGCATGCGCCGGCAGGTTCAACCTCTTCGTAAGCGAACCCGGCAATGAAGCCAGAAAGAAAATGAACTATGAAACGGTGCTCAAAAGCAAAGAAGGGAACACCTACTTTTTTTCGGGATTTAAGGATATGGAAAACAATCCGGGACTGGATGTATGGGCAGATACCACTACACTTTTCATCACTTTGTTCGAAGGCAGCTCAGACCGCGGTGCCGTGCTGGGCAAGGGCAAGTTGAAAATAGAAATAGCTGATTTTGCCCGGCAACTCACCACCATGCAGGCCATCAACATCGAAAAAGGGAAATCAGGCCTTGGTGCCCTGGGTACGTTTGGGAGATTCTTCGCGGGAAATGTGTGGGATACTTTCGTGAAAGGCGGACTGCGGTGAGTATGCGCCTTACATGCCTGGTCATGCACTACTGCTTAGGCCTGTGGCGTGTCACATCTAATCCCTTTGTACTATTTCGGACCTGGTGGGCACTATTTGGAGGTGTTTTTTTTAAAAACGGCCAGCAATTTATTAATAACCTGAGTTCGATTAATAAATAGGAGGAATTATATAAAAAATCCATGCTTTTTGGTTATATTAAAGCTTTGACAATCAACAATATAAC